>JBEKMZ010000064.1:0-21120 GCA_049523315.1 Acidimicrobiales bacterium | reverse complement strand
GCTGTCCTCTGCGAGGGCCACTGACCAGGGGATACATCCAGCACCCCCAACGGGATTCGAACCCGTGTTTCCGCCTTGAAAGGGCGATGTCCTCGGCCGCTGGACGATGGGGGCTCGACCCGAAGGGCGGAAGCGACCAAGCCGAAGTAGCAAAAATATCAGTCGGCGGCCTCAGCTCCCGCAGTGCGCTTGCTAGTAATCAGCCATTCGCTTCCGTCGGAAGTATCGCGCACTTCGATTCCGCACTCACTGAGCCGCTGTCGCACGAGGTCGGCCTCTTCGAAGCGTCCGCCCATCCTCGCCGCGTTCCGCAGCTCCAAGAGTGCCTCGACAAAGGGCCCTATGACTTCACGAGGGTCGCGGGCCCCCGTCTCGGACAGGCGTCCGAGTACGAAGATGAGCGAGCGCAAGCTGGCGTGTGCCCGATCGAGCTCGTCTCCGGGCGGGATGTCGGTCGACCACTCGGTGATGTCGTGCTCGAGATCGAGCACCGTGCCGGCAGCGAGGGTCATGTCCCTAGCGGAAACTGCCGTGGCGAAGTCAGCCTCGCGTTTGCGGACGATGTCCACGAGGGGGGACGTACTTGGAAGTGGGATCCCAGGCGCCGGCGCCATGTCGCCGGCGCCTGGAGTGCCTCCGGTGTCGCCTCCCGTCTTCGCGCCGCGCGCCAGTGCCTCGGCAGTCTCGAGCAATCGGGCGATCGGGACGGTCTCACCGCTCGGGAAGGTCGCAGAACGACCGGCGGCGCGCACTGTGACGACGCCGCGTCCCTCGACAGAGGCGGTGCCGTCGTCGAGATCGAAGACGCAGGCCGTGTGCTCGTCCACTCCGAGGACGAAGGTCCCGTCCGGCAACTTCCTCTCCATTACGGACAGACGGCGTTCGCCGAGATAGCAAAAGCGCGTGTCGTGTGTCCCGCCCTCGTTGTTGTCGTAGTGGGGGATGATCGCCGCCGTTACTCCGGCGGCCGAAGCGACGTCGAGGCCCTCGAGCCAGTGTGGGTCCTCGCCGCACTTGTAGATCTCGTACACGGGCACCGTCACGACGCCGAGCGTGAGCGCAGCGGCGCTTGCGAAGACGACGCATCCTCCGTGGAGCACCTTTTCGACCAGCAGACCAGGAATCACCGTCCCCTGCCACTTCCGCAAGGCGTAGCTAGGGCTCCCGGGCCCCGCAAAGACATAGCCCGCACCCCTGACAGTCGCGACGAGCCTCTCGTCGGCGAATGGTGCCCCAGCGCTCCCCTCTGACCCCGCTGGCAGGCCAGTGACGGCGATGGGTGCCTGCAGGCTCTCGCGGAAATACGTCACAGCGCGCCCGGCGATTTCCCGCGCGTTCTCCTGGAAGCCGAACGGGGTGTCGAGGAGAACCGCCGCCACGGGCGGGGGTCCCATCTTCTCAAGCAGTTGGCGATGGACCTTCACCATCGTCGGTGCCGTCTCTCCCGAGCCCATGATCGCCAGCAGGCGGGGTGGGCCCACCGGCGTGCTCACTGGTCTCCCGGTTGCGGCGTGCCGTCCCAACGCAGCCCGCCCGGCGGCTCTCCCCAGACATCTTCGGGGACGAGGTCATCGGCACCCGGGGTGGGTTCGGGCAAGGTCCCTTCGAGGATGTCGATGAGTTCGCTCTGGAGCCCGCCGAGATAGAGGTAGGCGATCCACTCGGCCGGATGCGAGTGGGCTGCAGGCGGCTCGGTCTCGTCCTCGCGGGCCCCGAGCATCGACCCCAGCGAGAGGCGGAGGTCGTTCAGGGCTGCGAGCCAAGCGGCGAGCTGATCGTCATCCAGCCATGTCGCCTTGGCCGTGGCCGACATCGTCTCGAGCGACTCGCGGTGGTGCTCGAGGAGGTCCTCACGGGTCATCGAGACAAAGGAGTGCTCGGCGTCCGGGTCTGTGGTGTATGCGGGCGGCAGCAGTCTCCGCAGGGCGTCGGGTAGCTCTCCGGGCGGCTTGTCTCCGACGTCGTCGAGCAGGGAGACGAGCTGCAGCGGCAGCACTTCGAGCAGCTTGCGCTCCTCGGCGCCGAGCCGGATCTCGTAACCACCCTCGCGAGCCGGGCGGATCCGGCGCCTGAAGCTCACTCGCTGTGCTCCATCGTCGCCCAGAGCCCGTGCTGGTGCAGCCTGGCGACGTCGAGCTCCGCGCGTTCCTTGGCCCCGCTCGAAACCACGGCGCGACCTTTGTAGTGGACATCGAGCATGAGCTTGTGCGCCTTGGCCCGCGAGTACCCGAACAGCTTCTGGAACACGTATGTCACATAGCTCATGAGGTTGATGGGGTCGTTCCACACGATCACGAGCCAGGGCAGCTCCGGGACGACCGTCTCGTGCGTCTCAGGCCGCTCGACTTCCGTCGGGGCGGTAGTCGTGCCGGACGAGATTGCGCTCATGGCGCGCTCAGGACCCCGTCGCGAGAACGCCGGCAATACTCGAGCCAGGGGTGGCGTCGTTCTCCTCCGCAGGGTGGCGGTGCAACGAGAGGTAGAAGCCGATCCCCGTGATCCACAGGGTCGTCACCCCTGCGAGATGGAATTCCACTACTAGGGCTGCATCGTGAAGGAAGTACTGCAGGTAGCCGAGTGCTCCTTGGAGCACCATCACCTCTAGGAACAGCCGCCCTCTTTTCAGTACGACCTCGGGCGGCTTTGCGTGCTGGAAGGCAAACTGCGACGCGAGCGTCAAGCCGATGAGGAACAGAGCGGCCGTGGAGTGCGCCTCGGCTATGTCCCTGAACGCGATAGGCACCCGTTTGGCACCGAGCCCACCCGCATGCGGGCCGGCGCCGGTGACTATCGTGCCGAGGATAGTGACGAGGGTGAGGGTTCGCAGCTGGAGGCGTGCCAGTCGGATCAGGTCGCGCCCAACCACCGCCTCGGAGTGGGTCGGGGGGTTGCCGGAGAGGTGGTACAGCATGATCGCGTCCAGAAGAATCCCGATCGTGAGCAAGAAGTGGACAGCCACCAGGTACGGATTGAGCTTGAAGAGCACGACGAGGCCGCCGAGGACTATCTGAGCCACGATCCCGCCCACGAGGCCCGCCCCGAGGAGAGTGAGGTCCCGGCGCGGGGGTGTGCGCAGGGCCGTAACCGCCAGCGTCACGACCGAGAAGACGGTCACCGCGGCACTCACGAGCCGGTTGGCGAACTCGACGATCGGATGGAACGAGGCGGCTGCCGTCAGGTGATGGTGGTAGCACGAGGGCCAGTCCGGGCAACCTAACCCCGAGCCTGTTAAGCGCACTGCGCCGCCGCTCACGACGAGCAGCGCGAAGCAGATCACCGAAGCCAAGGCCACCTTGCGCACGGTGGCAGGTGAGAAACGGGGCAGGCGCACTCCCTTTGGATCGTATGCGGACACGGATCAAGCCACCATTCTGTCCTGCCTGGGCCTGAGGTTGCCGCCGCTCGGGCGAACGCCGCTTCCTATACTTGCGAGGTGGCGCAGATCACTACCGCTCTGACGCCACGCCGCTCGGTCAGTTTCAGGCTCAAGGCCTACCTGGCGCTGACCAAACCCCGCATCATCGAGCTCTTGCTCATCACGACTCTGCCGACCATGGTGGTTGCCGCCAAGGGTGTCCCGAGATGGTGGCTGATGGTCGCGACGCTCACCGGGGGCGCTCTTTCGGCCGCCGGAGCGAACGCTGCGAACATGTTCGTCGACCGCGACATCGATGCCGTCATGCACCGCACTCGGCACCGGCCGCTCGTCACCGGAGCGGTGACGCCCGTCGCTGCGGTCGTCTTCTCCCTCGCCCTCGAAATTGTCGCTTTCGCTCTGCTCTGGCGGGCAGTGAACCTCTACTCGGCCCTGCTCGCGCTCTCGGCGGCGCTCTTCTACGTCTTCGTCTACTCGATCGGTCTGAAGCGCCGGTCGGCGCAGAACATCGTCATCGGCGGCGCGGCGGGGGCGGTCCCGGTGCTGGTCGGCTGGACCGCGGTCACCGACCAGCTCGCATGGCCGGCCATGGTTCTGTTCGCGATGATCGTCATATGGACGCCGTCACACTTTTGGGCGCTTGCCGTGCGTTACCAGGACGACTACAAGGCGGCGAACGTCCCGATGCTTCCCGTTGTGGTTCCGTTCGAACGAGTGTCTCGCCAGATCATCTTGTACTCACTCGCGCTGGTGGCGACCTCGTTCGTGTTCGGGGTCGTCGACCACTCCGGTTGGATCTACTGGGCCACGGCGGTCATCGCCGGGGCTTTGTACATGGCGGACGCCTTGCGCCTTAGGCGCGAGAAAGGGACCCCGAAGAGCGCCATGCGTCTGTTCACCTACTCGATCACCTACATCACCGTGGTTTTCGCAGCGATGGCGATCGACGCGATCGTCCGCTACCACTGAGCGCGTTCAATCCAACTTGGCCGCTCAGCCCCATCTAGACGTCAGTCCCATTTGAAGGTGAAGGCGGCGACCGCAGGCGCCGCCACTGCCCAGATCGTCAAGGTGACCCAGGCTTCCAACGGCGCCGCTAAACCGGACCCGAGCGTGAGGTGGAGAGCGTCCGACAGGGCCGCAGTAGGCAGCAGGCGTGCGAATGTGGCCATGGCCCCGAGCTCGTGCAGCGGGAACAGGACTCCCCCGATCAGCAGCAGGATCACGTAGACGCCGTTCGCGACCGCAAGTGTCACCTCGGCTCGGAGTGCACCCGCCATAGCGAGGCCTATTCCTGCGAACGCGATCGTCGCCAGCAACACGGCCACGACGGCGAGCCCGGCGGCGGGGTGCGGCCGCCATCCCAGTGCCAGCGCCACGGCCACGAGCACGACGACCTGAATGACCTCGACAACGAGCACAGAGCCGATCTTCGAGACGAGCAGCGCGGGCCGGCCGAGCGGGGTGGCGCCGAGCCGCCGCAGTACCCCGTAGCTGCGCTCGAAGGCGGTAGCGATCCCAAGACTGACCATGGCGGTGGACATGACGGCCAGCGCCAAAACACCGGGGGCGAGGAAGTCGACCCGATGGCGGGTGCCCGTCGGCAACACGGGCACCACCGTGAAAAAGACGAGCAGGACGACTGGGATGCCGAGCGTGACGAGCAGGGTCTCCCCGCGCTCGAGCGTCATCCGGGTCTCGGCGCCGACCTGTGCCCGCAGTGCCCGCAGGTTCATCGCCTGGACCGGCCCCTGCGAGTTTGGCGACCCGAAGTCGAGGACGCGCCGGCCCGCTCGCCGTCGCCTCCGGTCAAGCGCAAGAAGACGTCCTCGAGCCGCTGCCGGCCGGCCCGGAGATCGCCGAGCGAGAGGTCCCTCTCGGCCAGCCAAGCGGCGAGCGCTGCCACAAGCGAGGGGACGGGTGGAGCCGACACCAGGTACTCCCCGGGGGGGCCCTCGGTGACGGCGGCACCGAGTCGTGCGGCGAGCTCGTCGCAAGCGAGGCCCGGTTCAGCAGCGAAACGGAGTTCTTTGGACTCACCTTGGATCTCTCCCTGGCGCCCGGCGGCAACGACCTTGCCATGGTCGACGATGACGATCCTGTCGGCCAGGCGCTGCACCTCGTCGAGCTCGTGGCTCGTGAGGATGACGCTCACGCCGTCGGAGCGCAACCCGGCGACGACGTCGCGGACCGTTATGCGCCCGGACGGGTCGACCCCGGCCGTCGGCTCGTCGAGGAAAACGACCCGCGGCTTGCCGACCAGCGCAAGCGCCAGGGCGAGACGCTGCTGTTCGCCTCCAGATAGGCGCTTGTAAGCCGTCCGTGCAACCGAGCGGAGGCCGACGAGATCTATGAGCTCCTCGGGATCTCTCGGGTCGTCGTAATAGGCCGCGAAGAGCTGGACGGCACGGGCGGTGCTCATCACCGGGTAGACGCCGCCGCGCTGGAGCAGAACGCCCACGACGGTAGTGAGCTTGGCGTGGTCGGACCAGGGGTCGAGCCCGAGGACACGGACGTGGCCCTCGTCGGGGCGCCGAAACCCTTCGAGCGTCTCGATGGTCGTCGTCTTACCGGCGCCGTTGGGGCCAAGGAGGGCGACGACCTCACCAGCATCGGCATCGAAGCTGACCCCGTCGACGGCCGTCAAGGCACCGTAACGCATCACCAAGTGATCGACCTCGACTGCGTGCACCGACGTGAGGCTATCCGGGGGCGGGCATCAGATTCGTCCCCGGCGTGTGGGCGAGCTAAGGGACGCTCAGTGCCGTGGCGACTCGAACCGGTAGCCGAGGCCGCGGATGGTCGTGATCAGCACCGGCTTGGATGGATCCTGCTCGATCCGGGATCGCAGCCGCTTGATGTGCACATCGAGCGTCTTGGTATCGCCCACGTAGTCCATGCCCCAGACACGGTCGATCAAGGTGTCGCGGGTCACAACCCGACCCGGATTGCTGAGGAGCATCTCGAGCAGCTCGAACTCCTTTAGCGGGAGCCTTATCTCCGTGTCGCGCACTAAGCACTCATGCCGCCCGAGATCCAACACCACGTCGCCGACCCGAATGATCTCATCTGGCCGGACCGGCGCGGCCTCTCGCGCCGGCCGGGCGGCGCTTTCGCTCGCGGACTTGTCGGCCGTTGCCTGCAGTGGCACCCGGCCTGGAGCGCCAACAGAAGAAGAGGCGGGGCCGCGGTCGGCTCGTCCGTGGCCCGGGGCGCGGCGGAGCACCGCCCGCATGCGCGAGACGAGCTCGTGGACGCGGTAGGGCTTGGCCACGTAGTCGTCCGCACCGACCTCCAGGCCGACGACGGTGTCGAGCTCGGTCGACTTGGCAGTCACCATGATGATCGGCACCGTTGAATTGGCACGGATCGCCCGGCAGACATCGATCCCGGAAAGACGGGGGAGCATCACGTCGAGCAGGACGAGGTCGGGCTGGTCGATCGCGAAGCGCTCGAGAGCCTCGACACCGTCCCGGGCGGCAGTGACGACGAACCCCTCTCTCTCGAGGTTGACCGTCAGGGCATCCACGAATGACTCTTCATCCTCCACGACAAGGACACGGGCCGGAGGAGCGTCACGTTCCTCATCTCCCCGCAAGCCCGCATCTGAGGAGTGGCTCGAAAGAGCGAGATCGTGAGGTTGCTTCACGGGGGGGCTGACGTCTCGCGGGGACCATTGCGTCTCGGTCGGTCGCTGTTCGATTGTCAGCCTCGGGCTTAGTCGGCGTTGTTTGGTGGTCACATGTCCGTCCTGGGTTGGCGGGGCAGTCTCAACGTGAACGTCGAACCCTCTCCCTCTTGAGACTCAACTTGCACGCTGCCGCGATGGTTCGCGGCCACGTGGCGAACGATAGCGAGTCCGAGGCCTGTTCCGCCTGTTGAGCGACTCCGACCTGCATCTACTCGATAGAAGCGCTCGAATATCCTCTCGAGATCGCGCGACGGGATGCCCACGCCGTGGTCCTCGACTATCACGACGACTTCCTCGTCCTCGGCCCGGCCGACACAGCTCACGTCACCGCCTTCCGGCGAGAATTTCACTGCGTTCTCGAGCAGGTTGTAGACAGCCGAGGTCAGCTGGCGCCGGTCGCCGAGCACGACGAGGGCCGGGTCCGGCTCTTCAAGGGTGACCTTGATCTGGAGCTGGCTCGCCGCCTCTCTCACGCGCTCGGCCGCTTCGGCCATGACTAGGTTGATCAGCACCGGCTCGCGCGGAGGCGACTCCTCGTTCTCGATCCGAGACAGGTCGAGGAGGTCGTCGATCACCCTGCTTATGCGGAACGCCTCGGTGTAGATACGGTGGGCGAGGCGCTGAGTCACCTGCGGCTCGTTCTCCGAGAGCAGGGTCTCGGCGAGCAGGCCGACGGCGCCCATGGGCGTCTTCAGTTCATGGCTGACGTTGGCCACGAAATCGCGCCGGACGTCCTCCAAGCGACGGCGCTCCGACACGTCGTCGATGACAGCGATCAGACCGAGTGCCCTCTGCCCGTTGTCGATGCTCTCGGTGCGCACAACAAGCGTGCGCCGGGGCGGCCCGTACAGCTCGAGCACGCGTTCCTCACTGGCACCGGGCGCGGTCGAGGCGAGAAGCTCTTCTACCGCCTGAGCCGCGATCGCGTCGCCATGACGGCTGCCTATGAGCGCGACGGCTTTGCTGTTGCGAAACACCGTGTCGCCACGCTCGTCGGTGACGAGCACGGCCTGAGGGAGCGTGTCTAGCGCGCGCCGCAGCCGGATGGCTTCCGAGCTCGCCTCCGCCACGGCCTCCGCGGCGCGGTCGGTGGCGCGCTCAACGTGGACCAAGATGTCCTCGAGGTCTGGCGCGTCCCTGGGGGGAGCGTCCGCGCCGAGCCGTGAGGCAAGGGCCTGGAGGCGCTGGCGCAGGCTATGGCCACCGCGACGGCCTGTGACGAGCGCAGTTCCCACGATGAGGACAACAACGACGACGATCGCAATGACGAGCTCGAGAACCGTCAGGTGAATGACTGTGCCCACTGGGCAACAGCATGACATGGCTGGCGCCCCGCAGGCATGGCCGGATTTGCCCACCTTCGTCGCGCCCCTCGGGTAGGTGAGGCGGTAGTCCCGGGGGGCAAGGTCCTGGGGCCAGTCGGGTAAGGACGCCGCCTTACGACTCGCCGAACGCTCGGCCATGACAAGTTCGCTGTCCGGAAAGGTGTGCCCATGACCGTCCCTCCGCTTGCTCTCCTTCTCGCCGGGGTCGTATCGATGGACCCCAGCTCCTCGGCACTGCCGGGCCAGTCAACGATCCAGCAGCTCACCGACGGCCTCGGTTGGTGGGCGCTGATCGCTTCGCTGGTCGGTCTAGTCCTCGGCGCCGCGGCCTGGGCTCTCGGGAGCCACACGAACAACTACCAGTACGCGAATGCCGGGCGTAAGGCAGTTCTCGCTTCTGGCGTCGCCGCCCTCCTGATCGGGGCTGCACCGACACTCGTGAATTTCTTGTTCCAGACCGGTCATGGGATCCACTGACATGGCTGCTCTGGCGATGCCGGTCGGCCAAGCCCACGGCGGGGCGTCACTGCCCATGATCCGGGCCGGAGCCGTCGGCCGGGGTGGGATCGTCGGAGCACCCGGCGGCATCGTTCGGGTACTGCCCCACTCGATCGGGAGCATCTTTTCCGGCCTGAGTCCTGCGGCCCTGGCGAACGCGATCACCAAGGCTCTCGTGAGCGGGTTCTTCCACTCGCTCTTGAGTTGGGTCGCGGACGGCGCCGTGTCGCTGGTCGGGGTGGTGGGCTCGGCGCTCTCATCGACCACCGCGCCCGTGCTCGGCGCGAGCGCGTTCGGTTCGGAATTCGCCCTCATGGCCGTTCTGAGCGCGGCCGTGGCCCTGCCTTTGGTGGCGGTCGCCGCCGTCCAGGCGATTGTCCGCCAGGAGCCGGGAAGCCTGCTGCGCAGCGTGCTGGTGCGGCTGCCGCTGGCACTTTTGTTCACGGGCGTGAGCGTGCAGATGGTCGCCTTGGGGTTGACGGCGACCGACCAGGCGAGCGCCATCTTGATTGGAGCCGATGGTGACCCGGCACACCACTTGTTGACCGGGCTCGTCTCCGGCCTCGCGCAGCCGGCGGGCCTCGGGTTGGCGGCCTTCGCGGAATTCCTCCTCATGCTCAGCGCCGGATTCGTCGCTTTCCTCCTCTGGCTCGAGCTCGTTGTCCGCTCGGCTGCCATCGCGGCCGCGTCCTTGTTCCTACCCTTGGCCCTGGTCGGCCTCGCATGGCCAGCCACGTCTCACTGGGCTCGCAGGCTCGGAGAGACACTGGCTGCCCTCGTACTCTCGAAGCTGGTGATCGCGGCAGTGCTTGCGCTGGCGGCCGGCTTGCTGGTCGGTGCGAGCGGGCTGGCCGAGGTTGTCCAAGGCGTGGCCCTGCTTGCAATCGCGGCCTTCGCCCCCTTCGCCCTGCTGAAGCTCGTCCCGGTCCTCGAGGCGGGAGCGATCGCGCATTTCGAGGGCACGAGCCGGCGACCGATCCGGGTTGCGGAGAGATTTGGCTCACAAGTCCTCGGCCTCGAGGGCGGAGGGGTGGCCGCCTTGGCTTCTCTCGGGGGACTTGTGACCCGCGCCGCCGAGGCTCCCGTCGGCGGAGGTGACGGTCCGAGCCAAGGACCCTGGCACGAGTTCAGGGAGGAGTATGCGGCGGTTCCCACACCTGCAGACGGCGCCGAGCACTCCGGGACCCCCCCATCTCCTATCGCCCCCGTGGCGCGCCCTTCGAGCTCCACCGCCAAGGATCCTCTTGCCGGTGTCGCGGCCATCCCCGTTTCCCCGCCTGCCGGCGACGCCCCAGCCCTAGCGGACCCGCCACTCGTGCGGAGGGGGCCGAAGCTCGAGCGAAGCGAGCCGGATCATGGCTGATGCGATCCCCCGCTACCAGCTCGGCCCACGCAGCAGACGCGGCCTCGTCGCGGGCTGGCGAGCCGGCCAGCTTGGAGTTGTCGGCGCGGGTCTTGCGGTCGGTGTGGGTGTCCTGCGCTCTGTCGGCGGGGCTGTCGGAGCCTTTCTTGGCCTTGGAACCGTCGCGCTTTGCGTGGCGTTGGTCACCTGGCCCATCGCCGGGCGCAGCGCTGAGCAATGGACGCCTGTCGTGGCCAGCCATCTTGCCCGCCGGGTGGGTGGCACACGACGCAAGCGCGGCCCGCTCTCCGAGCTCGAGCTGGAGGAGATCTCCAGCGGCGCCACGAGCCGGCCGGCCGGCATCGTCGTGGACCGTGCCGCTCGCACCTGGACCGCGGCTATGAAGATCGGAGGGTCCGGTTTCGCCCTGGGCGACGAAGTGGAGCGATCGCAACGAATCGCGGCCTGGTCCGGGGTGCTCGCCGCCTCTGCCCGCGAGGGCGGGGGCCTGCACCGCTTGCAGTGGGTGGCACGTTGTGTGCCGGCCGGCTTCGAGGATCGTTCTGCACCGAGTGACGGCGGTGACCGTGGTATCGCCGCGTACAGCTACAGATCGCTTCTAGAGCGGGCAACACCGCTGCTGTGGAGACATGAGGTGATCGTTACAATTTCGGTCCGATCGGGGGCGGGACCGGGTCGGCGAAGGGCTCAGGACACAGCGCACAGGATGGCCGAGGAGCTACGGGCGCTCGAGCGAAGGTGCCTCGCTGCAGGCCTCGAAGCCGAGGGTCCCCTGTCGCGCTCCGCGCTCGGTTCGATGATCCGGAGCTTCTCGGCGCTCGGTCCGCCGCCCGAAGGTGCAGCGGACAGCTCGCCCTTTCCGCTCGGGGTCGAGGAGAGCTGGTCGTGCATCCGCACCGACACGACATGGCACGCCCTCTACTGGATCGCGGACTGGCCCCGCGGTGGTGTCGGGACCGGCTTCCTGCTGCCGCTCATGCTGGAGGGCGGACTGAGGCGTACTCTCGCCGTCACGATGGCGCCTGTGGCCCCGTTGCGAGCGGTACGCCGTGCCGAGCATGACCGCACCTCGAGTGCTGCCGATGCCGAGTTGCGACAACGCCACGGCTTTGCGGTCACGGCACGGGCGCGCCACGAGCACGAGGCCGCCACCCGCCGGGAGACCGAGCTGGCCGAGGGTCACAGTGCCTTCCGTTTCACTGGTTATTTGGCCGTGACGGCGGACGACGAGCCGGCACTCGCGTCAGCCTGCGGCCGCCTCGAACAGATTGCCGCCCAGTCACAGCTCGCGCTCCACCGGATGTTCGGGGCCCAACAGGTCGGATACAGCTGCATCCTCCCGATCGGGAGGGGGTGTGCATGAAGCTCCCGACCCATGAGTCGACGACCGCCCAGCTCGGCGTCGCGTACCCTTTCGCGGCCTCGGCCCCGCTGCCCACGAGCCGCGTGCTCGTCGGTCAGGACCTTGTCGGCGGCCCCTTTGCCCACGACCCGTTCGAGCTCTACTCGGCAGGGATGGTCACGAACCCGAATGTCACCGTGTTCGGCCAGATCGGGCGTGGCAAGAGCGCTCTCGTGAAGACCTACCTGTTGCGCCAGGCGGCATTCGGGCGCCAGATAGCGGTGCTCGACCCCAAAGGCGAGTACGGCCCGCTTGCTCGGGCGCTCGGCTCGAGGCCGCTCAGCCTGGCGCCGGGAGGAGCGGTCCGCGTCAACCCGCTCGACGGTCCCTCCGCACCGAGCGGCACGGCTGTCGCAAGGCACCGGCTCGTTCTCCTCGGGACCCTCGCGACCGCCTGCCTGCGGCGTGCGCTCTCGCCACGCGAACACACGGCGCTCGAGCTCGCCCTTGGTGCCGCGACCCGGGTGCGTCTCGAGCGTGACAGCGACCCGCCGACATTGCCGGAGGTCGTACGTGCGCTCCTCCGTCCCCTGGCGGAGTCTGCCAGGACCGTGGGTACGACCAAGGCCGGGCTCGAGGAAGACGGCAGGGACCTCGGCCTCGAGCTGCGCCGCCTGGTCGAGGGCGATCTGGCCGGGATGTTCGACGGGCCTACCACGCCGGGCATCGACCCGGGCTCGGGCGTCTTAGTCGTGGACCTTTCGGCCGTCTATCACTCCGAGGCGCTCGGTGCCCTGATGGTGTGCGCCTCGGCCTGGTTGCAGGCCATGACGGCGCGCACGGAGGCTCAGACGATCCTCGTGGTCGACGAGGCCTGGGCGGTGCTCACAGAGCTGGCGGTCGCCCGGTACCTCAGGTCCTCTTGGAAACTCGCAAGGGCGAACGGGTTGGCGAACATCGCCGTGTGTCACCGAGCGTCGGACCTCGGAGCGAGCGGCTCGGCCGGTAGCGAGCAGAGCCGCCTCGCCGAGGGGTTGCTGGCCGATTCGGAGACTGTCGTGTGTTACGCGCAGCCGGCTTCGGAGCTGGTGGCGCTGGCCGATCTCCTTGGATGCAGCCGCGCGGAGCTTGAGGTGCTTCCGAGGCTACGCAGAGGTGTGGCGCTGTGGGTGGTCGGGAGGCGGCGCTTTCTCGTCGAGCATCTGCTGGGCCCCGACGAGCTCGCCATCGTGGACACCGACGCGAGGCTGGTCACTCGGGACGAGATGTGACGACGTTGCGGGTGGCCACGGGCGACGGCTTGTCGCTTTGAGCCGGCCAGGACATTCCCGGCGCGCCGGTGGCAATCGCTACGGGGCCAAGACGGCGTCTGCCTCCGCCGTTCGGCACGACGGCGACCGGTTCGCGTTAGCGGCCGTTTCGGCATACCTGTTCGCGTCCTGGCTGATCTGGCTCTCGGGCGGCCTCTTGGCCTGGGCGGCGCACGGCCGATGGATAGAGGTTCCCATCGGGCAGGCACCGGTCCTTCTAGCAGGGGTACTCGCCCACCCGACGGTGCCGTCCCGAGCCTGGCCTGCTCTCGTCCGCGAGAGCTTCCCCAGCTCTCCGGTCACAGATGCTTGTTTCGGCTTCGTCATCGTCGTCTGCCTGTCCGGTGGCGTGGCCGTCTCCTGGTTCGTGGCGCACAGGGATGATCGTGCCGCCTCCGGGGTCGGCGCGGGCGCGCGGTGGCGTCCGAGGGCCGGCCGGCAGGGCTCGCGGCCGGTGGGAGGGTTACGGGGCGACCGGCCGGGTTCTCTCACGCGCGATTGGTCCTCGCGGTCGGTCTCGAGGCGCGGCTGGGCCCAGGTGCGCGACATGCGATCGCTCCGCGTATCGGGGCCGACAGGCGACCGCATAGTTCTCGGGAATCACGCCGGCCGGCTGCTGGCGGCCGAGCCGAAACACTCGGTCATGGTCGTAGGCCCGACCCAGTCTGGCAAGACGAGCGGCCTAGCGATCCCTGCGATCCTCGAATGGTCCGGTCCGCTCCTTGCCACCAGCGTGAAGGCGGACCTGCTCCATGAGACATTTGCCTGGCGCCAGTCGCTGGGCGAGGTGCGCTACTACGACCCAACGGGCGCGGTGAGCCGCGCCTTTGGATCGCGACCGTCGGGTTGGTCGCCGCTCGCAAGGGCGGCGACATGGCCGGGCGCGAGGCGTATCGCCTCGGCGCTGTGCTCTGTGGCGAGGGCCGGGAACACAGCTATGGAGGATGCCGGCTTCTGGTATGCCAACGCGGAGAAGCTGCTCGCCCCGCTGTTGTTCGCGGCAGCCACGACAGGCGCCTCGATGTCTGACGTCGTCCGCTGGCTCGACGAGGAGGAGACGAGGGAGGTCCTTCTCGCTCTCGAGCTGGCCGCGGTGCCTGAGGCGTTGCGGGCGGCCCGGGCCAGCCTCGGGCGTGAGGAGCGCCAGCGCGCCTCTGTCTACGCGACGGCAGAGACGGTTCTGGCGGCATTCGCAGACCCGGCCGTGGCGTCTTCGGCCGAGCGGAGCGAGATCGATCCGGCCGCGCTGGTGTCCGGCGGAGCCGGATCTTTGTACTGTTGCGCGCCGGCGCGGGACCAGGAGAGGCTTGCTCCGGTCTTCACGGCCATCGTCCGCGAGGTCCTGGACGCTGCCTTCGAGAAGTCCGTGGCAACCGGCCGGCCGCTCGATCCGCCGCTGCTGGTCGTCCTCGACGAGGCCGCCAGCGTCGCCCCGCTCGCCGACCTCGACCGCGTAGTGGCGACAGCGGCCGGTCACGGAGTCCAGCTTCTTACCGTCTGGCAGGACCTGGCGCAGGTCGAGTCGCGCTACGGCGGCCGCTGGGCGACCGTTGTCAACAACCACCGCGCCAAGCTCGTCTGCTCGGGAATCGCGGACCCGGTCACCTTGCAGCACGTGAGCGGGCTCCTCGGCGAGGAGGAGCGGGCCGAGCACTCCTGGACGGTTGGCGACGACGGGAGGCGCTCGCGGACCGAGGCGGTTACGGTGCAGGCCCTGGCACCTCCGGGTTGGCTACGCCAGCTCCCCGCTGGTGAAGCCGTCCTTGTCTACGGCAGCTTCCCTCCCGCGCGCCTCGGGCTGCGCCCGTTTTATGCCGACCCGGTCCTGTCCGGGCGCGCCGCAGGAGGCTCCACCGCTCCCGGGCGCCCGGCGCGCCGGGCGCATTAGGGGGAGCTCGGTCGCGGCCTGCTCGGGACGCGCCTCGCGAGGTTGACGGCGTGGTCCCCGAGGCGCTCGTAGAATCGTCCCACGAGGGCCAGCTCGATCGCGACCTCGACGGGGATCCCGGCCGTGACGAGCTCCGCGATGAAGGTCACGTGCAGGTCGTCCATCTCGTCGTCGAGAGACTCGAGCTTTTCGGTCGCTCCGAGCGAGTCGCCGCCGTAGGCGTCTCCGGCGATGTGCCACATCGCGCAGGCGACCTCACCCATGCGCTGGACGTAGCCCCGCAGCCGGGCCGGCATCTCGGCCGGCAGGTTACGGGTCGCGCGCCTGGCGACATGTTCGGCAAGGTCACCGCTGCGTTCCAGCTCGGGCAGCATCCCGAGCACCGCCAGCAGGTACTGGGCCTCTGCGGGATCGGCGGGCCGGTCGAGCAGGCGTGCCTGCACCGAGGCTTCGAGAGCCTGGTAAAGGTCGTCGATGTCGGCGTCGGCAGCGACGAGATTGCGCGCCGCCTCCCGATCCGCGCTCACAAGGGCGTGCGTCGCCCCGGCGACGGCGTTCTCCACGAGGGCGAAGAGCTGGATCACATGGCGGTCGATGAGTTCGAGCCCGGCAGAGTCGTCACCTTCGAGACGCATAGGTGCGAGGCCCCGCCCTGCAGGATGAAGCCCGGAGTCGCCCTCTAAAGGCGCCACCGTGCCGAAAAACGCAGGGGAGCCTTCTTTCTGGCCTGTGTCGCGCCCGGTGCCGTCCTCAGGAAGCGCGCGTTGAACCATAGCGGCAGGGTACCGCTCTTGGGGGGCCGAGAACTCCCGGATCTCCTCAGTTCCCATGTCTCACGAAGCTTTCATCCTGAAGCGGCGTTCCGGTCATTTGAAGTTAGTCCTCAGTTAACCCTGGTCTCGTACGGTCGCGCGGGTGGACAAGCGAGGAGTGGTGACAAATCTCAGCGGTCACCTGGTTCTCGTGGATTCCGCCCGCACCGGCCTTGGCCCAGGGTCGTGCGTCCTCACCCCCCTCGCTCTCGCAACCGTTCCAGACGCGTGGCGCCCCCAGGTTGCGCGTCCCTATCCCAGTGCGTACGGAGCCGCCCGGTATGCCGGCCGGGCAGCCGAGTTGAGCGAGTCACCAGAGGACACTCCGCCCTGGGACGCGGCGTAAAGGTGTCGGTGGCCGAACGGACCGTCTCTGAGCGATCAGCCCTCCTCTCCCCTCAGAGCGTCCGTCGGCCGCCGAGGACATCCTGTACCTGAGCGGGTCGTCACCCCTGTCCACCTGCTGGAGCGCAACGGGCCACGGAGGGACTCAGTAGGCGAGCAGTTTTCGGGCTGCGGAGGCGATGCCGTCGGTCTGGGGCAGGATCGCACGCTCGAGCGTCGGCTCGTAGGCGACAAAGGTGTCCGTCGCGCCGACCCGGGAGATCGGTGCGTCGAGGTCCGAGAAGCACGCCTCGCCCACCCAGGCGGCGACCTCGGCGCCGAAGCCGCTCGTGAGCACGTCTTCGTGCACGACGAGCAGGCGGGAGGTCCGCGCGACCGAGGCCGCGACAGCCTCCTTGTCCCAGGGGATCAGCGAGCGGAGGTCGATGACCTCGACGCTCATGCCCTCCGCGTCGAGCTGTCCCGCGGCCTCGAGAGACTTTTGCACCGTAGCGCCCCAGGTCACAATCGTAAGGTCCCGCCCCTGACGGACCGTCGATGCACTACCGAGCGGGATCAGGTAGTCGGGCGGCGTGATGGGGTCCCTGGCGTACTTCTGGCGGAGCAGATGCTTGTGCTCCAAGAACAGGACGGGGTCTTCACATCTGAAGGCTGTGCGGAGCAGCCCGGCGGCATCGCTCGCACGCGAGGGCATCACGACTATGAGCCCCGGGGTGTGGGTGAATATCGACTCACCGCACTGAGAGTGCCAGATGGCCCCGCCGGTCAGGTAGCCGCCGATCGCGACCCGGATGACGAGTGGGACGGTGAAACGGCCCTCCGACCGCCACCTCGTGGTCGCGGCCTCCGATCGGATCTGCATCATCGCTGGCCAGATGTAGTCGAAGAACTGGATCTCCGCGCACGGCCGGAGCCCACGGATCGCCTGGCCGACACCCCGACCGACGATGTTCGCCTCCGCGAGCGGGGCGTTGTAGCACCTGGCGATCCCGAACTCGCGCTGTAGCCCATGGGTCGTGCCGAAGACGCCTCCTTTCCCCTCCACCATGGCGATGATGTCCTCGTCGGCGTCGGCGACGTCCTCGCCGAAGACGCGGATGCGCTCGTCTGCCTTCATCTGCTCGAAGAGCACGTGACGAATCGCCTCGCCCATGCCGACGGGCTTCGCATCGTCCTCAGCGCCAAAACCCGTCGGAAGCTTTGGCTCCTCGATGGCAGGAAGGGCGAGGACATGGTCGGTCACCCGCGCCGGATCGGGCCTCGGTGCCTCGAGAACCTCCCGGCCGATCTCGGCCACCAAGACGCGGACGGCTTCGCGGATCCGGCTTGACTCGGCGCCGGTGATTACGCCTCCCTCTGTTAGCTCCCGTTCGAGACGGAGAATCGGGTCGCGGGTCGCCTCCTCCTCGATCTCGTCCAAGGACCGGTACTTCGACTGGGTGTCCTGGGATGAATGCGAGTACGGACGCGTCACGGTCGCATGGATCAAGCAGGGTCCCTCGCCGGCGCGGACGCGGGCTGTGGCTTCGGCGGCGAGGGTGCGACAAGCGAAGTAGTCGGTGCCGTCCACTTTGTATATCGCCAGGCCGCGGTAGCCCTGGACGAGCTCGGAGATGGGCGCCGGTGCCTGGTCGGAGGCCCGTACCGAGATCGCCCAACCGTTGTCCTCCACAAGGTAGACAACCGGCAGGTGCAGCCTGCAGGCGGTGTTGAGGCTCTCCCAGAACTCGCCCTCTGAGGTGGCGCCCTCGCCGAGCGAAACATAGGTCAGCTCGTCGCCATGACCGTCACAGCCCGACAGGTTCCGCCGGGCTATGTACAGGGCGGCCTCGGCGCAGCCGACCGCGGGGAGGCACTGGCTGCCGGTGCAGCTCGATTGGGTGACGATGTTGAGCGCTTTGTTGCCCCAGTGCGCTGGCATCTGGCGACCGCCCGAGCTCACGTCCGCGGCCGAGCCGACCGCTTGAAGCAAGATGTCGCGCGGCGTCACCCCGAGCGCGAGCACGAGCGCCTGGTCCCGGTAGTAGGGGAAGAACCAGTCGTAGCCGGGACGCAAAGACCGCGCCATGGCGAGGAGGAGAGCCTCGTGGCCGGCACCGGCGATCTCGAAATGGACGCGGCTCTGTCGTTGCAGGGTGATCTCCCGGTCGTCGAGAGCCCTCGAGGTGCAGGCGAGGCGGAAGTCCTCGATGAGCTCGGAGCTCTCAAAGCCGCGATATCCGGGCGGAGGTCCGTGCGGCGAAGTGATAGCTGTCGCCAGAGCTTGATCGGCTCCGTTCGCCCGCTCCGCGGGAGTCGAAGGAGCGGTGAAAGCCGTGCGTGTCGACTCGGTCAACTTGGAATCACCCCCTGCCATCGATGATCCCACGATAGGGGACTCTGCCACTTGCGGGGCGGGATCGGCACCCGGGGAGCGGCCGGAGAAGCGGACCGGCCTGGTCCTACACTGACCTCATGTCCGAGGGGGAGCCTGTCGTCCGCGAGCGCCATGGAAACGTGGAGCTGGTCCGCCTCAACCGCGAACGCGTCCGCAATGCGATCGATGGTGCGACGGCGAGAATGCTCGACGCCACCTTCGACGAGCTGACCGAGGATCCCGAAGTGTGGGCGGTCGTCCTCACCGGCACCGGGGATCGGGCTTTTTGCGCTGGAATGGACCTGAAGGCCTTCGCCTCGGGCGAGGCGGGGGAGATCTTGACGGCGAGGGGCGGCTTCGCTGGCATCGCCGGGCGTAAGTTCCCCAAGCCCCTCATTGCGGCCGTGAACGGAGTCGCCCTCGCCGGCGGCTTCGAGATCGTGCTCGCATGTGACCTCGTGGTCGCAGCCGAGCATGCAGCTTTTGGGATTCCGGAGGTCAAGCGCGGCCTGGCGGCAGCTGGGGGCGGCCTCATCCGCCTGGCGAGGCGGATCCCTCCCGCGATCGCCCTCGAGCTCGCACTCACCGGTGAGAGCATCGACGCCGGGCGGGCGCTCGGCTACGGGCTGGTGAACCGGGTCGTCCCCGCGGGGCGCGTCGTCCCCGAGGCGCTCGCGCTGGCCGAGCTGATCTGTGCCAATGCCCCCCTTGCCGTAAGGGTCTCAAAGGAGCTCATGAAGCGCTCGCTCGACCTCAGCGAGGACGAGGCGTGGGAGCTAAACGGCGAGCTCACTGCCCCGGTTTTGACGAGCCGGGATGCTCTCGAAGGGGCGGTCGCCTTTGCTGAGAAGCGACCGCCAACCTGGACGGGAACCTAAGTCGGCCCAGGTCGGTCGCCTTTTCATCTGGATCGAAGTGGAGGAACGTAGAACCTTTCGGAACCCCGGCTGCACGAAGCGGCCGGGATCGGTCTAACCTGGTCTCAATCTTCGGAAAGGAAGGCAGGTGATCACCGGGATGCTTGCCGAGATTCTTGGTGCCGACGGCTTGATCGTGATTGCTGTAGTCGTCATCGTGCTGCTCTTTGGGGGAACACGCCTTCCCAAGCTCGCCCGCGGGCTCGGCAGTGCGTCGCACGAGTTCAAGAAGGGTATGGAGGAGGGCGACAAGGGGGAGCAGACCGCGGACACGGGCGACGACAAGGCGTCGGGCCCGATTCACCCCAGCTGATCCTCTCCTCTCCCAGTCCTAGCTGATGGCGTCTGCAGGTTCGTCGCGTCGGCACGTAGGTTTTGGTGGCCACCAGTTCGCTGAGTATGCCCTTGCCGCGGCCGTGGCCGTCGTAGGCTTGCACCTGAACGGCCGTAGTGAGCTCGTCTTGGCCGTAGCAGGCGGCGTGCTGGCCCTGTCTGCCATCACGAGCAATGGGCCGCTCGCGGCGTGGAGGGTCGTCCCTAGGCGCGTCCACCTCTATTTTGACCTGCTCGTGGCGGCGTGCTTCGCGCTCTCGCCACTGCTGTACCTGCCTAGCCTCCCATTGATCCCGATCGTGATAGGCGAGGCGGTCGCGGTCGTGCTCGTTCGCATGTCTCTCACGACCGAGATCGTTGCGCGCCCGCGACCGGAGCGGGGCGCCAAGCCTACGGGGGCGGGGACGGCGGGGAGCATCACCGGCGCGGCCCTGCCCGGGAACTCCCGGCCTGACGGGCCTCCGAGCGACACCGGAGACGTCATCTCGATCGCGGCGGGGACGGCGGGCCGCATTCTCGGCTCCGCCGTGGCCAAGGCTCGGGACTCCGGCGCTCCGTTGGCCGCGGCCCGGGGCCTTGGACGGGTCACTGGCCACGCGCGCCGGCTCGGTCGCGCGACGGCCGCGGGCAAAGCGGGCCCGCCAACTTCCCAATCCGGAGGCGCTCCTCCGCGTTCGTCCGAGCCAGCCGGCTGACGAGGCCCGGCCTACTTCCGGGCGGCCGCCGCCCGTACTTGACTGCCACTCCGATTATTTGGCTAGAGTCTCGCCCCGTGGGGGTTCCGGGGGTCGCCAAGCCGAGACGCATCGCGCGCTTAGTGCTGCTCAGCGGACTCGCGCTTGTGCTCGGTGGCTGCACGTTGCCCACGTTCGGGGGCTTTCGCGGCGTCACGAGCCAGGGCCAGACCGAGTTCAAGCTCTGGTCGTGGATGACCATCGCCGGTGTGGTCGTGGCGGTGATCGTGTGGGGCCTGATCCTGTGGGCCGTCCTCGTCTACCGCCGGCGCGACCCGAACAGGATTCCCAAGCAGTTTCAAAGCAACGGGCCTATCGAGGTCATGTACACAGTCATACCGCTCATCATTGTCGGCTTCATCTTCTTCTATACGGTCGTCGCCGAGAACAAGATTGACGCTCTCACGCCCCATCCCGCGGTGAGGATCGAGGTGACGGGATTCCAATGGGGATGGAGCTTCAGTTATCGCAACGCCGACAACAAGCAGGTCGCGCTCGTGGAGACTTCCCAACGAAGGCCCCCCCTCCTCGCCGCGAGCCCACTCTCGTCCGAGTACCCGCGTTTCGAACTGCCCCTCGGTGAGACAACCCAGATCTCGCTCGTATCCAACGACGTCGTGCACACCTTCTATGTTCCGGCGTTCAACTTCGGCCGTCAGGCCCTGCCAGGGGTCACGAACATGTTTGACTTCACACCGGTGAAGACGGGTGTCTTCGTAGGCCACTGCGCCACCTATTGCGGCCTGTACCACTCCGAGATGCTCTTCAGCGTCGCTGTCGTCAGCCCGAGCGCATTCCACTCGTGGTTGGAGACCCAGTCAGCCTCGGGG
>JBEKMZ010000063.1:0-21428 GCA_049523315.1 Acidimicrobiales bacterium | reverse complement strand
AGCTCACGGGCAAGCTCGTAGACGCGGATTTTCTTGGGCAACTGGTGGTTCGGTCCTCTCCGATCGAGGGGCAGCGCAGCGTTCGGGATTCCGAGCCTGGCGCGGCCTTACATTCTCACACACCGCCGGGACTTCGTACACCCGTGACCACATCCTACGGTGAAAGGCACGCTCACCAAGTCGTCCTGGACGCGGGTGGCGCAGTACATTCCCATCGATGGGATCACCGTTCGGCTCCGAAGAAGGCGCCGTGTTGGTGGCTGTCGAGCGCGCCAACGGAGGAGAGCTCGCCCCGCTCGAGCAAGTCCTCTGGACTCTCGCCTCGCTCACCCCAGCTGGCTCGCACCCGGACCCGGTCCGGTTCGCGGCATCTGTGCAGCTGTTGATCAGGATCGGGGTGGTCGAGTACGTCGAGGCCCAGCTCGGGCTCAGCGTCGAGGGGCGCAGGCTTCTCAGACGATCGGGCCTGCTCAACGACCCCAAGCACGTAGCCCACGTCACGCACCTGCTGCAGGAGTTCGACGAACTGGACCTGGAGCAGCACGACGAGTCGGCCACCGCCCCAACGGAGGCCGACGTCCGGCACGCCATCAGCGACAGCGAAGAGATCGAAGAGACCCCCGGGGGCGTCGGGACCCCGGTCATAGGCGAAGAGGTCCCGGTCGGCTCAGCCTTGTTCGGTGGCGCCGCCTGGACCGCGCGCTGGGTGCCGACAGTCCTGCCAGAGGGCTCCACAGCATCCGAGGAGCCTCCTCCCCCACCGACCTATGCCGGATCGCCGGCACATCCCATCCTCGAGCGTCTGTTCGGGCGTGGACGACGAGAGCGCGATTAACGCTCCGGCGCTCGCAGGAGTCAGCTACTGGCTTGTCGCCCCACCGTGGGAGGACAGCTTCACTCGCAGGTCGTCGACGGCCTCGGCCGTGACCTGAGCACGAAGCGAGCGCGAAAACGCGCGGCGGCGGGCGGCGAGTTCGACGCAGCCGGGCGAGTCACGACACAGCCAGGCTCCTCGGCCAGGAAGGCCGGTGCCAAGGACAAGGGCACCATCGGCGTCGCACACGACGCGCAGGAGCTCTGCGACCTGCGCCACTCGCTGACAGCCGATGCAGGTCCTAAGCGGCGTCTCTACGAGCCCTGCCCGTCTTTTAGGGTCCCGCCCTCGCCCGAGCTCGCAGGTGGGAGCGTGTCACCCGCCTCGGCCGACTCGGCCTCGAGCTCGATCTCCGCCCCTAGCTCGACCGCCTCGGCGACAAGCTCCTCAGCGACCTCGACGGCTTCGGCCACTATTTCTTGGGCAACCTCGACGGCTTCGGCAACAAGCTCCTCTGCGATCTGCTCGGCCTCGGCCTCCTCGACTTCTCCCACCTCGCCCGCGGCCCAGGCCTCCGCCGAGAGGGTCTCACCGCCCTCGGCCGGCTTCCAGACCATCTCGCCCGACTGCTCGACCCATTCGCCCTCGGCCCATTCACCCTCGGCGTAATGGGCCTCCTCGGCCGCGGCCTCGGACTCGCTCTTGATGTCGATGTGCCACCCCGTCAAGCGGGCGGCGAGACGGGCGTTCTGGCCCTCCTTGCCGATCGCGAGCGACAGCTGGTAGTCGTGGACGATCACAGTCGCCCGGCCGCGCTCCTCATCGAGCTGGACCTCTTTCACCTTGGCCGGCTGCAATGCCCGGGAGACGAACTCGGCCGGGTCGTCGGAGAACGGGACGATGTCGACCTTCTCTCCGCGCAGTTCCGTCGTGACCATGCGCACGCGTGCTCCCCGGGCACCGACGCAGGCACCCACAGGGTCGACGTTGTTGTCGTTCGACCAGACGGCGATCTTGGTGCGATGGCCAGGCTCGCGGGCGCAGGCCTTGATCTCGACGACGCCGTTTGAGATCTCGGGCACCTCAAGCTCGAACAGGCGCTTGATGAGACCCGGATGGCTGCGCGAGACGACGATCTGCGGCCCCTTGCTCGTCTTGCGCACCTCGACGATGTAGGCCTTGAGGCGAGCGCCGTGGTCGTAGCGCTCATAAGGGACCTGCTCGGCTTGAGGCAGCAGAGCCTCGACTTTGCCCAGGTCGAGGAGGGTATAACGGTTGTCGCTCTGCTGGATGATCCCGGTCACGATGTCGCCCTCGCGCCCCGCGTATTCCTCGTACTTGCGGTCGCGCTCGGCCTCGCGGATCCGCTGCAAGATGACCTGGCGGGCGGCTTGGGCGGCGATGCGCCCGAAGTCCTCGGGGGTGTCGTCCCACTCGCGCGTGACGTTTCCCTCTTCGTCCAGCTCCTGGCCGTAGACGCGGATCTCCCCGGAGTCGGGGTCGATCGTGACCACAGCCTCTTCTGCCGCCTGGGGAAGACGCTTGTACGCGGCGACGAGGGCGTTCGCGAGCGCGTCGAACAGCGTGTCGACGGCGATGCCCTTTTCCACCGCGATCTGCTGCAGTGCCTCCAAGAGGTCGAAATTCGTCGAGCTCATAGCTTGTCTGCCATCTCTTTCTCGACGCGCTCGCGTCCTCCCGGTGCCGACGACGACTTAGCCTGTCGACGTCGGTCACTGCGAGCTGTTGGCGACGGAGTGCGCGCGAGGGCGGCCCTCCAGTCAAAAACCGTGTGAGCTCGTTCGATGTCGTCATAGGCGAGCCGACGGCCGCCCTCGGGCAGGCCGGTCCCGCTGACGACGACACCACGGCCATCCGCGGCGGTGATCTCGCCTTCGAACCGCCTTTCACCTTCCGCGCCGGGCATGGTCCGGATTGCGACCTGGTGGCCGACGAAGTGTCGAAAGTGCTCCGGCCGGCGTAGGCGCCGCTCCAGCCCAGGGCTAGACACCTCGAGCTCGTAGCGCCCGGACGGACCAACGTCCTCCCTGTCGATGGCGGCTGAGATCGCCCTGCTGGCCGCCGCGAGGGTGTCAAGATCGATCCCGCCTTCCCGATCGACCGTCACGACTATGTTGCCCGATCGGAGCTCGACATCGATCAGCTCGAGACCAGCTTCGTTGAGCACGGGCGCGGCGATGCGCTCTACGTCTTCTGACGTGCCCATCGCCACTGCCTCCTTCGGTGAACTCGAGCCCTTAAAATGACAAAACGTGGGCCGCCGCCCACGTCCACGCCTATGCATATCAATCGAACGGTTTGGGAGACTTTAGCAGTCCATTTGCAACTCGGCACCACCTAATCCAGCTCTTCAGGGGTCCGGGCCAGGCAGTCAGCGCCGCTCAGCACGCTGGCGGCGACTCTTCTAGCAGCGGTTTCAGGTCGTCTCTGGCAAGGCCGAGCTGCTTTCGCACGGTGCCTTCGGCGATGCCGAGCGAACGGGCGGCCTCCTTCGGGCTCAGCCCCACGACGAAGCACAACATCGCGCACGCTCGCCGGCGCGCCGGCATACGGGCGAGCGCGTCTTCGAGGCCGAGGCGGGAAACAGCCTCCGCCGCGGTGTCGTCACGGGACGGCCGTTCGACCTCCGGCATGTTCTCCTGCTTCCAGTGACTTCGGGAGAGGCGGAAGGCCGTGCGGTAGACGTATCCGGGCGGATTCGTCCCAAGACGCACTCGCCGCCAGTGCCCGAGCGTGCGAGCGAAGGCCTCCTGCGCCACGTCCTCGGCGGAGGTCCTATC
This sequence comes from Acidimicrobiales bacterium, assembly GCA_049523315.1. Taxonomy (GTDB): domain Bacteria; phylum Actinomycetota; class Acidimicrobiia; order Acidimicrobiales; family Bog-793; genus Fen-455. Next base: position 17,813 of record JBEKMZ010000063.1, on the reverse strand, counting down.
TAGACCACCGATCTGGAGGGCCCGAACGAGACGGGGATAGTGCGCTTCGTACACGATCACGAAGTCGTCAGCTACCTCGCTTTTCCGGTCGTCTTCGATGACGACAGTCTGTCCCACCGGGAAGACTCCCGGCCGTTTATCGGGCTAACCGCCGTTGCTCTTGGCAGAAGAGCTCGTCGGTGCGGTACCGGAGGTACCGGCGGCGCCTGATCCCGACACCCCGGAGGCACCTGACGCGCCTGAGGCGCCGGAAGCACCTGACGCGCCTGAGGCGCCCGATGCGCCGGTGGCACCCGAGGCGCCGGTGGCACCCGTCGCACCGGAGCCGGTTGCCACGCAGGCAGCCAACGGCATGGCCAGGGCACCGGAACCCGGCAGGTCCGCGTGCTCGAGGACAGTCCCGTCACTGGACAACGCGTCCACCGTCGCCTGGCCGAGTGTCGCGATGCCCTGGCTGGTACTCCCACCGCCTGCTGAGGTCGTCAGCGCCTGGACCAGAACCGCCCACTGGCTGACGACGGTCATCTCGTCCTGGCCGCCAGCAGCAAAATCGGCCTGCACGGCCGCTGTCTGGCCGGTTGTGTGCGCGACCACGACTGCGATCGGGGACTGTTCTTGCACCCCGACGACCTGATCCGAGAGCACGTCTATGGACTGTGTCGTCGAGGTGGTCCCGAGCGGAACCACGACGACACCGACCGCACCTGCGTCGGAGACTTCAACCACCAACGCCCGCGTGACTTCACAGCTCACCGCGGGCACAACGGGCGGCGTTGTCGTCGGAATGGTGGTGTCGGTCGGGGTGGTCATCACGGGCAGCGATGAAGCCACGACCGTGCTCGTGGTGGTAGCGCTGGCCGGTGGAGAAGACACCGCTTGAGTCGTGGTGGTCGTCTTGGTGGTGATCGTGCCGGTCGTGACCGACGGAGAAAGCGGTACGGCTGTGCCGGTGCCCGGCGGGACAGTGACGATCGTCGAAGACGTGACTCCGCCAGACCCTGTGCCACTGCTTCCTGTCGACGACCCGCTCGCGCCCGACTGCGGCTCGCGAGGCGAGATGTACAGGGGCGGAGTCTCCCAAGTGGCGGTGAAGGCGCGGACTGTGACGCCGTCGTTCGTGCGGGTGAACAGATGGCTGAGCACGGCATCGCCGACCAAGCCGTAGGTCTCGTACGACGGGCAGTCAAAACCGCTGCACAAGGGGCCAAAGCCCGGTGTGAGACTCAACTGAGCAGAGCTGGCGGCGTTGATCGAGGAATGCGCGGACGGCGAAGAGGCTGCCGATCCGGCCTTCCCGCCCGAAGCCGTGGCGACCCAGCTGAGCCCATCCGGAGCACTCGACTTGCCGGGAAGGGTCGTGGGGCTGATCGCGCCCGGCAGCGTCGATGTCGACGCATTCGGCGACAGAGCTCCTGTAGACGTCCTGGTCGTGCTGTGCTGATTGAGGCCGATCACTGTGCCCAGCCCGGCGAGCGCGATCACGAGGCCGAGCGACGCCGCAGCGCGCGCACGCCGAACCTTCAGGCGCTTATGCCTGCGGACGATGCCGTCGAGCACATCGGAGGAGGGCTTGTCGGAGCCTTCGGCGTCTAGAAGATGGGAGAGATCAGGGCCGTCCATGACGTCCTTTCAGGCTAGAGGAAGGGACATGCGGCTCAGGAGGACACGGCGACGAGCTGGTAGACGACGGTGACCTGAACGGAGATCTGCTGCTGACCCGGTTGCACAGGAACCGAGGCCGCGCTCTGCGCACTGGCCATGTACCCGGGGTAGAAGATCTGCTGACCTGCGTTCTCCTGGTCGGTGACCTTGACTATCGGCCCGACTGCGAGCCCACCACCGGTGGCGAGCTGTGAGGCCTCGGTGCTCGCCTGCTGCATTGCTTCTGCCCGCGCCGCGGCGAGCAGGCTCGACTGGTTGGCGATCGAAAAGGAGATGCCGTCCAGGGTGACGCCGTTGCCCGTCGCGTGCACGGCGGCGTCCAGCGCCTCGCCGAGGTCGGCCAGGTTGGTCATGGTCACGCTGAGTTCGTCGTCGGCGCTGAAGCCCGTGACCACACCGTTGCTGTCGGTGTTGGCCGAGAGATTGAACCAACTCGTCTGCATGTTCTTCGCAAGGACGCCGTTTTGCTCCAAAGAGGCTTCAAGGGCTGCGACCTGGGTGTTGTTGCGCTCGAGGGCGTCAACCGCGCTCTGGGCCGTCGTGTCCACTCCAACATTGAACGTGGCGGTGTCGGGAGTGCCCTCTACCTGGCCATTCCCGGTGACCGTGATCGTCGCCCCGGCGGCGGCCGCAGCGCTGTGCGACGAGGTCAGCACCGACTTGAGGCTTGTGCCACGAGGTGCACTCGAGCCGCTCAAGATGGCGGAGCCGATTATCGATCCGACCACGACCAGGGCCGCTACCCCGACAACACCGATCGTCCGGCCCTTTAACCTCCGGCCGAGCAGGCCGGCGACGGCGCCGGAAGCGGGGCAGCCCGCTTCGAGCACTGCTGACGCCTGGCCGGCGCCCGTCAATTCCTTCGTTGGGTCGGCCGGCTCAGGCGTGAGTGCCGGCTCTTGTCCGTTGTTTCCGTCTGCGTTCACGTCGGACGCTCCTTGGCTGAGTCCTCTGCCCCCGTTTGAGGGTTCGATGTTGCAAAGCGCCGAATGCACCGATTCGCGTACGCGCCGCGGTAGGTAGCTCGGTACGAGCCTGGCCGAGTATCGGTCAAGGCCACTCGCAAACGGCTCCCCAGGACCGCTCCGGCGCCGGCCGGAGCGGTCCTCGGACGTCGACTCGCCGCCGGTGGGAACCGAGCCCGGATGTGTCCGAGAGACGAACCTTTGACATGATGTAGCACCGACCGGGAAGGGCGACCACCGTTCCGGCCGAGTCAGCCCCAAGAACAGGAACCGACCGGCCCTGCACTCGTTCGGCCGGCCATCTGCGTCTCTGAGGTAGGAGCCTTTCATGAGCTCGCCGACTCCGAGCACCTCCGGCAACGGCACCGGAGGCGCGCTCCAAGGTCCGGTCGCGCACCTGCCCAACGCCCTTGCGCTGAGCAGTCTGCTGAAGGTTCAGAGGCGATGGTCGCTCACCGCCGCCGCCAGCGAGGTGGGCATCCTCGAGTCCAGGTTTGTCCAGCCTGACGCGCCAGAACCCGCTCTTCCCGGCCCAGAGAGGGCCCGGCTGAACGTGCACCTCGAGGACGCTGAATGGACTCGCCTCGCCCTCGCCGTCACCGCGGACGCTCTCACGGCGTTCGGAATCACGGGGACCGGGGACGTGCTCCAGCTTGACCCGGACTCTGTCTCCGTTCACCTGTCTGACGCGGTAGCCCCGCCATGGCCCTTCACACAAGGACGGCGACCTCAGTCGTGGAGCCTGCCTCGCGACTCAGGCATCATCGCATCCCTGCCGGTCACCCCGGCACTCACCGCGGCGGCGGGACGCGCCGCCCTCGTCACGCTGGCAGAGACGCACGGTCGTCGCGTCCTGGTCGACCTCGTGGCAATCAGCTCGACGATCCTGAAGGGAGCCCCGGATGCAGTCGGGGCAAAGATCGCTGAGATCGCTGTCGAGCTTGCTTCCAGGAGGTGGTCGGATCTCGGGACGCTCATCCTGGTCGCCTTCGATCAGCCGATGCCCCGCCTCCAAGGGACAAGACACGTCCCGGACGTGGCCGGCGCCCTCGAAGAGGCGGCAATCTTCTCCATGAACGCGGCCGGTTCGCCGTCAGTATGTTTCATCGTGCCGCCATGGGCGGGCGCACCGGAGAACCCGCTGGTCGCAGAGCTGGTCCGCTTCTGCGAGCAGACCGCCGGTGCCGGCGTGCTCTGCTGCGCGAGCGCAGAGGGTGCCGTCGGGCTGTGGCGTCTCGGCTCCGAACTGGGGGACCAGCCCACACTTAGCCTTCGGGACGGCCGACGATTCGAAGGCGTCGACCTATCCGAACTGGCGGGGTCACCCGTTTGGTCCAGCTCGGTCCCACTCCGTCACGCTGCGGAGCACGCTGAGCTCCCTGCGCAAGCTCCGATCGAGATCGCCCTGCTCGGTACGGTGCAGGTGAACGGAGCTCCAGAATCCTTCAGGTACCGCAGGCGGCTGACCGAGCTCGTGGCCTTTCTCGCCATGCACCCTGAAGGCACGACGACCGACGCCTTCGCGACGGCCTTGTGGCCCGAACGACGCGTCCCTGTGCAGACGCTCGCGAACAGGCTCTCCGAGACGAGAAGGGCACTCGGCCTCGCGGGTGACGGACGTCCTCGTCTACGCAAAGCGGGTAGGCGGCACCTCATCGCCGACGCCGAGACGGACTGGGACCGCTTCAAGGAACTCTCGGCCCCCGCGCGGGGTCCAGAGGGTTGGCGAAAGGCGTTGGCGCTTGTCCGCGGGCGGCCCTTTGCCGGCCTCGAGCGTGGGGAATGGGCCCAGCTGGAAGGCTTCACGGCCGCGATGGAGTCCGCGATCGTCGATGTCGCCAGCCGGCTGGGCGAGCACTCGCTCAGTTGCGGCGAAGCCGGGCTCGCCCACTGGGCTGCCCTCCAGGGGCTGCTCTCCGCGCCATGGGACGAGAGGCTCTACCGTCTGCTCATGCGCGCGGCGGACGGGATGGGCAATCGCGGCGGTGTGGACGCCGCACTGCGTAGCCTGGCTGTGGCGCTCGAGCTCGATGGCGATCCGCTGCTCGGAATCCATCCCGAGACCTCGACGCTTTATCGCAGGCTTACCTCAAGGCCCCGTATGTAGCCTAAGAGGGCGCATCGGCATATCGACGCAACGGAGGCGACGTGGGGATACTCGAAGGAAAGCGCATTTTGGTGACCGGGGTGCTGACTGATGACTCCCTCGCCTTCGGCGCGGCACGCCTTGCCCTCGAGCAAGGCGCCGAGGTAGCTCTTACAGGATTCGGCCGCGGCATGTCGCTCACGAATCGTGTGGCTCGCAAGCTCCCCGGCACGGTCGAGGTCTACGAGCTCGACGCCACGATAGAAGAACAGGCTGACAAGGTGGCAGAAGAGCTCGAGCGGCGGTGGGGTGCGCTCGACGGCGTCGTCCACGCCATCGGCTACGCGCCCGATATCTGCCTCGGAAGCGGCGTCCTCCCGGCGAGCTGGAAGGACGTGGCGACAGCTATCGAGGTATCGACTTACTCATTAAAGGTCCTCGCAGCAGCTTTCGCGCCCCTGCTCGGCCGAGCCTCAAAGGGCGGCTCGATCGTCGGCTTTGACTTCGATGCCACCGTGGCCTGGCCGGGCTACGACTGGATGGGTGTCGCGAAAGCTGCCCTGGAGTCTCTTGCTCGCTACCTCGCCCGGGACCTTGGGCCGAGCGGTATCCGGGTCAACCTCATCGCGGCCGGACCGATCAGCACGGTGGCCGCGAGATCGATCCCGAGCTTCGAGCAATTCGAGAGCGTGTGGAACGAGCGTGCTCCGCTCGGCTGGGACGTCCGGAACTCCGAAGCCGTCGCGCACGCGTGCGTGGCGTTGTTGTCGGACTGGTTCCCCTTGACGACCGGCGAGATCATCCATGTCGACGGGGGGTTCCACGCGACTGGAGTCTGACCCGACCGGCGCTGGCGGAGGAACAGCCCCGGAGTCGCACCGAGGTTCCCCGCGGCTCCGGCCACACGCTGATCGTGACCCGCCCCCGCCGCTCGAGTTTTACCAGCCGCCTCCACCGCCGCTGGATCCGCCGGACGACCCCTTCATCGGCGTGCTTGCAGCAGTCCTGGACGAAGCGTGCATCAGGTACCAACTGACGCCGCTGGAGAACTGGATCCCTTCGCCCTTGGACTGCTTCGGCCCACTGTTGTAGCACTCAACGCCACCGCGCAGATGAGCACCTTGTGTCGACCTACATGGGCCTTGCCGACAAGTCGCATCGCGATCCTCCTGAGCGTTCGTATCCAGGCCGGTTCCCCTTTCCGGCTCCTTCAGTGATACGGGCTAGCTGCCCGAAAGAATTGCGGCGGCCCTCTTGGACCCGTGCAGTATCTGCAAGCCGCGAGCGGCGCGGTAGGGTTGGGCCGCTCGTGCGAGCGTCGCTCCAGCCCCGGCCGCGGCGCTGCGACGGGTGGTAGTTGCTTGACCGGGCGGCGTGGCCGAGTGGTTTAGGCAAGGGCCTGCAAAGCCCTCTACCCCAGTTCGATTCTGGGCGCCGCCTCCCAGTTCAGAGGCACTTTTTCGCAGCAGTAGAAATAAGGGATCCCGTGTGGATCCCGTCGGATTGCTACGAAAGAAGGCGGACCACGGCGGCCTTCGGCGAATCGCGGGCCGAGGTTATGACCGAATCCATGTAGTCAGCGAGCTCCCGTCCGCGCTCCGCGGTGGCGTGCTGGTAACGCAACGCAGCGGCCGGCGACGCGTGCCCGATGGTCGTCATCAACTCCCTGAGGGTCACGTCGGGCTTGCGTGCGAAAGTCGTGGCGGCGTGGTGGCGGAGGTCATGGATCCGAAGACCTGAGAGCCCAACGGCCGCGACCGCAGCACGCCACTCCTCGGAAAGATCTGCGCGACGCAGCGGCAGACCTGAACGGCCGGTAAAAAAGGCAAGTCGGACCCGGTGGCGTCTCAGGTCCGGTGTAAACGGCCCCGGGTGAAGGCTCCATTGCAATGCTATGCGGCCGAGTTCACCGCGAGCTCGGCGTGGTCGGTTTCGGTGGTTTCCTCGAACAGCTGACGGCGCAGCTCCTGCAGACGGCGCAGTGCCCTCGGTGTCACGGTCACGCCGCGCCATCCGCGGCTTTGGCGATCGAGCACGGCCCAGACCAAGGTGACACAGCTGCGCTCACCTGGGAGCCTGCCCATCACCTTGGTCCGTCGGCGGGACTCGCCAAAGGTGCGTTCGATCAGGTTCGTGTGCCGGATGCGGCGCCAGTGCTCGGCTGGGAGGCGCAGGTGGACGGCAAGCGACGCGAAGTCCTCGACCAGACACGCCACCGCAGCCGGATAGGCCTTCTCCCAGTTGGCCCGAAAGCCGTCCAGGCGCCGCAGGCACTCGGCCACGGCACGCTCACCGGGAGGTTCTTCGATGTGGTCGAAGACCGACCACCAGTCGGACTTGAACGAGTCGAGATCGCCCGCCGACACTTTGGCGGCAGCGTTGCGAAGTCGTGGATCACACAGCGCTGGCGCAGGCTTTTCGGGAACTGGACCTCGAGGGCCGCGATGAGCCCAGGAGCCCCGTCGGAGATCACGAGCAGGGGCGCCCTAAGACCGCGGGAGCTGAGCCTGGCGAGGGAACTGGCCCCGGGCGTCGGCCGACTCGCTCGTGGCGGCTTCCAGGGCGACAAGGTGGGGGTGGCCGTTTGTGTCGATCCCCCAGGCGACGAGCACGGGCTCGGGGCGTGCGTGCTCGTGCATCTTGAAGTTCGCCCCATCCAAGTACAGATAGTCGAGCCGCAGCTTGGACAGGTCGTTCTCTAAAAAGCGGGCGAACTCGTCTTTCAGCTGAGAACAGATCCTGCTGACAGTCGATCGTGACAGGGCAGCCTCCGGCCCGAGCACCTCGGCTAAAGCCGCCTCGATGTCACGGTCCGACAACCCCCGCACCCAGGCCGAGATGACGAGGGCCTCGAGCGCTGAGGTGCGCGTCACCCCGGTCCCGAACAACTGCGAGCAAAAGCGCTCGTCTGTCTCGCGAAACTTCGGACGAGACAGCTCGACCGGTTTGACGGGCTGGGCATTTCACCGCAAGGCGTTGGCTGGTCGAGGACCTGCACGCGACCGAGCCCTTCGATTTCATCGCCCGAAAGGGTGATGCCATGCCGTCAGGTACGTCGAGGTGAAGGGCACGCGAGGTTCCGGCGCGACGGTGGAGCTGACTGCGGGTGAGGTCCGCTTTGCTCGGAGACATTAGGGCGAAGCCGCACTAGCGTCGTGTCGGGTATAGGTGTCTCCCGGCGTCCCACCCTGATCCTAAGCGGGGGAGCGGGTAAACTTATTCTGGTCTTGGGCAATTGATCAGGCTGCGCTTCGGCCGACGCTCATCCGGCTACGACAATGCGGGCTCACTCGCCCCAGTTGGTCGCGTAGAGCCCCAAAAGGAATGGGTAGAGGAAGTCCTATCGGAGGTCCGCACGGTTGGTCAAGGTCCTGGAGTCGTCGAAGGGACCGACGGCGTTTGCGTTTAGTGCGTGCGACCGGTACTGGCCCGAGAGCAAGCCGCGAAGACCCAGATTAAACTCGAAAGCCCGGTGATGGAACAGAGCGATTCCCAGTCAACCTTGCGCGACAACCTGCTCGCGCTACCTATCTGGGCCGTCCTGATCGCGTTAAGTCTTCCAGCGATTGGAGTGGCGGTCGGGTTCATCCTCCTACTCACGCCCCATCTCGTCCAGGCTCTGCGTATCGCTGGTGGTCAGCTCTTGGTCGTTTCGCTTCCTGTGCTGGCGCTCGCCGTCGGCTTGCTCGGTGCCACTCGGGCAGGAACCGAGCGCATCGATGTGTTGACGGCCACGTTCCTTCGGCGGACCATCGGCAGCAAGTTGGAGACCTACCTCGTCACACCCGAACACCGGGGAGGTCAACCGACTCCGTATCAACCCTTGTTCGTGCGCATGGAACGGTCCTTCCGCAAGAACATCGCTTCCTTCTGTTACTACCACTTGTTTGACGACCGGGATCGGCCCTTCGACATCACCGTCAAGTCCAACGTGTTCAACTTCGAGGTCACCTTCTTCCTTCACTTGGTGGCATCGCCGCCTGGCCTGACCTCGGCTATGTGTTCATGTGTGTATCACCCTGACTCGCTGAAGGACTGGTCGGGCGCGATCGCCAATCCCCTAGTCGAGCTTGTTGCCCTTACCCTTCAGGGCACTCTGGCGGAGGGGTACACCGTCTTAGTCCACGCCACTGTTGAAGAAGGCGGCGGACTGCGTATCAGGTATCAGCTGCGCCAGAAACCTCAGGCAAACTTCCTGACGTCGCCATACCTGCGGCGCTATTTCTCAGAGGATGCCGCTATCGCCAGCTATTTCTTCTACGCGGAAGCCTTCGCCAATGGCAAGACGAGCATTCTGAACGGCGCGGCATTCTGAACGGCGCGGCGACAACATGACACTGTTTTTATAGACGGGTGGCATAACCATGACTCGGAGGTGCGACGGCTGGAGCCGACTACCGTTTCAGCCGAGGTGATAGGAGCAGCCGTCATGTGTCGAGTTCGGGCGAGCCAACGATGAACGCGTGAGCCCCCCGCCGAGCATACGATTGGCGACGTAGCGCGAGACAAGTTGGGTCCCGCTGGCTGGGTGAATCGGCGATGCTCATGGGTGCCTGTCCTGCCTCTGCGGACCCCCCGCCGCATCCCACGGAAAGGAGAGTCTTGTATGCCTAGGCTCGCTAGCTGTATGAGGGCGCCGCTTGGGCCCGCCCGACCCGACGACGACCTCATCGGCAATGCTTCTCCCGGCGGTGAACGGCGCCACGACTCGCGAGCAAGAGTGTTTCACTTCTAGAGGAGCGTCGAGGGGTTTCCCGGTCGAGTCAGCGATCCAGGGTCGCCGGCGGGTGGGTGAGTTGTGAGTGCTCCATCCCCAGCCGGCCACCCCTCGGGGCTGGATTGAGCGACAAGAGAACGACTCATGTGCGCGGCCCACGCGAGACCACCGACGTGTCAGTCGAATTGCAGCAGAACTGCGCCGGGAGCTGCACCGGACACTACCTGTCTGTTAAAGTCCAAGTTCTAGGGCCCACCGAAGGTGCGCGAAAGGTCCAGACCATGAAACTTATCCGTCTGCTTCGTGTAGTGCTTTTCGGCAGGTTCGCCGGAGCGGCTGCGATCGGTGGCAACATCGGAAAGTGGCAAGAGACAAACCCGAATTGTGGGTACGACCAGGATAACCCGTAACCTCCGGCGACGCGGTGTGGCTTGGTGCATACGCGCATCTTGTGGACGCGTTTGCCCTTGGCGGACGGGCGCTGGCTGGTGTACAGCCCACGGTTCGCCCGAACGTATCTTGTAGCCCCAGATCTCGCGGCCAACACCGTTCTTCCTTGTCTACTTGGACTGAGCAATCGTGCGCATGCTGGCGAATTGGCGGACCCGGCCGGATCCGTCGCGAGAACGAGGGCCGACGGGCAAGACGTTGTGGTTGGACGGCTCCTACCGCGCATGTATCTTTTCCTTCACGAGCACCGCACGATGGCGTCGGTCACCAGAGCACTTCGCGTAGCGAGCTGGTTGGCGTGCTTGTCTCGCAAACGGCGGCGATGGGGAGCCTCGGAGATCGGTTCGCAGGTCATGGCCGTGGAGGACGCTACCGGCATTTCCGACTGTTATCCACGTGCACTGCTGACGGCGTACCTCTGCATGAGCGCGGGGCTGAGCTGCGAGGTCACGATCGGCATCCTGGCGCCAACCACGAACATGCACGCTTGGTGCTCTACGGGAGGTGCAATTCCGTACGAGCCGGAACCACAACATTGGTTCCATAACCCGCTAGTGGTTTTCTGCGTCGCCAGATAAGTCCGTGGTCCGGGACGAGCGTCGACGTGCCGCGACCACACCACCTCCGGTGGAGGCCTCGGGCAATACCATGTTGATCGAGGACGGCCATCTGCAGCTCGACGTGCGAGCCGCCGTGGCCCTCCGGCGAGTGGCAACCGGCCACCAGAGCCTTTTCTACATGAGCCTGTTCGACGACGAGATTGATCGCCGCCTGGGAGAGTTTCTGGCGCTTGGTCCGCCGCCCACAGCTTGGACCGAACTCGACCTCGCGTCTGCCGCTCTAGCACTCGAGCCGACCGACGCCGTCGTGATCACTTTGAGTGAAGATGAAGTTCTCGTGGCACGAGGTGGCGCCTGCAATTTTCCGTTGTACTGGACGCGAGCAACCGACTCGCTCCTGATTACTATGGCACTGCCTATTGACCGGACACGGCGGCTTTCGCGGACTGGGCTCTTGGCATCGCTCGCTGCCGTCACTACTGCCAACCAAAATGAGCCCAACCTGACCTTACGCACGCCATTGAGCGGCTGGTTGCGGGTTCGGCGAGGCGCAGTGTCACGGCTGTCGGCGAGGGCGGGCTGCCTTTCAGAACATCTAGTCGATCTAGCAAGGTCTGGTGAGACCGAGGGCGATCGTGACCACCTGATCGAAGCGCTGCAGTCGGCCATGAATGAATTTGGCCGGCGACAACAGAGTCGTCGTAGGGCTCTCGTAGAGCTATCCGGGGGGCTTGACAGCTCGCTCGCTGCCATTGGGGCGCGACGTCACGGCATCGATCTGCTGGGTGTTTCGTTTCGGTTTCCTTATTACGAGTTCAGGTTTGAGGAGAGCATTCAGACTGCGGTAGCCGAGGCACTTGCGATCCCGCGACGCTGCCTCGACGGCTCGACGCTTTTTCCCTACGCTCCATCGGACTGGATGCCAAGGCTCGACGAACCCGCGATCTCCGTGCTATCCCTGAAGCAGGCATTGACAGTTGTTCGGCTCGCAGCAAGCGAGGGGATGGATCGGGTACTCGTAGGCCACGGTGGAGACCAACTTTTCGCCGAGGATCTGCTTGAGCGAGAGACTGTACGAGGCTCCTTAGCTCGAGACGCCTTGACGAAAGCTGCCTGGCAGGAGGTCGAGCGCGCCAGGTTGATCATGGAATCGAGCTCGTCGTACCTGCGGCGATCATCTCTCACTTTTTCCTATGATGCGAGGTTCGATGTGACGTTCAAAGAGACGTTTGGGACGATCGCCCGCTCTCCGTTCACCGATCTGGCCTGGGTCCGGTGTGGTCTGTCCTGGGCGCGACTTTCGGCGCGTATTGGAACCCACCCAGGAAAGAGCATCTTGAGAGAAGCTTTTGCGTCAGAACTTCCGAACGCGGTGACCGATCGCAGAGGCAAGGTCCCATGGGACGGCGTGTGTGCGCGTGGGTATACGGAGCACGCGGACGCGATAGTCGGGGAGATTGAACGAGTCAGAGAGCCTCTCGAATTTCTCGGTGTGAAGGTGCGATGGTTGCGCACGCGTGTTGAGGAATTGGCCGGTGGGAGAAAGAGCACCACTGCTAGAGACGATAGGGAAGTCATTGCTTGCTACGCGCTGGCGACCTGGCTTGGCAGCTGGGCAGTGGAGCGTGTAGCCGACTGCTGTTGGGATGACTAACTATGATGTGCGGCCATCAGACGTCGATTGCCGAAACATCGTCAGTTCCAACGGAACCGGAGGTCGCAGCCCTCCGGCTCCGTTGGATCCCGTGAGTGACAGCCTCGCGTTAGCGAGTTCTTGTCGTCTTCTTCACAGGGTGGGGTTCTCCCACGCGACCAGCAACCGTGGAGCGGACCGCGCCCGGGGACCGATAGGCCCTACGCGGTCGTCGCAGTGGCGTCGCCGCTCGACGCGACGAGGCGACGCAACTCGTTCCCGCTCAGCTCTTGCTTCTGCTCCAGGGCTCCGGCGACGCGGTCGAGCAGCGACCGCTGGACCTGGAGGCGGGCCCGGATGCTGCTATAGCAGTTGCGCAGGAGCTCGTCGATCTGCTGTTGCTGGGCGGCGGTCGGTTGGGTCGTCCAGTGCAGGCTGCCGCCCTCGCCGAGCCCGGATTGGCACACGACGAGCGTTGCCAGGCGGGTGCCGACGGCCAGGTCGCTGTTGGTGTCGGGGCCGCCCGCGCCCGCCCCGATGTCGTCGGCTCCGAAGACGACCTCCTCGGCGGCCCGGCCGGCGAGCACGGTCTCGAGCTGTTCGAGCATGCTGCGCCGTGTCAGCACCTGCGTGCCGGCCGGCACCGCGGCGGTGAATCCCAGGGAGCCGTCCAGGCGCGGGATGATGCTGACGAAGGTCAGATCATTGCCTCGCGTCGAGCTGATCAGCCGCGCCACGGTGTGACCGGCCTCGTGCACGGCCACCCGGCGCATCTCTTCGGGCGCCAGCCGCGGGGCGCTATCGGGACGGCGGGGACGCCGTGTGACCTCCGCCACTAGGTCGATCTGGGCAAGGGGGCGGCCCTCGCGCCGGGCCCGGCGCGCCGCGCCCCGTATGAAGAACTCGACGTCGGCCCCCGTAAGCCCGAACGACAGTTCCCCGAGCGCGCGGGCGTCGATGTCGGCTGCCACCAGGCTGCCGCCGGCCTGGTAGGAAGACAGGTAGTAGCCGAAGATCTGCGCCAGGCTGTCGATGTTGGGCAGCGGGATCTCGACGACCTGGTCGAGGCGGCCGGCCCGTCGCAGCGCGGGATCGACCTTGTCGAGGTAGTTGGTCGCCCCGATGACGATGACCGAGTCGGTCGTGCCGATCCCTTGGATCTGCTCCAACAGGGCGTTGATCACCTCGGTCTGGTAGACCGCGTTCGTGTCCTGGAGGTGCTCCCGGCTGCCGATGCTGTCGATCTCATCGAGGAACAGGACCGCCGGCGCGTAGCGGCGCGCCTCCGCGAAGTCGGCGCGCATGGCCCGCAGGTGCGCGTCGAGGTAGCCGGCCGACTGCCACTTCGACGCGCTCGCGACCACGAACTTCACGCCGCACTCCTTCGCTATCGCCCGCGCCAGTGTCGTCTTGCCGCTTCCCGGCGCCCCGATGAGCAGCAGGCCCCGGTCGACCGCGGACCACGGGATCAGCCCCGCCTGCGCGGCTCGGATGTCCTCGATCAGGTCCTCGGCGATCTGGCGCGCCTCTCCCATACCCCGCAGATCGCCCAGCCGAGGCCCGACATTCGGTGTCACCTGGGCCAGGCGGGACCCGACGCGATCTTTGAGCATCGCTAGGGCGTCGTCGGGGGCGAGCTCGAGGCGGCGCGGTGTGTGGAAGTCGGCCGGGACGAGGTACTTCGTCCAGTCGACGCCGGGGGCGTCCCAGCCTGCGGTCGGCTTGGCGCGAAACACATGCTCGAAGATGCGGGCGAAGCGCCGCCGGTCGATGCCCGGGAAGGTGACGACCAGGTCGGTCATCCGCCGCAGAGGCTCCGGCACCTCGTCGATCCGGTTGCATCCGATCAACACCGCCGCCTCGCTGAGGGCGAGGTCATGAGCCGCTCGCTCCGCGTCGAAGAGACCGCGATAGGTGTGGAACGACAGCAGATAGAGCTTGACCCGGTCATTGAGAGCGATCTCGCAGCGCAGATCGTCACCGGCCATCGCAGTTGCCCGAGCGGCGAAGCGGGACGCCGTGTCACCCGGCGCAGCGAGCCCGGCCACGAAGTCCTCGACGAAGGGGATGTCCGACACGATGATCACCATCGGCAGCGAGTCGGTCATGAGACGGGTCAGCTGCTCGATCGGCTTGCCGGCCTGGGTCTGCGAGTTGAAGTGGCGCAGCAGCACGGTGCCGGCCGCGGTGTCGCTGCTCAGCTCTCGGATCGCGTCCTCGAGCAGGACAGCGACCACCGCCTCGGTGACGGCGCGGTCAGGCGGCAACTCCCCGGCAGAGTCGAGCCCACCCTCGGGCACGCCGAGCCGTACATCACCTGACGATTTACCGGCCCACTCTTCCAACACAACGGAAGGAGCCTCCGGTACCGCGAGCCCGCTGAGCGTGCCGATCTGGTTGTCTTCGGTCATCTCGACCAATCCGTTGGCCTTAACGGCCACCGAGGTGGCAAACAGGCACCCGTCGTAGGCGACCGTCGCGTCGAAAAGCCACCGGCCCGTGGAATCGCGTCCTCGCTTCAGAAGGGGCCGGGCTTTGTCGCGCGCCGCCTCGAGGGTGAGCGCCTCGTCCTGGTTCTCCCCCGAACCGCCTGCAGCATCACCACCCAGCTGGACTTCCTCGGCTGATTCGATCAGCACGAAGGCGTCATCGTCGCCGCGAAGGAAGTAGAAGAAGAAGTGGATGTAATCGTCGATCGTCGAGTCGACCAAAGCCAGGGACTCGGCCTCGTTTGCTTCGTGAATGGGGTCTGACTTCCCGTTCAGCCACAACGTGCGCTCCGGACCGTGCAGCACGAAGGTGCGCTCCACGCCATGATCACGGACGAACTGAAGCTCCATCAGTCGGTGAGCCACGTAGAACGACAGCCGCGACCAGCGGCTACTGACGAGCGTCGAATCGGCGAAAAACCCCGGCAGCTCACTCGCAAGCTGCGACAGTGCCTCCGCGCCCTGCTCGTCCTCGCACGGCTCCCAAACTGCCCACGGCTCGACACACTTCTCCGACATAAGCGGATGCCTAACACAGTTCAGCCGCAGGCACACCCGTTGAGAGATTTGGCCGCGTTCAGTCGCTCGCGCAGGCACTTGGAGCACGGCGAAATGGACTCCTTCAGTCGTGGAGGTACCCGGTCATCGGGGCGGAACCCGAAGGTCGAAGCAAAAGAAGCTCACCCCTACTTTTGTCCGGCGGGCCGCTGATCGGTCGGCCCTGGCGAGCGTGCGTGCCGTCGAGAACACCTAGGTAGAGCGACTCACAATTCAGGCCTACTCGAGCCGACACCAACCGACCCCGGAGAAGACTCAGAAAGGTCTCATAACCCGCCTCCTCTGCTCCCGCTGTCCGCAGTCCAGGCGGTTTCGCCATGGCGGTCGGCGTCTCCGTCGGTCGGCTGCGGCATTTGCCACAGCGAGTGCTCGCGAAATGTAGGAGAACATGACCCGTACGAGCGAGATCGCTGCATCAGCGTCGATGCGGTTCAACGGAAATGCGCCGGCATCGGGTCCCTCGGTCGCGACGTGGCGGCCGTGGTGCAAGTACTCGCCCACCTCGCGGAGGAGCGTGTCCACAGCTGCCGGCGAGGGGTTCGTCATCGGTGGTGACGCGGTGTCGTATGGTTCGCCTTGCCTGTTCGAGGTACCCGTTACGCATCGCATGATGCGGCACGTCACGGACTCCATGCCCGCGAACGCGGACGCGAGCCTCAAGCTGAAGTGGAGCGGAATCCTCAGGGTCAAGTGGGATCCGGCTCCGGGAGACCTCGCGAATGCCAGGAGACCCAGACCCCGGTGAGTGGACGTTTGTCTCCATCGTCGAGCACGACATGAGCATCGGCATCGCGCGCAGCGACTGGTTCGGCAAGGTGCTTCAGCCAATCGCCGACGATCAGTACGTGTACCTCGAGGTCGCCGTACCGAAGGGACCGGCGGCGGCCGACTGGACGAAGGCGATAACTCTCCTAGACGAAGCCGAGAAGGCGTACGCCATCGGGGGAGGAACTCTTCGCCTTCAAACACTCGAACCCGGACGTGGTGCATCTGGGCCGTGACTCGCTCGTTGGGCGTTCGCAGCTGAAAGTACAGCACTAGACGCGGGGACAACCGCCCAGTGGCGTTCACAGACTGAAGCTCGGCCGTGACCCAGGCTTTCGACCCCGAAACGAGCTGAACCTCGTAGTTGGCCATGTGCTGACCTTATTCCCAGGGTGAGTCACGACGTCTGAGGAACGGGCTGGCGACGAGGATGGAGATGACGGGCAGCAGAAGGGGCGACCCTCCCGCTAACAGGAATCGAGAGCGGTATCGTGCTGGGCGTTGTCAACCAAGCGGACTGGGGTTTGTGTCACCGCGGCCAAACAAGTCACGCCCCTCAAGATCGAGTTCGCTCCGCCTCCATCCCGTCTCCATCCCGTCACCGCCATAGACCGCTAGAGTCCGTCAACGTCTGTGACGTGCACTTATATCCAGAAGGTGCAGCATAAGAGCCCAGGTCACCTGGCCTGCAAAGCCCTCTACCCCAGTTCGATTCTGGGCGCCGCCTCCAGCAATTTCGTGGC
This sequence comes from Acidimicrobiales bacterium, assembly GCA_049523315.1. Taxonomy (GTDB): domain Bacteria; phylum Actinomycetota; class Acidimicrobiia; order Acidimicrobiales; family Bog-793; genus Fen-455. Next base: position 1,185 of record JBEKMZ010000063.1, on the reverse strand, counting down.
TAAGATAGCAGGTCAGGGGCCATTTTTGGTTTGACCGTGAGAGACCACGAGTGACCGTCCGAAACCCCTAAAACCCCCTGTTTCGCTCCCCGCGTGCTCCCCGCACGCTCCCAGGGGAGCCGAGAGGAGGAAGAGATGGGGTTCATCGAACGACGCAACGGCCGCTACCGCGCCCGCTACCGCGACCCGCTCGGTCGCCAGCTCTCCGAAACGTTCTCGCGCAAGCTCGACGCGGAGCGCTTCTTACGAGAGGTGCAAGTCGACATCGAGCGGGGCCGCTGGCTCGATCCAAGCGGCGCACAGCTCAGCCTCAAGTCGTGGTCGGGAGAGTTCCTCTCCTTGGCGCGTCGCCTCTCGCCGACGACGCAGCAGACTTATCGCCGCGACTTGGACAAGTACATCCTCCCCCGCTTCGGCGCCTACCGGATCGGTCGGCTCCCCGCGGACGAAATAGAGAAGTGGTTGATGGACGAGATCGAAGCCGGGATCGCGTCGAGCTCGGTCCACCGCCACTACCGGACATTCCGGCGCGTACTCCAGGTCGCCGTTGAGAAGGAGAAGATTCTCGCCAACCCGTTCGATCGGGTGGAGCCACCACACGTCCCAAGTCGGGAGATGGTCTTCCTCTCCTGGGAACAGGCCATCGAGCTAGCGGAAGCGCATCGTGAGAGGTTCCGCGCGCTCATCTATCTCGCGGTCGACTCCGGGATGCGCTGGAGCGAGCTCATCGGGCTGCGCCAGTCGCGACTTGACCTGCTTCATCGCAAGGTCCGCGTCACCGACCAACTCGTCCGCCTCGACACGAAACAATGGCTACGCAAGGAGCTGAAGACCTCCGCGTCGCTGCGGTCGATCACGATCACGCCGTCCAGCGCGGCGATCCTGGCCGAGCATGTCGAGCGTTTCGCCGAACCCGGACCCGACGGGCTCGTCTTCACGAACAGCGCTGGGCACCCGATCATGTCGTCGAGCTTCTGGAACAACCATTTCAAGCCTGCCCAGGACAAGGCAGGCGTCTCCTGCCGCTTTCACGACCTACGACACGCGTTCATCACCGCCGCGAAACTGGGCACTGTTGCAGCAGATGCATCATTCGACAGGGTGAATAACTCAGGTTCTGCAAGGAAGGCGGCTCTTCTCGCTTCTGCGTGAGGTCTGAGCAGGTCGTGTAATACCCCTGCTCCG
>JBEKMZ010000062.1:0-21515 GCA_049523315.1 Acidimicrobiales bacterium | reverse complement strand
AAAGGCGCATCGCAGCGCCATAGACGGGCAGGTCGACATAAGAGACGACCGGGCGCTCTTTGACCTGTGCGATCCCACCACAGCTCGGACACCGCACCTCATCGACGACCTGCTCGATCATCAGCTCGACCTCGGGGCCGTGACGTCGATAGTGAAGGACGCGGACCTCTTTCAAGCCGACGAGCGCCTCGAGGATCTCACTAGGGTCAGTGACGACGAAGGTGCTTCTTGTTTGTTGGCTCACACCTCAAGCCTGAAGTGCCTTCGTCGCGTTCAGGGTGATCCCTCAGCCGACAGCTCCCCGCTGAAATCCGAAGAGCCTGTTCAACTGCGTGGGCCGTACAAGACTTGAACTTGTGACCTCTTGCGTGTCATGCAAGCGCGCTACCAGGCTGCGCCAACGGCCCCTAGAAGAGACGAGGCTACCATCGTCGGACAGGGAGATCGACACATCTGATCGCTGGCGCGCGCGGCGGGGGTGGCATAAACGGGCCTCCGGCTACGGGTAGATTGCCGCCGTGTACGCGCCCCGTGATAGCTCGCGCCCCACGGCGGGGCAGGCGATCACAAAGCTGCTCGGGCTCGTCGCGGTCGTCGGGGCAACGGTCTTTGTCATCTGCGAATTACGCCCCGAGCTGCTCTTTAACTCGGCCATGGACGTGGGCGGTGACAACGCCGGTCACGTGGTGACGCCATACTTCCTCATCCACGACCTCTTGCCCCAGGGCCGCATCACTGGCTGGGACCCGCAGTGGTTCGAGGGGTTTCCGCTCTATGTCTTCTACTTCCCCTTGCCAGCGCTGTTCGTCGCCGCGTTCAACGTTGTGTTCCCCTACGCAGTCGCGTTCAAACTGGTCACCGTCCTCGGCTTGGTCACGCTCCCGGCAGCGGCCTGGACCTTCGGGCGTCTGGCAGGTTTCAAGGCGCCGGTGCCAGCCCTCATGGCAGTGGCGACCCTGCCGTTCCTTTTCAATACCTCCTTCACTATCGAGGGAGGCAACATCGTCTCGACCATGGCGGGCGAGTTCTCCTTCTCGCTCGCGTTCACCGTTGGACTCTTGTTCCTCGGCGTGTTCGCCTACGCGCTGCGGACGGGACGGCTCCGCTGGCTCGCAGCCGTCCTGTACGGGGTGACGCTTCTCTGCCACGTCGTACCGGCACTCGCTTACGCGGCCGCGGCGATACTGCTCGCTTTGAGCCACTGGAACAAGAACACCTGGAGGGTGCTCATCCCGGTTGGCGCGGTCGGCGGCCTTCTTGCGGCGTTCTGGCTTGTCCCGTTCGCAGCAGACCTGCCCTACAGCTCCTCGATGGGTTACACGCGAGTCACGGGTATCTGGTCCAACGTCATGCCTTCGTGGAACTGGCTGTGGGCAGTGATTCCCGCAGGCTTCGGGGCCGTGATCGCTCTCATCAACCGGGACCGGACGCCCGTCGTCCTCGCCGTTTGCGCGCTCGGCGCCGTGGCGGGGTTCCAGTGGCTGCCGGCAGGCTTCGTCTACAACGGCCGCTGGCTACCCTTCTACTTCCTCTTCGTCGTGCTCCTAGCCGCCTACGGCATAGGCGAGCTGTTCCGTCTCGGCGGCCGCTGGCTGCAGCTCGAGGCCTGGCAGGCACCGATGGCGATCGTCGTCGCCAGCCTCGTGTGCCTCGTCGGGGCGTGCGTCGGAGGAGGGATCTCCGTCCCCGGTCTTCGCACCACGAGCTCGGTCATTGTGCCTGGTTGGGTCTCTTGGAATTACACAGGCTTCCAGGGCAAGTCGGGCTGGCCCGTCTACGAGGGCATCGTCAACATGCTCGACCGAGCAGGCAGAACCTACGGATGCGGTCGTCTGCAATACGAGTACATCACCGAGACCACGAACCCGTTCGGTTCGACCGAGGCGACGATGGCGTTGCCGTACTGGACCAACGGATGCATGGACACGATCGACGGGGTGCTGTTCGAGTCGTCCACGACGACGCCGTTCCACTTCCTCGACCAGGCCGAGTACTCGCTCCCAGGCGAGACCTCCAACCCGGTCTCGTTCCTGATCTATCCCGGCTTCAACCTGGCGGACGGAATCCGCCACCTGGAGTTCGAAGACGTGAGGTACTTCATGGCCGTCTCACCGCAGGTCGAGGCCGCCGCCAAGTCCATCCCCGGTCTCGTCAAGATTGCCTCGACGCCCGGGTTCCCGGGTGCCATTAACGGCGTGACCGCGGAGAACCCGGTCTGGGATCTGTATCTCATCAAGGGCTCGCAGCTCGTGACGCCCCTTCGCTACCTCCCTGAGGTCGAGTCGGGTGGCTCCGCCAAGCAGTGGCTCGACACCAACCTGGGCTGGTGGGAGGAGGAAAGCTATTGGCCGGTCGAGCTCGCTCTCAGCGGGCCGCCGGGCTGGCCCCGGGCTCGGCTCGGGACACTCATCCAACCCTCCCAGGCGGTGCCGGTCAAGGCGACGACGGTGTCGGACGCGACCACGACGAACTCGGCGGTCAGCTTCGACGTGGGGCGCCTCGGCTCTCCCGTGCTGGTGAAGGTGCCCTACTTCCCCAACTGGCACGCGAGTGGAGCTCTCGGGCCTTACGAGGTTTCGCCGAACCTGATGGCAGTCGTGCCGACGGCACATCACGTGACACTGACTTACGGCACCACGGGGGCGGACCAGGTCGGCAAGCTCGCCTCGCTCGGCGGGGTTGTCGGCCTGGGCATGCTCATGACTCTGCGGCCGCCGGACATGAGCCGTCCGCCGCGGGCGCCCGAGCCGGCGCCGGAGCCCGTGCCAGTTCGTGACCAGATGCCGGACGGTGCCATTTCGGGGCTTGCGGACGAAGACGACGGGCAAGACCCGGCGGTGCCCCCGCCCGATCCTAAGAGTCCCTTGCCCGCGAAAGTCAGGCCAGATCCTGGTCACGATCCTCTCTCCGATCTCCTCGACGAAGGGCCGCGTGGGCTCGGGAGTGACCGGGAATCGGGGTAAACGGTAGGTATCCTCACTCAACGTGCCTATGAGATTGCGGAGCCGCTCTCGAGAGAGTCCCCGGGCCGTTCACCACGCCACGAAAGGCCGACGGTGGCCAAAGCGTGTCCTGATCGGGGTCTCGATCCTGGTGATCCTGGCGGTCGTCGGTGGCGTCGGGGGCTGGTTCTACGTCAACTCCGTGCTCGGGTCCATCAAACACATCGATGTTCCGGCAGTCACATCTGCGACCTCGGGCGCGCCCATCGACATCCTTCTCGTGGGTTCCGACTCGCGTCAGTTCGTCGATACCCCCGGGGAGGCCTCGTCCTTCGGGAGCGCGTCCACTCAGACGGGCCAGCGCTCCGACGTGATCATCGTCGCCCGCCTTGACCAGCAGACGCGCCAGATTGAGATGCTCTCGATCCCCCGTGACACCTATGTCCCTATCCCTGGCACGGGCGGCTCGAACAAAATCAACGCGGCGTTCAACACCGGCCCGAACCTGCTCGTCGAGACGATCCAGAAGAACTTCGGCATTCCGATCAACCACGTCATGGTGGCGAACTTCGCCGGCCTCGAAGGCATGGTGAACGCTCTCGGCGGCATCTCGCTCAACTTCCCCGATCCTGTTCGCGACCCTTACTCGGGCTTGAACGTGACCACGACCGGATGCCAGAGCGTGAACGGGACCATCGCCCTGGCACTGGTCCGCAGCCGCCACCTGTACTACTTCAAGGACGGGACCTGGAACTACGACGGCATGAGCGACTGGAGCCGGATCCAGCGCCAACAGGCGTTCTTCCACGCCCTCATCAACAAGGCGGACAACGAGCTCCCGAACCTGCTCGCCATCAACAGCTTCCTGCAGGCGACCGCGAGTGACCTGAAGGTGGACTCTGGCTTCTCGAGCGGGGACATGATCTCCCTTGGCCTCAAGTTTCGGGGCGTCGCCTCGTCCAATCTCGCCACCGAGGTCCTGCCCACGACGAGCGGGACCATTGACGGCAGTGACGTGCTGTACGCGGCCCAGCCGTATGCCAACCAGATGATCGCGAGTTTCCTCGCCTTCGGGTCCTCACCGGCCACCGCCAAGACGTCGGCGTTCACCGGTGGCCTGACGGTGACAACCGGCGCCGCTGGCGCGACGACCCTGTCGGCCGAGACCCAGACGACGACCCCGCCGAGCTCGGTGGTCTTCGACAACCCGAAGGACCTGCCCGAGCCCTGGAATCCCAAGCCCTGTTGACAATCTCCCGCGCCGGAACCAGCTAAGGCCTCAGTCAGGCGCGGCCTGACCGGCGGCGTTCGAGACTGCGACGAGCCGGTCGAGCGAGCCCCGGGCGTTCCCGTCGTCGATAGCCGCGGACGCGATCTCGAGCCCGTCGCTCAGGTCGTCCGCCAGCCCCGCGACGACGAGCCCGGCGGCGGCGTTCAGGCATACGAGGTCGCGCATCGGGCCGCGCTCACCGTCCAGCAACCGGAGGCCCAGCTGCGCGTTGTGGGCCGCGTCGCCACCTTTCAGGTCCCTCAGCGCCGCCCGCTTCAGCCCGAGAGAGGCGGCGTCAATCTCGACACGCCGGCGCCGGCAGGTCCCGTCGGGTTCGCGCACGGACTCGATCATCGTCGACGGGGCCGTCGTCGTCAGCTCGTCGAGGCCGTCGTGGCCGAAGACGACCATCGCGTGCTGTGAACCGAATGTCTCGAGCACGTGCAGCATCTTGATCGCCATCACCGGGTCGGACACGCCGACGAGCTGTCGCGTCGCCCCGGCCGGGTTGACCAGGGGCCCGACGAAGTTGAAGACGGTGACGACACCGAGCTCGCGGCGCACCGGGGCCGCGAAGCGCATCGCTGGATGGAACCGCGGCGCGAAGCAAAAGCCGATCCCAGCCTCGTCGATGCACTGACGCACGCCCCCGGGGCCGAGATCGATCACGACGCCGAGGGCTTCTAACACGTCGGCCGACCCTGCCAGCGACGACGCCGCACGCCCACCGTGCTTGCAGACAACAGCCCCGGCGCCTGCCACCACGAGGGCGCTCAGCGTCGAGACGTTGATCGTGCCACTGCGGTCCCCGCCCGTCCCGCAGGTGTCGACGACCTCGACCCCCGTCTCGAGGCGCTCGGCATGCGCCCGCATCGCGCGCACGAGCCCGATCATCTCCTCGACGGACTCGCCCTTTACCCGTAGACCGGCAACGAACGCAGCGATCTGGGCTGGTGTCGCCGTTCCTTCGAGCACCTGGTCGAGCGCCGAGGCGGCCTCGTCTGTCGTCAGGTCCTGACCGCTCAGGATCCTCGCGAGCACAGTCGGCCATCCACCTGCAGCCTCGAACTCGGACGCCATCGCAGCCTCAGTCCCACCAGAGGTGGTGGTCGAGCACGCCCCGGGCGATGAGGTTCAGCTGAACCTGCGATGTCCCCTCAACGATCGTCAGCTGACGGGCATCGCGGTACCACAGCTCGGTCGGGTGCTCTTTCATGTAACCCGCCGCGCCGAGCAACTGGACGGCGAGCCCCGAGGCCCTCACTGCCACCTCGGTCGCCGAGTACTTGGCCATGGACAGGTATGCGGCCCACTCGCGCGTGAAGCAACCCTTGTCTGCCAGCCAAGCGGACCGGTAAGTCAAAAGGCGCGCGGCCTCGATGTCGACCGCAAGCTTCGCGATCTCCCACTGGATGCCTTGAAAGTCCGCGATAGTCGCGCCAAACGCACGGCGCTGGGCCACGTACTCAACTGCGTACATGAGCGCACCCTCGGCGAGTCCGATGCCGCGGGCGGCAACTATCGGGCGCATCGAGTTCAGCCCGAGCATGGCGAGGCGGAAGCCCCCGACCTCACCGATGACGTTCTCAGGCGGCACTCGTACCTCTGAGAGCACGAGCTCGCCCGTGTCGACCCCCCGCACGCCCATCTTGTTGTCGATCGTGCCTACCGAGACACCGTCATAGGAGCGCTCGACGATGAAAGCCGTGATCGAGTCGTGGCGGCGGCTCGACGGGTCGCCGGTCTTAGCGAAGACCGTGTACCAGTCCGCCTGTGAGACCCCGGAGATCCAGCACTTCACTCCATTCAGGATCCAGCCACCTTCCCGGTGAGGGTCAGCTGTGGCTCGCGTCCGCATCCCCACGACGTCACTGCCGGCATCCGGCTCGGACAGGGCGAAGCTGGCCCGCTTCGTCCCGGCGGCTATGCCAGGCAGGTATCGCTGTTTTTGGCTCTCGGACCCGGCTATCAGGATCGGGCCCGTCGCGAGTCGCGTCAGCAACAGCATCAGCGCGCAGGAGCTCGAGTACTTCGCCACCTCCTCGACGGCGATGGTGAGTCCGATGATCCCAGCCCCGGACCCGCCGTGCTCGGTCGGCAGGCACAGCCCTAACAGACCGGTATCGCGAAAGGCCGTGAAAACGTCGTCTGGGTACTCGCCCGTCTCGTCGATGGCTCTTGCCCTCGGCTGGATCTTGTCTCGGGCGAGCTTGCGGACCATCTCGCGCAGAGCCGCTAGCTCCTCAGACAGCTCGAAGTCCACGCCCGGAGGCTAATAGCTCCCGTCGGCTCCGGCGCGAGTGGCCCGGGCGAGATGCCCGCTCTACGCGGACTTGCGGTGCTGGCGCAGGATCCTGCGGCGCTCGCGCTCGGTGAGCCCGCCCCAGACACCTTCCCGCTCGCGGGCCGCAAGCGAGTACTCGAGGCACGACTGACGAACCGGGCAAGATCCGCAGACGGCCTTCGCCTCTTCCGCGTCGTCATCCGACACGGGATAGAAGATGTCTGGGTCAACCCCTCGGCATGCGGCTCGCTGGCGCCAACTGGCTTTCATCCCGGTTCACTTTCGTCATCTGGTCGACCCTCGCCGGCGAAGCGCCGCGCCAAGATCGAATTGCAGGAGGATCGGCCGGCAAGAGCGCTCATACCACACGCCAGGGGGTTCGCCGCCCGAAGCCTCGATTATGAACGACTGTAATGAAACTGTCAACGTTTCGACCGCCGGTCCGGAGGCTCTTCTCCGACCCGCCGTGCGACTCGTTTCTCCAATCTTCGGCCCGGAAAGCCTCCGCCTTGACAGGCAAAATTCGCCCTCAGGCGAAAAAAACGGCCGCATCCGCGAGCGGCTGCCGGCGAAGAGTCCAGCGCGACCACCGGGCGGCCCCTTCCGTAGCAGACCTCCGGCCGGCTTCGGCGTCCCGGTACCGTAACCTGACCCCACGGTTCGGCCCGGTCCAGGGCACTCCATGGCGCGGGTGCAGCGGGCAAGTGAATGACAGGTACCTAAAGTGGCTGTACGCTCGCTCTGCGTGAGGAGATCTTCGTGACAACCGACGACCTCGTGAGAGAAGCCACCGTGAACCGCTCACTCGACGACGCCTTGGAGCTCGCGTCGTCGCTCCAGGCGAATCTGAACTCTGTGGTGCTCGGCACTCCCGACGCGGTTGTCGCCGCGACTACCGCGGTCTTAGCGGCCGGTCACCTCCTCATCGAGGATGTGCCGGGAGTCGGCAAGACGATGCTCGCCAAGGCCGTCGCGGTCTCGATCGGTACCCGGCTCGCCCGGATCCAGGGTCATCCAGACCTCCTCCCTTCCGACATCACCGGCGTCTCGGTCTTCTCCGCCACCTCTGACACATGGGACTTCCGTCCAGGACCGGTATTCGCTCACGTCGTACTCTTCGACGAGCTGAACCGGACGCCGCCGCGGAGCCAGGCGGCCTTGCTCGAAACCATGGAGGAGCGCCAGGTCACCGTCGACGGCGAGTCCTGGCCGCTACCCGAGCCCCACCTCGTGCTCGCGACCCAGAACCCTGTCGACCAGGCGGGCACGTTTCCTCTCGTGGAGAGCCAGATGGACCGCTTTCTCCTCGCCACCCGTCTCGGCTACCCGGACGAGATCACCGAGGCCAAGCTGGCTGTTTCTCACGGCGCCCAGCCACTGCTCTCGTCGCTTCCACCCGTCTGCACGCCGTCCGGCCTCGCTGCCGCGCAGGCGGCCGTTGCCGACCTCCCGGTGGCTCCCGCGGTCGCGCACTACGCCGTCGCCGTCGTCCGGGCGACTCGATCCGACCCACTCATCCGCCTTGGGGCCAGCCCGCGGGCGGCAATCGGCCTGCTCGCGGCGTCTCGCGCGCACGCCGTGATCGCGGGGCGTACCTACCTGCTCCCCGACGACGTGAAGGCGGTGGCCGCGAGCGTGCTCGCGCACCGACTGGTCACCGATGCCGGACCCGTCGGGGCATTCGACGCCGGGGTCGCGCTCGTTCAGGCGATCCTCGAGCGGGTTCCCTCGCCGAGACCGTGATGCCTCGGCGCTCGCGCCTGCGCCGGCGAGCCGCTCGTCGAACACGAACGACCGAAACGAGCGGCAAACTCCGTCACCTGGCACTCCCCGAGCGTGCCTTCGGGCCCGTCGCCGGCACGGCGCTCTTGTTGTTCGTGTGGGCGGGTGTGGCACACGCGAGCGGTTCGGGATGGGTGCAGACCGTTGGGGCCGTCGTCGCAGGCCTGCTCCTTTTGGGACTCGTTGCTCCCGCATTCGCGGCTCCCGGACTCACGGTCATTTGCGAGATGTCTCCCACCGACGCCGTCGCCGGCTCGGCGGTCGAGCTCGGCGTCGTCGGCAACCGGTCGATGCGCTGCACGCCGAGATCGATCGGAGGTGCTCCCGTGCTGATGACTCGCCACGTCCCGGCACGGCTTTCGATCGTCCCGGGACGACGTGGCGTGCTTTTGAGTGTCACTGTCCGTCTAGCCTCGGCGGCCCCATTCGGGATTCTCTGGTGGTCGCGGGACCAGCTCCTCGAGCTCCCGCGGCCTCTCTATGTCGCCCCGCAGGTACGCGAACCGCGCGCGAGCATTCGCGAGGCGGTCGCACAAGACAAGGGAAGCAGTCCACCCCGCCCGGCACTTACAGGGGACCTGCGAGGCGTCCGCCCTTACCAGCACGGCGACGGCCGCCGCCGTGTGCACTGGCACGCGAGCGCGCACACCGGAGACCTCATGGTGCGAGAGTCCGAGGTGAGGACCGACGACCCGGTCAGGATCGTCGCGGATCTCTCCAGGGACCCTGAGGTCGCCGACCGTCTCGCCGAAGAGGCGATGGGACAGGTTGTGGCGCAACTGAACGCAGGAAGGACCGTCGTGCTCGAGACCACCGAGCTAAGCGGAAGGGTGGTCGCCCAGGTGGCAGACCGCCTCTCCAGCGGGCGCCGCCTCGCCCGCGCGATCGCCCCCCTAGACGGGCACTAGGCGGCGGACGTGGCAGGCAGCGGTCTCATCGAGATGATCAGGCGGGCCAACGCCCCGACCGCGCCCGAGCATTCAGTCACCTTCCGGATCGCGACGGGCTTGGCGGTGCTCACGGGCATCCTCTCTTGCGCGGCGGTGAACGAGATCTCCATCCTCAGCACCGTCGTGGCCTGCGCGGGGACGGTGGCCGGGATGGTCTTCTCGTACCTGACACGTACCAGGCCCTGGCAGTGGGTGAAGGTCCTGCTGGCCCTCGCTGTGCTCGGCATCTTTGCCTCCTTCGTGCTCCAGGTCCTCGGGGCAGCTCGCGTGGGCCAGCTGAGCTCGATCGAGGTCCCGCTCGCGGGCCTGTTCACCTGGGTGCAGCTGATCCACTCCTTCGACGTCCCGGGCAGGCGGGACCTGCTCTTCTCGCTCGCGGCAGCGGGAGCGCTTCTAACCCTGGGCGCGGCCCAGGCGGTGTCGATCGGGTTTGTCGCCTACGTCGTCATATGGCTAGGGGCATGCCTCGTCGCGCTCGGGTGCTCATGGCGTTCCATGACCGGGGGGACCGGGCCGCTCGCACTCGGCTCAATTGTCTTCGCCGGCATCCTCGTCGTGCTGACCGGAGCCGTGTTCCTGGTGTTCCTGCCGGCGCCCCGGGCGGCCCAGTCGATCACCTTGCCCTCTTCGCTCACCTCCTACCTGCCCCTTGGCGACCCCGGTGCGGTGACCGGCAGCGGGGCCCAGTCGACCGAACCCGCCCAGGCCGGCAAGGCGACAGGTCGGACGGGGGTCGGCGGCTACCTCGGCTTCGCGAGCGAGCTCGACACCGCCATCCGAGGTGGTCTCGGCGACGAGATCGTCATGCGGGTGCGCGCCGACCGGCCTGGCTACTTCCTCGGCATGACGTTCGACACCTGGGATGGCGATAACTGGAAGCGCTCATCGCAGACGAGCAAGCTCACCGAACTGACCGGTGGATCGCCCTTCGAGGTTGGCTCAGCCTTGAGCACTTTCGCCCAACAGCAGGGCCAACAGGGCGGCCCCCTTTGGGAGGACGGAGACCTCGGGCCGGCGAACGTCCAGACCTTCTATGTCGCAGAGCCCATCGCGAACTTGCTGTTCGCCACACCCGACCCGACCGAGGTCTACTTCCCGGAGCACACCTTGATCATCGGGGCCGACGGTTCGATGCGATCCACGATCGCGATGAACCCCGGCACCGTCTACACGGTCATATCCGCCGACACCGCCCTTGCGCCGAGCACCCTCGCGAGGCTTCCAACACTCGCTAGCTCACTGGAGCCCTTCCTTGCCGCAGATCTCGAGCTGCCTGCGGGGCGGTACGCGCGGGTAGGCGCCCTCGCCCATCGCATCGTCGCCGCGGCCCGGGCCACCACAACCTATGCCAAGGTGACCGCGCTCGAGGCCTGGATGGCCCGCAACGTCCGCTACTCGACCGACATCCCGCCACTGCTTCCTGGCCAGGACGCCGTCAACCAGTTCCTGTTCGGGAGCCACGTCGGCTACTGCGAGCAGATCTCGACGGCTCTCGCGGTGATGCTGCGCACCCTCGGGGTACCGACCCGCGAGGCCATCGGCTATGTCCCGGGCCCCTTCGACCCGCTCAGCGACCTCTACGAGATCCAGGCCAAAGACGCCCACGCCTGGGTGCAGGTCTGGTTCCCCGGGGTGGGTTGGCAGAACTTCGACCCCACGGCGCAGGTGCCGCTCGCGCCCCCGGATCCCGGAGCGGTGCTGCTCTCCGACATCGGTCACAGCCTCTCCCGGCTCCCGTGGCTGCCCATCGGCACGATCGGCGCCGCCACGGCAGCCGCGGCACTCGTCGTCCTTGCGCTGCGCCGTCGTCTGAGGCGCCCGCGTCATTGGGCAGAGCGCGTGGTACAAGAGCTCGAGCGTCGGGGTGCCGCAGCAGGTTTGAGAAGGAGGCAGGCCGAAACTCTTCGCGAGTATGCCGCCCGGCTCGGGGCCCTGGGCCGTTGGCGGGCGGGCCCCAGCCCGGCGGGCGCGCTCAGCTCCGCCGTCGGCCTGGTCGAGCGCGCCGCTTACGGCGGGCACGACGCGGACGCGGCCACGCGGGCGTTCGTCGAGGACGTCGTGCGCTCCATGCGCCCGGCTCGTGGCGGCCGCCGGGACCGCGCGAGGGGCCTCACGCCGGCGTGATCGCCAGGGCTTCCGCGAAGCTCGACCCGCGCTCGAGCAAGGGCCAGTAGGCCATCAGGGCCTTCGGACGACCGAAGCCGACCGCACCACTCAAACGGCCAGCGCGCCCGAACACGGCCACGAAACCAAGCTCCTCGAGCGAGCCGTCCACGACCACGCTCTCGTCGGAGGGCTTCGGGCTGCCGATCAGTTGGATCTTGTGGCTGTACTGGTCCGACCAGAAATAGGGCACCGCGGCGAACCCGGCCCTGGGCCCCTCACCGGCAAGGAGGCTTCTTGCCGCGTGCTCACCCTGCTCGGCCGCGTTGGTGCGGTGCTCGAAACGCGCCATCTCGCCGGTGAGCGGGTGCGGCCAGCGAGCCAGATCGCCGGCCACGACGACGCCCGGGGCGGCGGTGAGCGAGGCGTCGCAGGTGACACCGTCCGCGCTTAGCGCGAGCCCGGATCCCTCGAGCCACGAGATGGCCGGGGTCACGCCGATTGCCACGAGCAGCGCGTCGGCCTCGACGCTCGTTCCGTCGCTGAGCCGGCACCGCACACCCGTTCCGCCCAGCGCGCCGACCTCGGCACTCTCGATCACCGTGGCTAGTCGGAGGTCCACTCCGTGGCTCCTGTGCATGGAGGCGCAGACCTGACCGACAGTCGGCCCGAGGGCACGTTGCAACGGGATGGCAAAGGGATCGACGACAGTCACCTTGGCACCGAGACCGCGCGCCGTCGCGGCCACTTCGAGGCCGATGAGACCGGCCCCCGCTATGACGAGCCGGGCGCTCGGTCGCGAGATCACTGCGCGCAGCGCCAGCGCGTCGTCGAGGGTCCTCAAATAGACCACGCCTGGAGCGTCCTCGAGGCATGGGAGCCGGCGGGGCTTCGCTCCGGTCGCGATCACGAGCCCGTCGAACAAAAGGCTGCGGCCGTCATCGAGCACTACCGATCCTTTCGTCATCTCCAGGCTCTGGGCGCTCGCGCCAAGGTCGAGCTCGATCCCGAGCGCGTCGAGGTCCCCGCCCGACTTCAAAATGCACCGCTCCGCGTCCCACAAGCCCGCCAAGAGCTGCTTGGACAAGGGCGGGCGGTCGTAGGGAAGGTGCTTCTCAGCACCGACGAGCCTGAGGCGTCCCTCGTAGCCCTGTTGGCGAAGCGTCTCGCAGGCGCGCAGCCCGGCGAGGCCCCCGCCCACCACCAGGACGGATCTGAGCGGAGTCGCTGCGGCTACCTGCTCTCGTCCTCGCGCCCGGCTTCTTGCCCCACTGCCTCGAGCCTCGGCAATAAAGAGCCCACCTTGTCGCGCGCCCCCCGGATGCGGCGATCGAGCTCCTCGACGATTTCGACGGCGCGCCGCAGGCGCACCTCGAGCACGTCAACATCGATGACTCCGCGCTCGAGCTCGGTGATGATGGCGTCCAGCTCGTCGGACGCCTCGCCGTAGCCGAGGTCTGTGACGGGCAGGAGACCATCGGTCGGCTCAGGTGCGCTCATGTAGTTCCTCCGTCGTCTCCTGCACCGTTGCTCTCATGGGCTGCCTCTCTCGGTGCGTGGCGGGCGCACCTCGTCGATGACCGAGACGGCGCTTCCTTGTGCGAACGTCGTCGTCAGCCTCTCGCCCGGTTGCAAGCGCGCCGACGAGCGGACCACCGCACCGCTCGTGTCGCGAGTGAGGGACCAGCCGCGCTCCAGCTGGCGCTTGGGGTCGAGCAAACCCAGCAGCTCACGCCGGTGGGCGACCTTTTGTGCCTGTGCCGCGAGCTGCTGGGCTGAAGGGCCCGCAAGGCGTTGCGCCCGGTTGACAAGGCGCCCCTGGCTCCGCTCGATCGTCACGAGGGCAGCATTGCCGATGCGTGCCTCGGCGGCACGAAGATCCAGCATCGAGCGCTCGAGGCCATGTTGGACGCTTCGACTGATCGCGCCGGCGGCAACGCCGATCTCACGGCTCGCTTCGTCGAGACGTGCCTCTACGCGCTGTGCGAGGCGCCTCGCGCGCCTGTCCATGGCGTCCAGGTACGCCGCGACCACAGCGACGAGGGCCTCGCCGCACTGGGTAGGAGTCACCAGAGCCTGGTGGGCGACCTCGTCGGCGACCGAGCGGTCTCCGGTGTGCCCGATACCCGTCCAGACGGGAAAGCCAGCCCCGGCGATGGCTCGTGCGACCGATTCGGAGTCGAAGGCCGCGAGATCCCCCTTGGCACCACCCCCACGGACGATCACGACAAGCTGGGGCTCGAAGGTGCTGAGCCTCGTCAGCGCGGCCACGATCTGTGCCGGCGCCTCGGGCCCCTGGACTATCGAGGGCTCGAAACGGACGTCAAAGAGGTAACCGGAGCGTTCCAGCTGACCTGTGAAGTCGCGGTAGGCCTCAGAGCCGGGGCTCGTAACGAGGCCCACCCGCAAAGGCACGGGTGGCAATGCGAGTCGCCGGTTCGCCTCGAGCAGGCCTTCAGACGCCAGGGCCCCGAGCAGCCGTCTCCGGGCAGCCGCGATGCCACCGACCAGCGCTTCGATGTCCAGGGCCGTCATGGAAAAGCGGATCTTGCTCCCGCCCTCCCAGACAGAGACCTTGCCCCGTACCCGCACAACGAGGCCGGGCACGAGCTCGACACCGACGGATTCCAGCTCGTATTGGACAACAGGCCAGTCCCTGGCCCAGCAGGCAACCTCGAGGGTGGCCCTCGCGCTGCGCCCCGGGCCATAGCGGACCGGCGGAGACCCGTCGGAGGGCAGACCCGCAGGAGCATCGAGGTGGTCGGCGAGCTCCAGGTAATGGTGACCGCGCGACGTCGTGACCTTGCAGATCTCGCCCGTCACCCAGATCTCGTCGGGGAACGCCTCACGCAAGGCTCCTCGCACACGGTCGTAGAAGTCACTGACAGACATGGCCGCGTCCGAAGCCGATCCCGGGACGAAGACAGGCTCGGTCGGGACGACTGAGAGGCTCCGCTCCGGTCCCGGGGCGACGACCGACAGCAGCGGCACGAGGTCGTAGTCATCCTCGACCTCGTCGGTCGGGCGTGCCACCTCAGCCTCACGCGGCGGCGAGCCCGAACGCTCAGGGGCGGCCTCCTCCCCGGAGAAATCGAAACGAAGCTCCTCGACGTCGGGCTTTTTCGCGTCGCGCGCCCGCTGCACTCGGGTGCCGGCCATGCCCTCAGGCTACCGCCGAGAGGTGGCGATGCCCCGGGATTGCCTCGGGCGGGCCCTGCCCCGAAAGCCCCCGGACAGTAACCACAGGGGCCCTCCCTTGCGAAGGGTACCTGCCAGGACCCGGCGAACAGCTGGTGTGGAACGCTCGATCCCGATCATGTGAGACTTGGGGCAATGGCCCGAATCCTTTTGACCTCACGACTGTTCGACCCTGCCCTCGACGCCCTCGCGGATCATGACGTCGCGCTGCCCAAGCCCAAAGGCTCAATGAGCGCCGAGGAGATCATCTCCTCGGCGCGTGACGCCGATGCGATCATCTGCCAGCTCACGGACCGTATCGGTGAGGCCGTGCTCGTCGCCTGCCCGCACCTCAAGGTGGTCGCGACCGTCTCGGTCGGCTTCGACAACGTCGATGTCGCGGCCGCCACACGCGCCGGGATCCCCGTCTGCAACACACCCGGGGTGCTGGCCGAGACGACGGCCGACCTCGCCTTCGCGTTGATACTGGCGGCTTCGCGCGTGATGTCTGACTCAGAACGCGACCTGCGACAGGGCGGATACAAGAAGTGGGAGCTTGACGGCTATCTCGGCCAGGACGTGTACGGTGCCACGCTCGGTCTTATCGGCTACGGCCGCATCGGCCAAGCGGTCGCGAAGCGAGCCGAAGGTTTCTCGATGCGGGTCATCCACCACGACCTCTCCCCGACCGGACTTGCCGGCTACGTCGAGGACCTCGACGAGCTGGTCTCGGAGGCCGACGTCGTGAGCCTGCACGTGCCGCTCACGCCGGAGACCCACCACCTGATCGACGCCCGCCGCTTGGCGCTCATGAAGCCGACCGCCGTCCTCGTCAATACCGCCCGGGGGCCCGTCGTAGACGAGGAGGCGCTCGGTGCCTCCCTCGAGTCGGGGCAGCTGTTCGCCGCCGGCATCGACGTCTACGAGCACGAGCCGACCGTCCACCCCCGCCTCCTCGCCGCCCCCCGCGCCGTGCTTCTCCCCCACGTCGGCAGTGCCTCGTCGGCGACGCGCCTCGCGATGGCAAAGCTGGCAACCTCGGCTGTGGCCGACGTGCTCGCAGGGGGCCGTCCCGCTAACACGGTCAACCCAGAGGTGTACGACAAGTAGGTGGCCGAACGGAGCACCGCCCGCGCCTCGGCCCTTTCTGAAGCGGAGTCGCCCGGACTGCTGGTGCCGTCCGCTCGCTCTCCAGAAAGCTGTGACGCGCGCGTCGGACTCCACGACGATCGCCCCGAGCCGGATGGCGCCGAGGGCCCTTAGGCGGTCCGCCGCCCCAGCAAGAAGGCGGGCGGCCAACGCCCGCCGTCTGTGCGACGGGGCCACGACGAGGCGGTGCACCGTGCCCCGCCAGCCGTCCCAACCGGCGATGAGCGAGCCGACGATACGGCCCTCGTCCTCGGCCACGGTCAAGGCGCCTGGGTCGTGCGCGATCAGGCGGGCAAATCTGTCGAGGTCGTCGGTGTGAGTCGGCTCCGCCCCGGACTCGCTCCAAAGAGCGAGCACCGCCTCGGCATCGCTTGGACAGGCGGCGCGGATGAGCAACGGCATCGAGGCATGTTAGAGACGAGCTACGGCGACAGTGCCAAGCCGGTCCGCTCCCAATCGCGCGTCACTACGACCGGGAGCCCTCTTCGTCGCCGACGATGCGGTACCCGACGTTGGGGAGGTTCTCGATCACCGGCGGGTCGCCGAGCTTTCGCCTGAGGCGACTGATCGTCACGAATACGGTGTTGGTGAAAGGGTCGGCGTGCTCGTCCCACACCTGCTCGAGAAGTGACTCGGCGCTCACGAACGACCCCTCGGCGCGCATCAGCGCCTCCAGGACACCGAACTCCTTCACGGACAGCTCCAGGCGAGTGCCCTCGCGGGTGGCAGTGCGGCGCGAGGGATCGAGATCGATGCCCGCGGCGCGCAGCACGCGGCCTCGAGCCGTGGGCTGGCGCCGGGCGAGGGCCCGCACCCTCAAGACCAGCTCGGGGAAGTGGAACGGCTTGGCGAGGTAGTCATCGGCCCCGAGTTTGAGGCCGGTAACGCGATCGCCCGGTGACCCGGACGCGGTCAGCATCAAGATCATGACGGGCTCGTCGCGTTCGGTGATCATCCGGCAGAGGGCGTCGCCGTGCATCCCGGGCAGGTCGCGGTCCAAGACGACTACCTCGTAGGCGTTGGTGTCGAGCTTGGAGGCAGCCTCCCGCCCGTCGTACGCGACGTCGACGGCCATGCCCTGGTCGCGAAGCCCTTCTGCCACCACGTCCGCAAGGCGATGGGAGTCCTCGACGACAAGAACCCTCACATCGGTGCCCCGGCGAATGAACGCACCGCTAGCGGTAGCTCGACGACTACCTGCAGGCCGCCGTCGCC
Organism: Acidimicrobiales bacterium; assembly: GCA_049523315.1. Lineage (GTDB taxonomy): Bacteria > Actinomycetota > Acidimicrobiia > Acidimicrobiales > Bog-793 > Fen-455. Next base: position 4,643 of record JBEKMZ010000062.1, on the reverse strand, counting down.
AAGGCCGTGCAGCTCGAGGCGCCCGCCGTGCGCCTCGGCGACCGCGGCGATAATCGAGAGCCCAAGCCCGGTACCGTTCTCAGAGCCGGTCCTGTCAGCACCAAGGCGCCGGAAAGGCTGCGCCAGACGACTGACGCTCTCCTCGGAGAGCAGAGGACCACCGTTTTCTACGACGAGGCGAGTTGCCGCCCCGTCGACCTGGGTACGGACCTTGATCCAGCCGCCTTGCTCGTTGTGCTTAACGGCGTTGTCGATGACGTTGCCGACCATACGGCCGAGCAGGGTCTCGCTCCCCCTCACAACGGCGCTCGGACATTGCTTACGCTCTAGGCCGATCCCCTTGTCAAACACGGCTTTGGCATGCTCATCGAGCGCCGCAGAGACGAACTCGTCAAGGGGGACGGTCGTCTCGTCTCCGTCCGGGCCGCGCTGAGCACGAGCGAGGGCGAGGAAGCTCTCGAGGAGCAGGTCGACGTGGTCGAGCTCCGCCCGCAACCTTGTGACGAGGGTGACGGTTCCTTCAGGCAGCGGCCCGGGCTTGGCCTCTGCCACATCGAGAGACGCCCGCATGGTCGTGAGCGGGGTGCGCAGCTCGTGGGAGGCATTGGCGACGAATTGGCGCTGGGACTCGAAGGAGCCCTCGAGCCGTTCGAGGAGCCGGTCGAAGGTGTCGCCGAGCCGGCGGAGCTCGTCCTCGGGACCCTGGAGCTCGAGGCGCTCGTGCAGGTTCGTCGCCGAGATGTCGCTCGCCGCCGCCGTGATCGTGCGAAGCGGGCGCAGGATGCGTCCTGACATCACCCAACCGAGGACGACGGCGATCATCACCATGACCGCGAGCGCGACCCCGGAGAAGATGAGCAAATGGTGGAGATCGCTGCTCTGCTGCTGGGTGGCGACAAGTTGCAGTTTGCCTGCCACGAGCGCCTGCTGTCTCGGGCTGGCCGTCGTGACGAAGTGGACAAGGCCACGGCCACCCGGGAACGTTACCCAGTAGTTCGTCCCCCCCGGCACTTTCACCCCGGCGCCCCTCGAGGTCAGCCGGGTCACCGCCGCGGGCGCCCCTGACCTAAACGGCGGCGCGAGATTACGAAGAATCTGTACGAACGGCCCCGCCGGCACCTGGATGCTCGAGACCGTCGTCTTGCCCCAGAGCAGATCCGTGAAGCACAAGAGGGCGGCGGCTGAGGCCATAAAGAGCGCGCTGTACAGCGCCGTCAGCCGGAACCGGATAGTCCGGGGCGGCAGGTGGTGCCGGAGAGCACTCCAGCTGAGTCGTGTAGGTAAGCGCATGGCTCCCTCGAATTCCTAGCCTTGGTTCATGACTATCACGAGATCGTCTGCCATCAAGAATGCCTGATCACGCCTTACAACGGGTTAACAGCGCCTGTTAAGACGCTGTTAGGTCCTAGGGCGTAGAAAGGTCCCTGAGCGATGTGAGACACCGGCACACGGCGCACGAGGATTGCCCAGGCATGAATGACCACAACGGCGCCAGGTGGCGCAGGCGACGGGCGCGGATCGCCAAAGCCCTCCCGATCGCAGTCCTTCTCGGCATAGCCACTTGCGCCGCCGCCTGCAGTGGCGGCCCGGCTGCACCGAACGTTGCCAGTATCGGCTCGACCACGACCACGACGAGCGCCACCGGTACGGCCGCCTCCAACGGACAGCCGAACCTGCAACAGGCCTACCAGGCCCAGCTCGCCTACGCCCAGTGCATGCGTGCCCACGGCGTGCCCAACTTCCCCGACCCCACCTTGACGAGCCATGCCGTAAGTTTCGGGGCCGGCCACAACATCAACCAGGACTCCCCCCAGTTCGTCTCCGCGAGCACGACTTGCAAGAGGCTCGTCCCCGACGGTGGTCCGCCGAGCACGGCGCAGCTCCAGGCGGCCATCGCTCGGCTCTTGAAAAACGCCCAATGCATGCGCACTCACGGGGTGCCGAACTTCCCCGATCCCATCGTGTCAGCCCACAACATCGGGATCTTTCTGAAGGGCGTCGACCCGAACTCTCCCGGCTTCCAAGCCGCGCAGAGGACCTGTCAGAAGCTGGCCCCCATCGGAGGGATCGGGTGAGCCTCAAAGCTCTCGCCCTCGGTGCCGTCTGCGTGCTGGCCGCCGCCTGCACCAGCGGTTCGGCAGGGCCAGGTGTTGCGAGCGTCGACTCGACCACTACCACCACCGCGACCGCGACCGCCTCCCAGGGCGGGAGCAAAGCGGTGAACTACGCCGATGCCGTCGACTATGCCGGGTGCATGCGCACCCACGGCATAGTGAACTTCCCCGACCCAGACAGCAACGGCGACTTCCTCTTCAAAGGTGGGACTGTGAACGGCGCACGGGGCGTGGATCCCAACTCGAGCCAGTTCGTCGCCGCCAACAAGGCCTGCCAGCACCTGCTTCCCAACGGCGGGCAGATGACCGCGGCCGAGCAGCAACAAGCCCTCACCCAAGCGCTCAAGTTCGCCCGATGCATGCGTGACCACGGCGTGCCCAACTTCCCCGACCCGAAACTCAGCAATGGCGGATTGTCGATAAATCTCTCCAAGACCGGCCTCAAGCCGAATTCGCCACTGCTCCAGGCCGCCATGACGGCCTGCCAATCCCTTACTCCTCTCGGTTGAGGTGGTCAAAAACAAATGAGCTCGAAACCTTCCAGTCCGCTGTCTGCCCCGGTCGGCAACTCTCGCCGTTCCGGCTGGTTCGCCTCCCACCGACGAGGCGTCGTCATCGCGGTGGTGGTGCTCCTCGTCGTGGCCGGGGTCGTGATCGGCGTGACCGATCCGTTCTCCGCTTCGGGCAATTCTGGCTCCGGCGTCAGCGACAACTCCTACCCGACCTCTGTCGCCACGGTCAGCGAGCAGTCCCTCTCTTCCCAGACCCAGGTCGACGCCACCTTGGGCTACGCCGGCAACTACACCGTCACGATCCCGAGCGGCGTGTCGGCCGCGACCCTTAGCGCCGATCGGGCGGGCGTACAAGCCGACCAGGACAAGGTGAGCGCCGACGAGCACGCCCTTTCGGACGCCGAGGCGCTCGCCACGCCCGACAACGCCTCGACGCTAATCAGCGCAGAAGCGACTGTGAACGCCGATGAGACTGCCCTCTCACAGGCACGCTCGCAGCTCGCCTCCGACCGGAGCCTGGGCTGTCCGGCGGCCTCGACGGCAACGGTTACGACGGCAACGGGATCGAGCGCGGCGCCTTCCGACTCGGGCTCATCTGGCTCGCCCTCGTCCTCCTCATCGTCCCCATCGTCGAGCTCCAGCAACCCGTCGAGCAGCACGAGCAAGCCGACAGGCACTACAGGCTCCGCCTCGGCGGCTGGCAACACGGGAGGAGGCTCCGGCGCCAAGGAGCTCTCGGCCGGTTCACCGAAGCCCGCCAAGCAGCTGAGCGTGCCGGAGGCCATCACAGGGACGGTCGATTCCACCAAGAGCACCTCGACACAGGTGATGGGAAACGTCGACCCCGGCGGCGCCCGTACGACCTACTACTTCGAGTACGGCACGAGCGTTGACTACGGGGAGACGACACCGGCGAGATCCGCCGGTGCCGGCAGCGCACCGGTCGCGGTGACCGTCTCGCTAACGGGGCTCTTGCCCGGTCAGGCCTACCACTACCGCCTCGTGGCGAAGAACTCCGTCGGAACCTCCTTCGGCCAGGACGCCACCTTCGAGACGACTGCACCGCCGCAAGCGGTGACAGGGGACGGCACGGCGACAACTGTGACCTCGGAGACGCTCGCCGGCACCGTCAACCCCGGTGGCCTCGATACCACCTACTGGTTCGAGTGGGGGCGAACGGGCTCGTTCGGACACGACAGCCAGGTCGACAACGCCGGCGCCGGCAACTCGCAGATCTCGGTGAGCGACATCGCAGGCGGCCTCGAGCCGGATGCGACATATGTCTTCCGGCTCGTCGCGAAGAACTCCCTCGGCACCTCTCTCGGAACGACCGAGACCTTCCAGACCGCCCAGTCCTCCTGCGTGGCCGAGGACAAGGTTGTGAGCGAGGACACGACGGCGCTCTCGACCGCGAACGACGCCCTCAGCTCCGACCGTCTGAGCGACGGCTCGAGCGTCGCCAGCGACGAGACGACCCTCTCCGCTGACGAGCAGTCGCTCTCCGCCGCTGAGGCGGCGTTGGCGGCCGACGAGGCCCGCGCGGCCAACTCCGCCACCACCTTCACCGCCCTGCCGGCGACCGGCGAGGTCCTGCACCGTGGCTCCATCGTGTACCGGCTCGACGGCGAGCCCGTCGCCCTCTTCTACGGCACGACGATCCCCGACCGCGCCCTTTATCTCGGGGCGAGCGACGGACAGGACATCGCCGGGCTCCAGCAGAACCTCATCGCCCTCGGTTTCGGGAGCGGGATCTCACCCAGCACGCACTTCTCGGCGGCGACCGAGCAGGCCGTAAAGGCCTGGCAGGCCTCGCTCGGGTTACCGGAGACCGGCGTCGTCGAGCTCGGCGACTTCGTCCTCGAGCCAGGCCCGATCCAGGTGGACAACGTCTCGGCGAGCCTCGGCCAAGCCGTGCAACCGGGAGCGACAGTCTTCACCGCCACCTCGACGCAGCGCGTGGTCACGATCAGTCTCGACGCCGCCCAGCAGTCCGAGGTGAAGCTTGGCGACCCGGTTG
>JBEKMZ010000061.1:0-21772 GCA_049523315.1 Acidimicrobiales bacterium | reverse complement strand
CGCCATGCCGAAGCGCGTCGCGAGCACCCTGTCGAACGCGGTCGGAGTCCCACCGCGTTGTACATGGCCGAGGATCGTGACCCGCGACTCGAAGCCGGTGCGGCTCTCTATCTCCTTGGCGAGAATGTTCGATATGCCTCCGAGGCGCCGGTGGCCGTAGATGTCGATCTCCCGCTCGGGGACCTCGATCGTGCCGGGCTTGGGGATCGCCCCTTCGGCGACGACAACGACCGAGGCCCAGTGCCCCGAGCTGTGGCGCTTGACCAAAGAGGCGCAGATCTTGTCGATGTCGAAGGGCTCCTCCGGGATGATGATCTCGGCTGCGCCCCCGGCGATGCCCGCGTAGATGGCGATCCAGCCGGCGTCACGGCCCATGACCTCACAGACCATGACCCTGTCGTGCGCCTCGGCCGTGGTGTGGAGGCGGTCGATGGCATCGGTCGCGATCTGGACCGCGGTGTGGAACCCGAAGCTCACGTCGGTCGAACCGATGTCGTTGTCGATCGTCTTCGGCACGCCAACGAGGGGGACCCGCTCCTCGGTGTAGAGCTCCAGCCCCGCACTCAAGGTACCCTCGCCGCCGATGACGACGAGAGCGTCTACATCGGCAAGGTGCTCGAGCGCTGCAGCCACTCCCCCGTCCTGACGGTAAGGGCTGACGCGCGAGGTGCCGAGGATCGTCCCTCCTCTCGGGAGAATGCCCCGGCACATGTGGCTGTCGAGTGGAACGCTGCGCCCTTCGATGACTCCGCTCCAGCCGTCTGCGAACCCCAAGAACTCGTCCTGGTAGGCAACCTCACCCTTGCGGACGACCGCCCGGATGACGGCGTTGAGGCCGGGGCAGTCGCCGCCCCCGGTCAATACCCCGACTCTCATGGAAAAGCGATCAGCTCCCTCTTCAATAGGAAACGGCTCCCTCTCCTACCTTATCGGCAGGTTTGCCGTGCACATCATTACTGGAAGCTTTGCGCGGTGTCCACACGAGGATCCGGTCCAAGTTCGCGGAGGCGATCGTCTGTCGCCGAAGTGCGGCTTGTGCCAAGCTGCACCCTTGATGAGCACGGGTGAAGAGACCACCGAGCCCTCCGAGGCGCCCATTGCACGGGCCGGGCGCGGCCCGCGCCGCCAATGGATCCTCATCACAGCGGTAGTGATCTTCTACTTAGGCCTGGGCGTGCTGGCCAACCTGCCGTCCTGGATGGGCGGGGTGACCCACACGATGCAGTGTGGCGGCTGCGGCGACAGTGGCCAAGAAGTCTGGTTCCTGGCATGGGCCGCGCACGCCCTCACTCATCTCCAGGACCCGCTCCGTACGAATTACATAAATTTTCCCTGGGGTGTTGACCTCGCAGACAACACCTCGATGCCGCTCGCAGGTGCCATCGCAACTCCGATCACAGTGCTGTTCGGTCCTGTGGCGACATTCAATGTTGTCTTCTCCCTCGCTTTCGCCGGCTCGGCGAGCGCGATGTTCTTCGTGCTGCGGCGCTACACCAACTGGATCGGCGCTGCTTTCGTGGGTGGCCTTTTGTACGGGTTCTGCCCCTATATGGTTGGCCAGGGCGAGGGGCACATCTTCTTGTTGCTGGCTCCTGTGCCACCGATCATGTTCTTGTTGCTCGACGAGATCATCGTGCGTCAGTCCGCCCGCTGGTGGCTCATGGGCATCGCCCTCGGCTTGGTCATGAACGTCCAGCTCGGCTGGTCGGCCGAGGTGCTCGCCTGCATCTTGACGGTGGCGGCGATAGGCATCGTCGTCCTCGCTATAGCACGGCCCCGGCTCGTCCGCCAACATTTGCCTTACGCGGTAAAGGCGATCATCCTCGCCGTAGTGCTGCTGGTCCCGGCTGGGGCGTGGTTCGCCCTTGTCAGCCGGACCGGGCCCGAGCACCTAAAGGGCGCCGTCCATTCCGTCAAGTCCCTCGCCGGGCTTTCGACCGACCTTGCAGGCCTCGTCATCCCAACGGTGAACCAGCACTTCTCATTCGGGCTCTCGCAGACCGGAACCTCGTTCATGAACCTCACATCTGCTCTCGGCGCAAAGCAGCCCGACCCGGCCGAGAACGGGTCCTACATAGGCATACCGATCCTGCTGCTCTTGCTCCTCGGCACGATCCGGTTCCGGCGCGAACGTCTCTTGCATTTCTCGGTCGTCATGGCCGCCTTGTCGCTTCTCATGTCGATGGGCTCACGGCTTCACGTCTGGGGCCACAACACCATCATCAGGCTGCCTTTCGACATCCTCACGCACCTTCCCTTCGTGCAAAGCGAGGTGGCGGCCCGCTACTGCTTGTTCATGTGGCTTTTCATCGCGTTGTCCGTGGCCGTGATCCTCGATCGTGCCCGGGAGGCGCGCCCGGCGCGCGCCAAGCTCCACGGACGAGCCGGTTGGCTCCGAAGCTTCGCCTACTGGCCGCTTCCGCTCTTTCTCGTCCTCGCGGCATTGGGTGCCGCCTCGCTCGTGCCGGGATGGCCCTACAACATCGACAAGGTCGTGACTCCGCCCGCCCTCGTGCCGCCCACGGTCGTCCCCAACGTCTCGGGCGGGACCTTGCTCACCTATCCGATCGCGCGTAATACCCACAACCTGCCGATGGTGTGGCAATCGATCGACGGCTTCAGCTACAGGATTCCAGCCGGGGAGGCGAGCGTGGCCAATGACCACGCCGGAGCGACGGAGGCCGCATTTACGACCTGCTGGCAGATCCCCGTCACCGAGTACGAGCCACCGCTGTCGTACGTGCCGGGGGCGCGCCAAGACTTCGCGAAATGGCAGGTTCGCGCGGTCGTCATCCCGCTGTCAGATTCGATCAACCCGATGTGCGCCGTGCGCTTCGTGCAGGCCGTGCTGGGCCGGCCGCCGAGCAAAGAAAGCGGGTCGGCGGTCTGGACCAACGTGGACGTGGGCGCAGCCAGGACCTGAGGCCCGGCAAGGGCCGGGCAGCGATCTCCTGGAGCTACTCGACCTCTTGGGCGTCGCTTCGCGTCACTGAGGTCCGACTCGCGTCGGGGAGCTTCACTTTGACCCCGATCTCCTCGAGAATCTTTGCGAGCGAGAGGCGGATCGCGTAGGGCGAGCTGTCGCGGGCGATCGTTCGCCGGCCGTTGCTCGCGATCCGGCTCCACAGATCGGCGTCGTGGTAGGCACGGAGGATCTCGTCCGCAAATCCCTGCGCCCCGTCGGCGACGAGGACGTCGTGCTCATGCTCGAGGCCCATCCCCTCTGCCCCGAGCCTGGTCGTGACGACGGGCAGGCCGTGAGCCATGGACTCGCCCACCTTGCCCTTGACCCCGGCGCCGTAGCGCAGCGGCGCCACCGAGAGCCGCGAGTGCTCGAGCAAGTTGGTGAGGTCCGGCACCCATCCGAGGATCCGGACGTTTTCGCTCTCGAGGGCCAAGATGTCCTCTGTCGGCGAGCTGCCGACAATGTAGGTCGGGATGTCCGGGTCTTCGTGACGCACGAGCGGCATGATCTCTTCGACCAGCCAGTGGGCGGCGTCGCGATTGGGGTGGTGCGGGAAGCTGCCCACGAACAAGACGCCCTTGCGCTCTTCGAACGGGCGGCCCGTGTGCTCCTCGCCGTGGATGTTCGGCACGACGTGGACCTGTAGCTCTGGCGCCTCTTCCAAGAGGACTTCGCGCTCGGCTGCTGAGACAACGAGGGTGGCATCCGCGATTCGGGCGAGGGAGAGCTCCATGCCGTGGTAGCGGGCGGCCGCACGGGCGACGGCGGGATCGGCCTCGATCTCGGCCCTGCGCTGCTCGCGCAGGAAATGCAGGTCGACGGTGTCGTAGATGATCTTCGCCTCGGGGCAGAGCTCGCGCACAAGAGGCTGCCAGCGCCAGGTGGGCTCGGGCCGAGACAAGATGGCGACGTCGAGGGCGGGGGCGAGCTCGCCGAGCAGCTTGCGCTCGTCCAATGGACCGTAGAGAACCTCGATGCCGGCGCGCTGCAAGGCAGACGAGTAGGCGCCCTGGCGCTGGCCGTCGTTGGGGACGAAGGTCACTCCGAGGCCGAGGTCCCGCAGGGCCATGAGCAGCTCGTACATGCGCTTGGAGCCGGAGTCCTGGTTCGGCAGCGGGACCCGGTCGGAGATGACGAGGACCTTGCCGGCCGAGGTGCGCCTACTGGCCAGGCGCTCGAGGGTGGGAGAGCTGTCGTACTGGGCTAAGAGCTCGGTCTGCCACTTGAGGCGGAATGCCTCACGGCTGACCTTCTGGTAGCGCTTGACGCCGGACTGCTCGTCGGTGCCGTTGCTCGAGCCCTCGGCGTGGCGGACCTTCGCCTCCGGCTGGTAGACGACGCGATAGCCCAGCTTGCGGGCGGCGAAGGCGAGGTCGGTGTCCTCGTAGTACGCGGGCGAGTAGCGCCGGTCGAGGCCACCTAGGACGTCGAGGATCTCCTTGCGGACGAGCAGGCAGGCACCCGAGCAGTAGTCGACGTCACGGACGAAGTTGTAGGACGGGTCGTCCGCGTCCCCGCCCCGCCCGTAGTTGAGGCCGGATCCGTCTCGCCAGATGATCCCGCCGGCCTCTTGGAGACTCCCGTCGGGATAGACGAGCTTGGCACCGACGACGCCGACGTTCTCCTCTGTCTCCATAGTCCGCATGAGGGCGTCGAGCCAGCCGGGAAGCACGACGGTGTCGTTGTTCAGCAACAAGACGAAGCGGCCCTTAGCCGCATTCAGCCCGGCGTTGACAGCGCCGATGAAGCCAGAGTTCTCTTGCATCGTCACGACATTCAGGCCTTCGACCCTCGGCAGGTAGTCAACGGTCACATCGGTGGAGGCGTCGTCGACCGCAATCACTTCGTACTGGACCGCCGAGCTGTCGAAGGCGAGTGAGCGAAGGCAGGCGACCGTTAGCTCCCAGTTGTTGTACACCGGGATGATGATGCTGACCTCGGGCTCGGCCACGGTTGGCAGCGGAGGGATTCCGGGCCCGGCAGCCGCGGGCGCGACGCGCGACGACATCAGGCGGGCGGCTCGCGAGACCAGGCGCTGGTAATTGGCGCGGCGGATGCTCCCGATGGGGGCGAAGCGCTCCACCGAGCGGCGGTACTGGTCGAGGAGCGGGAACATCGCCGAGCTCTTGAGCTCGGCGAGCTCGACGGCCGCAGATCCCCCCGGGCTGTTGCGGATCGCCCTCAAGTTCTCGAGGAGAGCTTCCTGGCGCCGCTCGAGATGGGCCGCGCGCCGACGCAGATGCTGCAGGGCGCGAAGCGCCTCGTCATGGTCGGCCGACAGCTCCCGGTAGAGGCCCGCCTGCTCCTCTAGGAGTCTGGCTCCCTCGGCCTTGACGGCGTCACGCTCGGATTCGGCCGCGCTGAGCAACTCGGACAGCCGCGACTCGTCGGCCTCGGCGGCGTCGCGCTCTGCTTGGACTGCGCCCAGGAGCTCGAGGACCCGCGACTCCTCCGCCCTGGCGGCGTCACGTTCAGCTTCGCCCGTCCGGAGGAGCTCGAGGAGCCGGGAGACCTCGTTGCGTGCCTGTTCGCGCTCGGCCTCGCTCGTGCCCAGGAGCTCGAGGACCTTGGCCGCCTCCGCTCGCGCTCGGTCGCGCTCGCCCTCGGTGGTGCGCACGAGCTCTAGGCCGATGTCGACCAGCGTCGAGTAGTCGGGCAGCTCCGGCAGCTCGGCGCGCGAGGCGACGGCGAGGAGGTAAGTGGAAGAGAGCTTCACCCCAGGGGTCCAGCCGTCCTTCTTGCGCGTGAGGGTCAGGACCTCTCCCGAGTTGTGCTCTGAGCCGAGCGGGACGATCACCGAGCCGACGGCGACGTTCTGGCCCCAGACTCGGACGTGCGGGAAGTCCGAGAGCAGGTCGGCTAGCTCGTCCTGGGACACTTCGCGGGTGTGGAACGGGTTGTCCCGGCCCTGTTCCATCGAGTAGACGACCCTGTCCGGCGTCGAGAGAATCAGGATGCCTTCGGGAGCTAACAGCCGCTGCACCTCGGCGATGAGACGGTCGTGGTCGTCGACGTGCTCGAGAGCCTCGAAGCAGGTAACCATGTCGAACGAGCCGTCAGCGAGATCAGACACCTCGAGCATGTCCCCTTGGCGGAAGGTGAGGTTGCCGAGGCGGTAGTTCGCCCGCGCGTGCTCGACGGCGGCATCGTCGATGTCGACGGCGACGACCTCCTCAGCCTGGGTGGCGAGAAGGGCTGCGCCGTAGCCCTCACCGGCAGCGAGGTCGAGCACTCGCCGTCCTGGAGCGAGGGCGGCTGCGAACAAGTAGCGGTGGTAATGCTCGTAGACCATGGCCAGATCGTCGGCCCAGGGCAGGCAGCGCTCGCCGGTCCACTCGATCAGCCGTCGCGGCGCACGCGGGACGCTCGCCGGAAGCGCGTGAGGCTGTGGCGCTCGCCACGGTCCCTTCGGCTTCCCCTCATCCCTGCTTACGCTGGTCGCCACGACACCCTCCGTTCAGCCCTCTGCCATCTTTTCAGCTGCCAGGGCTTCTCGGACAGTTCGGCTGCCCCCTCTTTGAGGGAGCGACAAGCAGTCCCCGCCCACCCGCGGCACGACAAAGATACCTCGGCTGCCACTTGGGCAAGAGGGATGGCTCTCTGGTGCGGACCCATCGCCCGGACCAGGGCCAAGTTTGGATGTGCCCCCAAGAGCTGATGGCTCGGCAGTTTAGCGCGCATGGCTCGGCTGCCTCGTTGTTGCCGTCGCGAGCCAGATCGAACGGGGCGCGAACGACCTGAGGATGATCAGCCATACGTGAAGCACGGCGATTCCGTGGCGGAGCACCGTCGTGCGGACCAGCTCTGGACCGTACGACCCGAGATCCCTGAAGGCTGTCTGGAACCCCTGGCGTTTGATGCCGAGGAGGAGCAGCTCGGCCGGGCGCCTCGTCGCGAGCACATCGCGGTCTCCGGGCGTGAGGACGGGAAAGCCGAAGCCCAGCGAGTTGAAGCCCTCGTGGAAGATGCCCACCGGCTCCAACAGCAGCGGGACGTCCCAGAAGAACCACATCAGCAGCTGCTCGCCTCGGTAGCTGGGATCGCCGACGAATCCCGGGAGCGACGCGCAGACCTGGTACCAGTCGATCATCTCTGTGGCGTTGCCGCCGAGGGCGGTGTTGTAGCTCGGTTCTGGGTCGCCTGCGATCGCGAGCCCCGTCAGCGCCGGCGTGGAAGGGCGCGGGGCGACGGTGAGTTCGAGGGTCGAGCCTGTCGTCGCGACGACGCTCAGGGCGACCGCGACGACAAGAGCGGTCCGTGACAGGACCTGGGTGAGGTCCCGTTGGCTCCAGAACCGCATGACCAGGGCCACGAGGACCGGGACGAGCGCCAGGGCGGCCCCGACGGGCCACCACCCGAACGCGGGCGTGTTCGGGTCGGCCTCATAGGCGAGCGGGACGGCGAGCACCAAGGCGACCGGAAGCCATCCTGCGACCGGGCGGGCCCAGATCGGCCGGCTCATCTCCGCGAGCACAACGGCGAGAGCGAGGCAGACGACCCCCCAGATCGTTGAGGAGAAAAAGTGCATTTCGAGGGTCTGTACGTGGTAGCCGAATTGCAGGTATGCGAAGACTCCGAACTGGCCGGCGCAGGCGAGCCCTACGAAGAGCTGGGGGGTGGGGATAGCCCGCAGCCTGCGGGCGAAGGTCACAGCGAAGGCGGCGATGACCGCGGGTGGGACGAGGAGGTAGGCGACATAAAGGGCCCAGCGCCAGTTCGACGAGTGCCACTGGCGTACCTGGGCCGGGGTGTTCAAGAAGGCCGCGGCCTTGAGAGTGGGGTTGATGAAGTCGAACTGGCCGAGCACGAGGCGCGAGGCGACCATGAGGAGGAAGGTCGCCGCAACCGCGACGACGCCGAGCAAGAGGGCGTGGATGACAAGGCGCCGGCGCTCGCGAACGAGCCGGACGAGCCCGTAGATGACGACAGTAGTGGCGGCGAGGACGACGCCCATGCCGTGTGACCAGACGGCGAGTGTCAACAAGGTGGCGGCGAGCGCGAGCCAGCCCGCTCGCCAGCGCTGCCTCCCGGGCATCGCGAGGCAGGCGACGGCGCCGACCACGTACGACACGACTGCGCAGTCCGGGTAGTCGGTCCCCCAGGCGGTGATGACGACGGGACAGCTGAGCAGAACGACGATCGCGAGCACGCCGGCCGGGATGCCGTAGAGGCGCCGCATGAGCAGGTAGGCAGGCACGACGGCGATGAGCGCCAGCGCGTAGCGAGTGACGAAGAAGCCGGGCAGTGCGCCGAAGCCAAGATAGGCGAGGCGGGCGAGGACGAGAAAGCCCGCTTGGGCGCCTTCGCGCATCCGCGCCGTCGGTGCGAAAGCGGCCGCATACCGGACGAACATCTGGCTCGGGTCGACGGCGTATATCGTGTGCATGCTCGGGTCGGGCAGCTGCACGGGCGACATCGCCCGCATCCTCAGCACGAAAAAGCCGATGCCAGGCGAGAGGGCGACGGCCAGGGACTCGACGAGCAGCGGCCAGCGGCGCTTTTGCGGCTCCAGCGCCACCCCGGGCGGTCGGCTGGGAGGGCTGAGCACGGCGGCAACCTTACTTAGGGCCTCGTGCCGGCTCACATCGCGAGAGGCCGGCTCGCGCCCGGCCGGCGAAATGTGTGGCGCCCTGTCGCGTGAGTACACTGTCGCACCGTGCTCAACGGGAAGCGGATCACCGTGGTGCTTCCCGCCTACAACGCCGGGGAAACTCTGAGGCGGACTGTCGAAGAGCTCGACCGCGACGTCATTGACGACGTCCTACTTGTCGACGACGCCAGCACCGACGACACGATCCACCAGGCCGAGCAGCTCGGGCTCGTCTCGATCCGTCACGAGGAGAACCGCGGCTATGGAGCGAACCAGAAGAGCTGCTATAAGGCCGCGCTCGCCCGCGGTGCCGACATCATCGTCATGGTCCACCCTGACTACCAGTACTCGCCTCTGCTCGTCCCCGCCCTGGCGGCGATGATCGCCTATGGTGAATACGACTTCGTCCTCGGGTCACGGATCCTCGCCCAGAACTCGGTGGCGAGGGGTATGCCCGTCTACAAGTTCGTTGCCAACAGGTTCCTGACCCTGTTCGAGAACATCCTCCTGCGCCAGAAGCTGTCTGAGTACCACACGGGGTTGCGCGCGTACTCCGCCAGCCTGCTCGAGGCGCTACCGTTCGAGCGGAACTCCGACGACTTCATCTTCGACAACCAGATGATCGCCCAGGCCGTCGCCTTCGGGGCGAGCATCGGCGAGCTCTCCTGCCCGACCCGCTACGCACACGACTCGTCGTCGATCAATTTCAGGCGCAGCGTCCGTTATGGGCTGGGCGTGATGCAGACGACCTTGCAGTACCGCCTCCACTCGAGCGGCGCTCGTCACTACCCGTTCTTAGAAGTGCCCCAGCGCGACCCGGCCGCCGCGCGCTTTTGACGGCTGATTCGGCTGCAATCAGTTCTCAGACCGTCTCCACGAAGGCCTCGGTGAACTGGCTCTCGTACAACTCGGCGTAAAAGCCCTGCCGGGCGATGAGCTCGGCGTGGCTCCCCTGCTCGACGATGCGGCCCGCGTCCATCACGACGATGGTGTCGGCGTTGCGGATCGTCGAGAGCCTGTGGGCGATGACAAAGCTCGTGCGCCCAACTCTGAGACGCGCCATCGCCGCTTGGATGAGGACCTCGGTGCGCGTGTCGACGCTGCTCGTCGCCTCGTCGAGGATGAGGATCGTTGGGTTGGCGACAAATGCGCGGGCAATGGTGATGAGCTGCTTCTGGCCGGTCGAGACGTTGGAGGCGTCTTCGTCGATGATCGTGTCGTAGCCCTCGGGCTGGGTCCGCACGAAGTGGTCCACGTGCGCCGCGTCGGCCGCGGCCATGACCTCTTCGTCGGTGGCACCTTCGCGCCCGTAGGCGATGTTGTCCCTGATCGTGCCTGTGAAGAGCCACGTGTCCTGGAGAACCATGCCGAAGGTGCGCCTGACGTTGTCTCGGGTGAGATCGCGGGCATCGAGCGAGTCGAGAAGGACGCGACCCGCGTCGATCTCGTAAAAGCGCATGAGCAGGTTCACGATCGTCGTCTTGCCCGCACCGGTGGGGCCGACAATGGCGACGGTCTGGCCCGGCGACACCGAGAGGTCGAAGTCCGATATCAAGGGCCTGTCCGCCTCGTATCGGAAGCTCACGTGCTCGAGATCGATCCGCCCGTTCGGGTCGACGAGACGCGCCGGCTGCTCGCTGTCCGGCTCTTCTTCCTCGGCGTCGAGAAGTACGAAGACACGCTCGGCCGATGCCACCCCCGACTGGAGGAGGTTCATCTGGCTCGCGATTTGGGTGATCGGCATTGTGAACTGTCGCGAGTACTGGATGAAGGCCTGCACGTCGCCGAGCGACAACGCCCCCGACGCGACTCGGTATCCTCCAACAACGGCGATGAGGACGTAGTTCAAGTTGGCGAGGAACTGCATCGCCGGCTGGATGACCCCGGAGAGGAACTGGGCCCGGAAACTGGCCTCGTACAAGGGCTCATTCTGCTCGTCGAACTCCTCTATCGCCGCGTCGCTGCGTCCGAACACCTGCACGAGGGCGTGGCCTGTGTGCATCTCTTCGACGTGGCCGTTCAGGGCTCCTGTTCGCGCCCACTGAGCCTTGAACTGGACCTGAGAGCGGCGGGCGATGAAGAAGGTCACGAGAATCGACATTGGCACCGTCACGAGTGAGATGCCCGCTAACAAAGGGCTGATCCAGAACATCATCGTCATCACACCGAGGATCGTGAGGCTCGACAACAGCAGCTGGCTCAAGCCCTGTTGGAGAGTGGTCGTGATGTTGTCGATGTCATTGGTGACACGGCTCAAGATGTCCCCGTGCGAGTGCTGGTCGAAGTACCGCAGCGGGAGCCGGGCGAGCTTCGACTCCACGTCCTCGCGCAAGCGGTAAACGGTGCGCTGGGCCACACCGGCCATCACGTATCCCTGTGCCCAGTTGAGCATGGCCCCGAAGAGGTACACGAGAGCCGCCAGGCCGAGGAGCCGGCCGAGATGGGCAAAGTCGACGCCCACCCCAGGGGTAAGGGCCATGCCTCTCACCATGTCGGCGAGCTGACCCTCACCGCGCGAGCGCAGAATCGCGATCGCCTGGGCTTTGGTCATCCCAACGGGGAGGCGTTTTCCGATAACGCCGTTGAACAGCACGTCAGTGGCACTGCCGAGGATCTTGGGTCCGAAGACGGTGAACGCTACGCTCGCCGAGCCCATCGCGATAACAAAACCGATGCGGACCCGCTCGGGCTTGAGGCGCCGCGCGAGACGCCGGACGGTGCCGCGAAAGTTCTTCGGCCGCTCGGCCGGCATGGCCATGCGCCCAGGACCCCCGAAGCCTCCCCCGGCTCCCGGCCTGCGTGACGCAGGAGTGCTCACGCGGCGGCGTCCCCGAGCTGTGACTCCACGATCTCGCGGTACTCGGGGCAAGACTCCATTAGCTCCTCGTGCGGGCCGCTTCCCACGACGCGCCCATCGTCTAAGACGATGATCCGGTCTGCGTGCAGGATCGTGCTCACCCGCTGGGCGACGATCATGACGGTCGCGTCGCTTGTCTCGGCCCGCAGGGCGGCGCGCAGCTTCGCGTCAGTCGCCGCGTCGAGAGCCGAGAAGCAGTCGTCGAACAAATAGACCGCCGGGCGCCGTACGAGCGCCCGCGCGATGGACAGGCGCTGACGTTGGCCGCCGGAGACGTTCGTCCCGCCCTGGCTGATGTCGGCCTCAAGGCCGCCCACCATGGCGGAGACGAAGTCCTTCGCCTGTGCAACTTCGAGCGCGTGCCACAGCTCGTCGTCGGTGGCGTCCGCCCGGCCGAAGCGGAGGTTGTCTGCCACCGTGCCGCTGAACAAGTACGCCTGTTGGGGCACGATGCCGATGCGTGCCCAGAGACGGTCACGGACCTGTTCGCGGACGTCGAGCCCGTCGACTAGCACCGTCCCGCTCGTGACGTCGAACAAGCGCGGAATGAGGTTCAACAAAGTGGTCTTGCCCGAACCGGTCCCACCGATGACCGCAGTCGTCTCGCCGGGGAGGAGACAGAACGAGAGCCCGCGCAGCACCGGCTGCTCACCTCCGGGGTACTCGAAGACGACGTCGTCGAACTCGACGAGCCCGCTCGGGGTCGAGGCGAGCCGTGGCTCTTGCGGGTCGCGCACCGCCGGCTCGGCGCGCAGCACCTCTTCGATCCGGTCCGCACTCGCGACGGCCCGCGGGAGAAGGATGACCATCATGACGGCGATCATCACCGACATGAGGATCTGCAAGATGTAGCTCAAAAAGGCCGTGAGGTTGCCGATCGGCATGCTCCCGCTCGCGATCAGGTGGCCGCCGAACCACAAGACGGCAACGCTTGAGAGGTTCATCACCCCCATCACCGCCGGTAGGGCGAGGGCGAAGAGGCGGTTCACCCTCAGGCCGGTGTTCGTCAGTGACGCGTTGGCCTCCGCGAAGCGCTCTTTCTCCTGGCCTGTGCGCACGAATGCCCGGATCACCCGCACGCCGGTGATCTGCTCGCGCAGCACGAGATTGACCCGGTCGATCCTGGACTGCATCGAGCGGAACAGCGGAACAGCCCTCCAGAACAGGATCGAGATGATGCCTAACAGCAGGGGGACGGCGACAACGAGGAGCGCCGAGAGCTTGACGTCCTCCTTCAGGGCCATGATCACTCCGCCGACGCACATGATCGGCGCCAGCACCATCATTGTTAGGGCCATCTGCAAGAAGAGCTGGATCTGCTGAACGTCGTTGGTGTTGCGGGTGATGAGCGACGGGGTCCCGAAGTGGTTTATCTCCTGAGCCGAGAAGCGTTGCACCGCCTTGAACACCGCTCCGCGGATGTCGCGGCCTATTCCCATGGAGACCTTCGACGCGAAATAGACCGCCACGATGGCCACCATCACGACGACAAGCGTGATGGCGAGCATGAAGGCGCCCGTTGTCCATATGTAGTGGACGTTGCCCTTCTCGATGCCGTTGTTGATGATGTCGGCGGTGAGGTTCGGCAGGTACAAGTTGGCCAGCGCCTGCACGACCAGCAGGGCGACCACCAGGGACACCTGGGCGGAATACCGACCGAGGTACCGCCGCACGAGGCTCGTGAGCATCAGCTATCCAGCGCCTCCGCGGTCTTGTTCCAAGTCCTGCTCCAAGCTGTTGGCGAACCGGCTGAGCATCGAGGCGAACGCGAGTAGGTCTGCCTCCTCCCAGCCCTCCAGCACGCGGTCGAACCAGGCCCGCCTGGCCTTCAGAACACTCTCAAGGGTGCGGCGACCGCTCGCGGTCAGTTGTATGCAACTGGCACGGCGATCCTCCGCGTCGGCACGCCTCGTGACGAGGCCTTCCTTCTCGAGCTGCTGGACCTTGCGGGTGACCGATGGGGCGTCCACCCCGAGGCGGTCCGCGAGACCGGTGACTCGCGAGTCACCATGCGCAAGGAGCATGTAGAGCAACGCCGCCCCGGCCCGGTCGATCCTGACGCCAGA
The DNA here is from genome assembly GCA_049523315.1 of Acidimicrobiales bacterium. GTDB lineage: Bacteria > Actinomycetota > Acidimicrobiia > Acidimicrobiales > Bog-793 > Fen-455. Next base: position 8,294 of record JBEKMZ010000061.1, on the reverse strand, counting down.
AGCCCGCTGCAGGCGTTCGTGCACCCTGTGCTGGCCAATGCAACGCGCCACTGTCCAGAAGCCTTCCCGGATCTGGCCTATGGAGCTCTCCCCGGACTCCATCTGGGATGAGCCAATATTGATTGCTTGCGACACGTAAATACAGTAGCGCCCGGATGCAGCGCTGCAAAACCACCGGCCAGAGCTGAAGCTCAGCCATATCGGCGCTGTTCGCCGAACAGCCGGTTTCATGCCGAGCCCGGAACGGCCCCCTCGAGCAGATAGGCGACCACGTCGACCGCCCGGTAGGACTCCCGGCCCTCGCAGATTAGGTCCGGCAGGAAGCTGAGGTCCTGGCCGATGGTCGCTAGGGGCGGCTCCACGAAGCCACCAGGGTGGCGCTGGCCGAGTCCGATGGCCGATATCAACCCATTGCACACGCAGCGCCGTCCGACAGTATCCTCGATCTTGCCGCCCTTTCGGACATAGGCCTTGGCAGGCTCGGCGGGGCACCGGTACCCGATTTCGCCGTCGGCTGAGAGGAACGGCACCCGCAGATAGCTCGCCTCGCAGACGCGGGGGCGCTGTTCGTAGATTGCTGGCTCGGCGACCGTTCCAGCAAGGTCGGCAACTTTGAAGGGGAACCCGGTCGGAGATGCCAGCGAGTCGGTGCGGACGTGCAATGTGCCCGCGAGGGCGTTTTCGATAAAGGAGCGCTTGAGTGACGGCTCGAAGCCCGACTCCTCGCAGAGCGCGAAGGCGGAGCCGACCTGCACGCCCGCCGCGCCGAGGTTGCGGGCCCGAGCGACGATCCCCGGGCCGGCGTAGGCACCCGCCAGCCAGTAAGGCAGCCCGAGCTCCGAGAGCTTGCCGAGGTCGACCTCGTCTCGGGGGCCGTAGATGGGCTGCCCCTCTTCGTCGAAGGTGACCGGCCCGCGCGGCGGGGCGTTGTGACCGCCCGCGACTGGTCCCTCGACGACGAAGCCGTCTGGGCGGGTGCGCGCGTCGCGGGCGAGATAGGAACCGAGGACGTGCGAGGCGACGATGGCGAGGAATCTCGGCCGTCGAAGCTCGGTCGCTCCGCTCGGGAGCGAAGAGGGGTGGACCGCGACGCTGAACCGCTCTCGCCCGGCACCGATCACGTCGACGGAGATCTCACCGACGCGGCCTTCGGCCAGGGCGTCGAGGAGACCAGGCAGCTCAGCGGGTATCCCCGCTCCGACCAGAACGAAGTCGACTCCCGCGAGCATGGCGCCGTAGGCGGCCGCGGGCGTTGCCATCTGGATCTTCTCCAGGTAGTTGACGCCGACGAGGCCGTCGTGGCCCTCTTTGGCGAGGAAGATCTCCACGAAGTTGGCCGTCACGACGAGATCGGTGGCCAGCCGGCTCGGGTCGAGCGACAGGCGCGGCACAAGGCGGAAGCGCTCATCCGGCGCTATGCCGTCCTCGACGAAGTAACGCTCGAGGATCTGCTCGGAGACCTTGGGGTAAGGGAAGCTTGCGAGCGCCCGGCGGATGTGGCCCCCGGGGTCACCGAGCTGGAGACGGCGGGCTAAAAGGGTGTCGAGCGCCACGCCCGAGACGACGCCCAGCTGCCCGGTGAGCGCGACAGCACGAGCCAGGCGCCACCCCGAAACTCCGACTCCCATGCCGCCTTGGATGATCGCCGGAAGGTCCTCCCGGTCCGGGGCGCTCAAGAGCTGTTCCTCACCCGCGCTCGAGGCAAGTGGCATGCCTCTTGGAGCCTTCGGTACCCCTCACCGAGTTTGGGGGCAGCAGTAATCGCCTCGATTGGCTCGAGATTAGTTCATGGCGCCCTAGTCGCTCAGGGGCGACCGTGCGGTAACGGCTCCAAGCCGGGGGCCGGTTCTCGGCGCCGCGGGCTTCGCTCCAAGCTCGGCGCGACCGCGTGCGCCTTCGGCGGGACCTACTGGGCGGAGAGCTTCTTCACGAGCGCCTGTCCCACCGCCTGGGCTTGTGCGTCGACAAGAATGTACGGGAAGGTTTGCCGCCTCCCAGAGCTTTTGTCCTGAAGGGCCGAGATCGTCGCGTTGACGCATGCCTTGCCGATCGCGACGGCCTCAAGTGCCCCGGTCGCTCGGATCGGCGTCCCGGCGAGCACCTGCTTGATCACTGGGACGGACCCGTCAAATCCGCATATGAACATCTCGTTCTGCCGCTGCGCACTCGGATGCGTGCCTTCGAAGGCCTCGAGCACCCCGGCACACCCTTCATCAGCGGCGCAGATGAAGACGTTTATATCCGGGTTGGCCTGGAGCATCGAGCGAGCGGGGCCGAGCGTCTGGGAGGAGAGGACGCCTGGCGCCTGTGCGACGAGCTTGGCACCGGGCGCGATCTTTTGCAGGGCCGCGAGGCTGCCCTGCGTGCGCTGGCGACCAGTGAGCTCGCCGTTGTTGGTGAGCAGGGCGACCTTGGCCTGCCCGCCGAGGGTCTTGTTCACCCAACGGCCGGCATACGTCCCGACATCTTGGGCGCCCTGGGCGTTGTTGAAGATGACCCAGCCGTCCGCGTGGGACAGGGAACTGTCCGAGTAGTCGAGGACCTTGATCCCCTTGGCGTGTGCCTTGGAGACGAGCGACTCGACCGGATTAACGGCGAGGGGTAACACGATGATCCCTGCGATACCGGCCTCGATCCACTCCTCGATCTCGGCCAGCTGGGCGTTGAGCTCGGAGTTCGCATGGCTCTCCAGCAACAGGAAACCCTGCTTGGCAGCTTGGGCTTGAGCCGCAAGCATGAGCGGTTGCCAGCTGGCGGCAGCCGTATAGGGCTGGCTGAACCCGATCGCCTTCTCCAGCGAACCTGGCCGCAGGTGCCTTGCGCGACCAGCAGGCAGGACGGTTGCGCCCGCGGGACCAGCGACGACCCCGAGCCCGACCGCGGCTGCTCCGGTGGCGATTCCTCGCAGCAACCTCCGACGGCTAATCACCGCGGCCGACTCCACACCCTTTTCTATGTGGCTCTCGCCAATCATGCCGCCCCTTTCCGGATTCCCCGACTCATGGTGCGTGTGGCCGTTTCACACCAGAGATCGCGCACTGAAGTAACCCGCGACACAGCATGGCCCGTTCCGCTTTATTGCGATACGGTATCAACACTTCTCGTCGGGATCATCGATCGTCCCCTCGCGGACCCTTCGCTTCCCGACGCCGCCGCTGGAGCCCGGAGAGGGCTGTTGGGCGGACGCCCTCCGAATACCGCCTAGGGGGCTTCTGACGCGAGGAGAATCGCGCGCACAGCATCGAGGTCGCGCCCGTAGAGATGAGCTGAGCTGATCCGCAACATCAGACGACCGATCGGAGCTGCGAGCGACGTCGCGACGTGCTCTTGGATACGCGCGAGCTCGATCAGGTTGGCGTAGCCTTTCGTCCCGAAGTCGATGCTGTGGGCGGTAACGATCAGCTCCAGGTGATCGCCCGGCATCCAGAACTGGAGCAGGCTCACACACGGGATGTAGCTCGAGTCGGACAGGGGTTGCAGCGTCGTGATGATGGCAGCGCGCGAGTCGGGGTCGTTGCGTAGCTTCTCGGTTGCCCACGCCACCTGGTCCCTGCCGCTCCCCTCGTAGTCATATAGCCGGGTCGCATAGCTGGCGGCACCTCCGAGCTCCTCGACAGCGCTTCGATCCTCGAAGTTCAACTTCATCCACGACAGGCGCTCGGGATCGCCGAAGCGTTCGATGAGCCCGTCCGACCAGCTTGGATCGTCGACGACGAGATCCAAAAGGCCGACCTCGAGGATCGGCGAGCCGTCGTAGCTCCGCTTGTGACCTTTGGTGAGAATGAGCCTCACAGTTTCCAGCCATCCACGCCCGAGCGAGAGCACCAAAACGAGATACCCGGGCGAGTCTCCCGATGAATGAGGCGAAGCTTCCATGGTCCCCCATGTCAGCATTTCGCTGCCGGTCATGCCCGTCGACAGGCGGCGGCGACTCGCCCGCCGGCTTGGGAGCTGACGGCGAGCGCCGCGACCGACCCTCTCCCGAGAACGACGCAGTGCCGTGGAGCCGTGCACTGAACGGTCTCGTAGGCCACAGAAGGCGGCATCCCTGGAATCGCTTGCACCGAGCAATGTCGACCGCCGTCGAAGCTAGCCAGCACCACCGCGCCCTCGGAGTCTGAGCCAACCGCGAGGCACTCTGAGGCGTCGGGGCAAGAGACACCCCAGAGCACGACGTTGGGGACCGGCAACTTCGGGCTACACCACACCCGGCCCCCGTCAACGGTGAGGTAGAACGAGCGCGCGTACGTCGGGCCGAAGCCGAACCCGTCGGTCGCAACGACGCAGTCTTGCTCGGCCGGGCTGGCGATCGCCTGAAGCTCCGCATCGATGGGCTGATCCCACAACCTCTTCCCGCCGTAGGTTGTGGAGAGTGCCCCATAGTCCCTATCGCCCAGCAACGACTCACGCTCGGACAGGAGATCCCGTAGAGACCCGCTGCGTGTACCGGAGTTGGAACGGACTGATCAAGCCCGTGAGGCTCGCGAAGATCCCACCAGGTGATGGCTGGCGAAACCATCGGCGGGGCTGGAACCGGATCGGCGGCAAGCGTGTCCGGATCGGCTATGGCTTCATACATTCGGCGGTCGACGCCCACAGTCGTCTCACCTACCGCGAGATCCACGACGATGAGCAGGCAGTCACCGCGCTTCACCCCGGGCAAGGGCCTTCTTTGAAGCCCATGGGATCTCGATCGAGCAAGTCCTCGCCGACAACGGGAGCTGCACCGTCGATTCCGCCACACGACGCAGGAGCTGGTTGCCAGGCCCCGTGGTGCTCCCTAGGCCGACTCGGGGGTTATCCCAGCTCCCCTTAGCATCCGTCGCAGATCGACCACCTGTTGCTCGTCGATGTCGGGACCGCGCGGGGCTTCGAAAGTTTCGGTTTCGGATCCCAAGGTAACTCTGAATCGGCCGTCGTGTTCTTCGATGACCGCGGCAACACTGTTCAGCAGTGACAGGACGTCGTGCCACTCGATGTTGTGGCCTGCCGGGTGGCGAAAGAGCTTTTCAACCGTAGCTCGGTGGTGCGCGTCGAGGTTCACGCCCTCTGACATCTGAGTCACTCTCCTTCCACACTGATCTCGGTTTCGATAAGCATCCAGACCTAACAGTTTGTGTACCGATCCGCGGTCTTCCCAGTCCGTGCTCCCAGCGGCGACTAGGATCTCGGAGAGGCTCCGCGATGGTGTCAAGACACGCCGAGCCTAGTGTCAAGACACGCCGAGCCTGATGAGATAGGCAAACTGGCCCAACCCGGTCATTGTTGCTCCTCCCAGTGACTTTTTCACGGGACTTTCTCTCACTTTTCGACCGAAACGAGTCGATTTTGCCGCGCTAAGCAGTGCGGTCAGCCGCCTTCCCTGCCCGCTCTGCGGGAATCTCAGCCAACACTCGCTGGCTGTGCGCCTCGATTACCTGCTCGAACATGTGCTTGGTTCGTCCGGCGCGCTTGTCCTGTTCGCCCATCGAACGGCTCTTCGGGCCTCCACACGAGACCGGTAAACCGACTCCGGGTCCAAACCCGGGCCGGCCAGGGTGGCCAGTTCGTCTCGTAGACGTTCGGTCGGCACCAGGCTCGGCACGCGTTCGACGATTGCGGCACAGAGCGCTTCGATGGAGGAGAGCCGAGGTCGACGGAGGGCTGCTTCCAAGCTGTATACAAGCTTGTCCTCGAAGCCGGCCCGCCACGCCAGTTCGCGTTGAGTGAGATTCGCGGACTTCCTTGCGATCCGCAAAGCCGCGCCAAAAGCTTCTAATGGTGCGACTTCGGCCCTGGTGATCGGCCGGCGGATTGCCACTTGCTCGCGTGTTCGCGCTTCTGGTCTTCCTAGTGGTATGTAGGTCTGTTTGCGCATGGCAACCGGTTCTCGTTTGTAGCTAGTGGATCAATTCTGCCTTGCGACGAGCCTCGTGTTTGCCCATGGCCAGTCGGGCGAAGACTTAGCCCATCCTCGTGCAGCTGCTGGAGACCGGGATCATCTCTACCCGGCCTCGTCGCCTACCGAGCTCCTTTCCTGGGCTCACAAGGCACCCGGCGTGATCATTTCCCTGTTCGAGCGCTCCACGCACGTACCGGCCTCGAATAGGTCGAGCCGAGGGCGCTCGGGGGCACGTCTCTGATGACGCTCCTATGGAGCGTCAAGTCCCTTGCGACGCGCTCTCTAGTAACCGAAAGAGCTCACGAGCGACGTAGCGCTTCAGGCAGCGCTTGATCTCTCGGTCGCTCCTGCCCTCAGCTCGCCGGCGGCGAAGGTAAACCTTGGTGGCCTCGTCACATCGCAGCCGGGTCAGCACGACGGTGTGCAACGCGCGGTCACCATAGCAGGCGGTGACTGACCGGTTGACGCTTCGATCGGCGCGACACCACCGAGTTTGGCGAAGGCGGCTTCGGAGCGGCAGCGACCGGGATGCGACCACGCTCAGAGCACCATGGCGGCGATGATTGGCCCGAAGCCGGGGAGGGCGAGCAGGTCCGGTCGCAGCGAGCGCACAATGGCAGCGATCGCCCGCTGGTGCTCCTTGGCTTCGACGTTGAGTTCGAGCGCCCGACGGGCCAGGCCGCGTCGATTCTCGCCTTCTGCGACTCGTAGGCAGCCATCATGCTCGCCGACTCACCTCTCCGAGCTATGTATCCCTGTCGAAGTGCCGTCTGGTCACCATCGAACTACCAGGCGTCGAATCCTGCGTCCGCGAGCAATCGGACACTGCCGAAGAGTGAGATGAGGCCTGGGCTCGGGGATGCGAGCTGTGGCTGACGGGTTGCCGGTGGATCTGCGCTTAAACGGGCGCCTGTCAATCGGCATCTGGTTCGACAGCGAATTTCGGAATATTGCAAGGGAGCCGTTCGAGCTTGTGTGGCCGCTTGCTGCTGAAGCCGCGTAGGATCTTTCTGGTATTTGGAGGACTACCTGTAAGCGCCGTTTGGCGTGTACAGCTGGGGTGTGTCACTGTTCGAGATGTTGTTCGGGTCGGGGTCAACTCGTGATGTCTATGTCAAGATGCAGGCGCGATCTGGCGAGACCGAAGTGGTTATCCGTTCGTCTTCGACGGTGTTATTGGGGTTGGCGTGGGAGCTGTTGCGAGACCCGGGTCCGCCTCACTGCGAAGGCGCTGGACTTTGTTGGGGGTGAACTGCAGCCTGCCGAATGGTGGCGGGCCAAGCTCCTTCGCCGTGTCGGGCGACCGCCTGCGGGTGTTGATGGTGTTCTGTAGGGCGAGCCTGAAGACCCCACAGGAGCAAGAGGGCTGATGACCGAGCGGCGGGCGGACGATGTCCGGCAGGGCGACAGTGTGAACGGCCACGGGTCTCATCCCGACGAAGTGGCGATCAAGACGATCAAACTGACTAGTCGGCAGGCTACGGGCGGGCGGAGCGGGCTCTGGCGTCTGCGTGTGCTCGTTGCCTCCGCCGTCGCCCTCGTCGGCGCTGCGGTGCTCGTGCCTGTGGCCGCGTCTGCCGCGGTGCCCATTGCTCTGGTCCAAGAGTCGTCGAACGCGACGGTAGGTTCGAATTCGCTCACCCTCACGCTGTCCAACTCTGTCCAGGCCGGTGACGCGCTCGTCGCTTCGTTCAACAACACCCACGATGGACTGACCGTCACCACGATCAGCGGTGGGGGGGTCTCGTGGAAGCTGGCCAACATCGAGACCGACAACACCGTGACAGCGGACTCAGAGATCTGGTACGGCCTGGACGCCACCGGCGGTCCGGCGACGGTCACCGTCGACCTCTCGGGCACCACGGACGGGGTCTTCTATGCGCTGAACGTCTCGGAATGGTCGGGGGTCGGCGGACTGGACCAGGCCCCGCCCGGGATCTTGGACCACGTCGGCAGCACGCCCGCCCTGGCCCCGGCCATCACGCCGAGCACGAGCGGCGACCTGTTCATCGGGGTGATCGGATGCTCGGATCCGGCCATCGTGTCGGGACCTCCGGGGGGCGGGTTCAGCGCGTTCCCGGTTGCCACGAACATCTATCACACCTCCTACGGGTATCTCGTCGCCACGGACGCCTCCACGCACCAGTACAGTCAGCCGCTTTCCGAGGCCGGGATATGGAGCGGGACCGCCGCCGCGTTCTATCCCCAGACCGGGAGCAGCCAACAGGGGGTGTACGCCTCGGACTCCTTCGAACGGACGGTGAGCGGCGGCTGGGGCACCGCTGACACCGGAGGGTCCTGGGCCCTCCAGAAGGGCGCGGCCGCCGACGAGTCGGTCAACGGCTCCTCTGGGGTGTTCGCCATCCCGGCCGACGTCTTCACCAACTCCGAGCAGGTCCTGGACCTGCCCGAC
>JBEKMZ010000060.1:0-21805 GCA_049523315.1 Acidimicrobiales bacterium | reverse complement strand
TGAGGCCCGCCCGCAGGCATCGGTCGCGCCCGTCCGGCCCTCCGGTTGTTCCGGGGCCGGCGGCCCAGATCGTTTCGGGGATCCACCACAGTGATACATCCCCTTGCGACACTGGCACCGGGAAAGAGCCCCGAGCATTGGAGCCGAGCGGTGGCCGAGCCAAGAGCGATATACGACAAAGGGCCGATGAGGGCCGAGTTCGCAGGTGATGTCGTGCGCTTCCTCGCCCGCCTGGCCGAGGAGGGGCCGGTCGGCGTCTCGCTCAGCCTCCCGTTCGGGCTGAGCGCCTCGATGAAGCGCTACGGGCTGGGCCTCGACGAGACGATCAGTGCGGTCCTCAGTATCCGCGCCGCATTGCTGTCGGCCTCTGGGCTCGACGCGGCAAGCGAGCCGGTGCCACTTCGCGTACCGGATCCGGTGATGTTTGTGCTGAACTTGGCTGTCTACCTGGACGGGCTCCTTGGCCGCGCGGCGAGGGCGCTCGCTGTCTCGCGGGGGGAAGCCGCCGATGTCGTTGCGGAGCTGCTGGGCTCGAACTGAACGCCGTGGCAGGGCGGGGCGGACCTTGGTGCCGTGAGCCCTCTCGAGCGCTACAGGGCCAAGCGGGACCCGAGCCGGACACCCGAGCCGATCCCACCCCAGGACCCACCCGCGACACAACGGCGCCAGCGCAAATCCTCGGGGACCGGCCGGGCTAGCGAGCAGCCGTCATTCGTCATCCAGGAGCATCACGCTCGCTCGCTGCACTGGGACTTCCGCCTTGAGCGCGACGGGGTCCTCGTGTCCTGGGCGGTGCCGAAGGGCCTGCCGGTGGACCGGGGCGTCAACCACCTGGCCGTGCACGTGGAGGACCACCCCATCGAGTACGGCCACTTCGCCGGGACCATCCCCGATCACGAGTACGGGGCCGGCACCGTCACAATCTGGGACCACGGCTCCTACGAGTGCACCGAATGGACTGACAAGTCGGTCAAGGTCACACTGCACGGCTCGCGAGTCGAGGGCCGCTACGGCCTGTTCCACACCGACGGCGACAACTGGATGATCCATCACGTCGACCCGGCCCCGGCGGGCTGGGAACCGCTGCCCGAGCTCGTCCGCCCGATGCTCGCGACGGCTTCGGCCGAGCTGCCCGAGGCCGATGACGAGTGGGCCTACGAGTTCAAGTGGGACGGCGTGCGGACCGTCGCCTACGTCGACGGGGGCCGCGTCCGCGTCCTGTCGCGGACGGATCGGGACACGACCTCGTCCTATCCGGAGCTGAGGGGCCTCGGCGAGGCGCTCGGCTCGCTGCAGGTCGTCCTCGACGGGGAGATCGTGGCCCTGGACGAGACGGGCCGGCCCAGCTTCGAGGCCCTGCAGCCCCGCATGAACACCTCCGAGCCCGGCCGTGTCCGCCGCTTGGCCGACAGCATCCCGGTCACCTACATGATCTTCGACGTCATGCACCTCGACGGCCACTCGGCGCTGAAGATCCCCTACTCGGAGCGCCGCCGGCTGCTCGACGGCCTCGGCCTGGCTGGGCCCCACTGGGCGACGCCGCCTTCTGAGACCGGCGGGGGAGCGGTCATGCTCAAAGCGGCGAGAGACGCAGGCCTCGAGGGCATCGTCGCCAAGCGCCTCGACAGCCCGTATCGTCCCGGGGCCAGAGACCCGAGCTGGCTGAAGGTGAAGAACTTCCGCACCCAATCGGTCGTGATCGGGGGGTGGGCGGCGGGCCAGGGGCACCTCGAAGGAGACCTCGGGGCGCTATTGGTCGGCATCCCGGGCCGAGGAGGTCTGGACTACGCGGGCCGCGTTGGCACCGGCTTCGACGCGGCAGAGCGCTCCGCTCTGCGAGGCCGGCTCTCAAGCCTTGCCCGGGACACCTCCCCGTTCGCGCGGGCCGTCCCGCGCTCGGAGGCCACCGGGGTGAGATGGGCCGAACCCGAGCTCGTGGGCGAGGTGCGCTTCAGCGAGTGGACGCGCTCGGGGCGCTTGCGTCAGCCCGCCTGGCGCGGCCTGCGCCCGGACCAGCGGCCGGAGGAGGTCGTCGTTGAGCCCTGAGCAGCGCAGCCTTATCGAGGTCGAGGGCAGGAAGCTCAGCGTCTCGAACCTCGACAAAGTCCTCTACCCCGAAGCCGGGTTCACCAAGGCCGACGTCATCTGGTACTACGTCCATGTCGCCCCGGTCCTGCTGCCGCATCTCGAGGGGCGCCCCCTCACCATGACCCGCTACCCGGACGGGGTCGCGGGGAAGTCCTTTTTCGAGAAACACAGTGCCCGCAAGGCGCCCGAGTGGGCCCATCGCGCCCGCGTGCCCCGCACGGAGAGGGCTAAGGGCTCGGAGTTCATCGAGCAGATCGTCGTCGACGACCTGGCCACCCTCGTCTGGGTCGCCAACCTGGCCGCCCTCGAGCTGCACGTGCCGCAGTGGCGCGCCGGCGGCGACGGCGTCTACGGCCCGGTCGACCTGATCGTGTTCGACCTGGACCCGGGAGCACCGGCGACCATCGTCGAGTGCTGCGCGGTGGCCCTCTGGCTGAGGGCCGAGCTCGACGGCCGTGGTCTCGAGGCCTTCCCGAAGACGAGCGGATCGAAGGGACTCCAGCTCTATGCCCGCCTCGAGCCGCCCTGGGAGTGGGAAAGGGCCCACGGTGAAGCGCACGAGATCGCCCGGCTCGCCGAGCGCTCCCACCCGGGCCAGGTGCTCTCGAACATGCGCCGCGACCTGCGTCCGGGCAAGGTGCTCATCGACTGGAGCCAGAACCATGCCGCCAAGACCACTATCGCCCCCTACTCGCTCCGTGCTCTGCCGATGCCGAGCGTGTCGACGCCGCTCACCTGGGACGAGGTGGGCCAAGGAGCCGACGGCGGGGGGGAGAAGCTCCGTTTCCTCGCATCCGAGGTACTCGAGCGGATCGAGTCGGTGGGCGACCTGTTCGCGCCCCTGAGCGAGCCGAGGTCCACGCCCGCGGCGACGTCGCGCTCGCGGGCGGCAAAGGGCCCCTCGTCCGAGTCGAAGACCCTCACGTGAGCGCCCGCGACAAGGCCGTGTCGGCCCTGGTTCTAGCCCCGGGCGCAAGCGCGAGCCGGGACCAGGGCGCCCTCGTCGCCATCGACGATGCCCTGGCGGCACACTCGGTGCAGGTCGAGCGGATCGATTTCCCTTACCGCCTCGCTGGCCGCCGGGCACCCGACCGCCAACCGGTGCTCGTGGCCAGCGTCGTCGCAGCCGCCCGCAAGCTGGCCGAGGACTTGTCGCTGGCCCAGGACCGCATCGCCCTCGGGGGCCGTTCGATGGGCGGGCGCATGTGCTCGATCGCGGCCGCCGAGGGCCTGCCGGCCGCGGCGCTCGTCCTTGTGAGCTACCCGCTGCACCCCCCCGGCAGGCCGGACAAGCTCCGGGTCGGCCACTTCGCTGCGATAAAAGTGCCCTGCCTGTTCGTGTCCGGGACCCGCGACCAGTTCGGCACGCCCGAGGAGCTGGAGACGGGCACCGCCACGATCGGGGGCCCGGTCACCCACGTCTATGTCGAGGGGGGCGATCACGCCTTGCGCCGGCACGACGACGAGGTCGCCGCCATCGTCGCGAGCTGGGTGCTGGCGCTGCGCGCTTGAACCGAGGCCCGTGGCGCCCGGAGCGCCCTGGGGCGCGGGAGCGCCCTTGTGCTCAGGCGCGTCCGGCGAGGGTGGACACACCCTCGCCGGAGAGGTCCGCGTAAGCCCCACGCCTGCCCGTCATCGCCACCACCAGCGAGGCCATCGGCCCGCTTAGCTCCGGACCGTCGCCGGTCGCCCAGGAGGCGTCGGTGGCCTTCAGGCGGAGTCCGGAGATGCGTCGTTTCGCCCCGATGATCAGGTTCGAGCCCTTGTAGAAGTCCGCGACCGTGACGAGGGTCTCCTCGGGGTAGTCGCGGCGGAGACCGAGCGGCCGACGGATGTCCTCGCCGTGCACGACCATCTCGCCGAGCATGGCGGTCACGGGTCCCGGCGGGTGGTTCCGCCTCATCGCCCCCGAGCGCATCTCGACTGCGAGGGCGTCGGTGCCGGCCGCGCCAATGCGCTTGGCGTCGGCGTCGACCATCTTGTCGAAGCTGAAGCCGGCCTTGGCGAGCCCGCTGAAGAAAACGACGGGCGACTGCCGGGTCGAGGCGATGAGGTGTGCCCCGACGTCGCGCACCGTCCAGCCCTTGCACCACGTGTCGGCCGCCCACTGCTCGGGCGTCAGCGTCGCGAACAGCTCCGCGCATGCCTCTCGCTCCGTTTGGATCATGGGCCAGACCTCGCTCATAGTTTCTCCGATCATCGGTTCTTGCACGGCCCTCGAGGCACAGCTCCCTACGACGGGCGAGCTACTCGGGCTGCCCGGAAGGCTCGAAGAGGCTGACCACAGCGCCCTGAGGGTCACTTATCGTCGCCATCGGGCCGATCGGTGTTGGCATCGGGCCGTTGATCACCTTTGCCCCGAGTTTGCGCGCCTTTTCGAGGGCAGGGCCCATGGCCTCTACCGCGAAGTAGACGTGCCAGTGGTTCGAGATGCCCTCCATCGGGGGCGGCATCGAGCCCGCGACCATGTCGTCGCCCACCTTGAACAGCGTGTACGGCATTCCGCCCATGTCGCTCGCTTCCGCTGTGAGTCCGAGGACCTTGCCGTAAAAGGCGTAGACAGCCTCGCCGTTGTCGGTCAGGAGCTCGTTCCAGATCAACGCACCGGGCTCGTTCACGAGAGTCGCGCCGATGTGCTGGTTTGCCTGCCACAAGTTGACAACGGCCCCGCTCGGGTCGGCCACGGCCGACATGCGGCCTGCGTCCATGACGTCGAACGGCTGCATGCAGACTTGACCACCTGCGCCCTCGACCGCGGCGGTAGCAGCGTCGACGTCGTTGACCGTGATGTAGGTGTTCCAGAACGGCGGAAGCCCCTGTGCGGCCACCTCGGGTACCTGTGCGGAGACGGCGGCGACGAGCTCACCATCTTTCAAGGCCATCGAGTACGTGCCCCCTTGGGGCATTGCCTGCTCGTCGAACTGCCAGCCGAACAGCTCACCGTAAAAGGCCTTTGCGGCCTCCGGGTCCGTTGTCTGCAAGTCCACCCAGCTGGGGGTGCCTTGTGCGTAAGTGCTTCGCTTGGGCATCGCGGTACCTTTCCTGTTTCGTCGTGTTTCCAAACGCTCTGGAGTTGAAACGGGTCTTGCAAGCGGTGCAGTCTCAGGCCTCGCGACCGGTAAAGGCCGCCAAACGTGCGAGGTTATCGGCGTCCGGTCCGGTTTCGCGTTCGGGCGCGAAACGGTCGCCGTCTCGCATCTGCGGTGCGATCAAGCTCCGTGCGCGCTCGAGGACGTAGCCGGAGAGCGCCTCGTCGACCTCTATCGCCCGCCCGGTCGCTCGGGCGAAGTCCCAGGCGTGGACGAGCAGCTCGAGGAGGAGGATGTCGGCGGCGCGCGACGCCGGGAGCTCGGATTGCCCCATGTGGACGGTGCCCTCGAGGCCCCGCTTGCGCCACGCCTCGAGCGCCGCCTGTGCGGCATCGGCCAGGGTTACCTCGGCGCTTTCGCCCGTCGCGCTTGCCGCAGCTGGGGCCGCGCCGGCCGCCGTTGCGAGAGCCCGGACCGAGCCGACGAGGTGCTCGACGAGATCTTGGACCGTGTACTTCACGCACGGCGTCTGCGCCTGGAGCTCCATGGGCCCGAGCCCGCGTAGTACGAGCTGACAGATGGCGAGCGATGCTTCCGCCGCGGTGAGGGGATCGCTGGGCTCGGCGGCGGCCCACTCGTCAGCTCCGGCGTCACCGCGCTCGGCGGCCGCGACGAGTCGCTCGCCGTAGTGCGTCCAGCCCTGGAGGTGACCGGTGGCCTGCTCGTCCGTCAGGCCGGTGTGGACCAGGTGCACCTTGGTCCCGCCTTCTGCCGGCTCGAGCGTGATAGTTATCGTGGACGCCCCGGGGGGCAGGTCGGTCTGGCCCTCCCAGCCGAAGGTGAACACGAGGCGCCTACCCGGCTCGAGCTCGGTGATGGTGCCGGCCGCCGTGTGGCCGGGGACGATCGTCCAGCGGTACTCGCCACCCGCGCGAAGCTCCATGCGGGCGGTCACCGCCTGCCAGCGCCGCAACCGCTCGGGCTGTGTCAAAAGGGCGAAGGTCGCGTCCGGGTCGAGCGGCACCAGCACGGACGTTTCTGCGATCATGAGTCTCCTCTCGGTCTGTGGCCCAGCAGTTGCGAGCTGCTCGAGCTCGTGGGTCCAAAAAACCTGGAGCGCGTCACGTAGCGCGGACATGCCGGCCGGATCGAGCCGGTAGTAGCGGAACCGGCCAACTTGACGAGCCTGCACGAGCCCCGCATTGGACAACACCCCCAAGTGCTGCGATATCGCCGAGCGCGTGACCCCGAACTGGGCGGCGAGCTGGCTTACGGTCTGCTCGCCTGTCGACAGCAGCTCCAAGAGCCGGCGCCGGTTTGGTTCGGAAAGGACTGCCACGAGATCGGGCACGACATTACGTTAGCGGAGACTAACACGTCGAGGGTGCTACAGCGCAAGAGGCTGATTGGCCGAACCGGGCGGCGGACGGCGTCGCCCGAGTAGGTTCTGCCAAGCAAGCTGCTCGAAGGTAAGCAATCTGGCCGAAGGAGGCTGTCGCGGTGCGGATGTCGAGGTTGTTCGGTGAGACGTTGCGAGAGGCGCCCGCCGGGATCGAGTCGGCTGGCCATCAGTTCCTCCTCCGGGCCAGCTATGTCCGCCAGCTCGGCCAGGGCATCTTCTCCTACCTCCCGCTTGGCTGGCAGGCGATGATGCGCATCGAGGAGATCCTGCGCTCCGAGCTGACCGCGATCGGCGGGGTGGAGCTGTCGATGCCCGTCGTGCACCCCGCCGAACTGTGGCAGCAAAGCGGCAGGTACCAGGTGATCGGCGCCGAGCTGACGCGCTTTAAGGACCGTCGTGACAGGGACATGGTGCTCGCCATGACCCACGAGGAGGTAGTTGCCAGCCTCGCCGCGGGCGAGATCAACTCGTACCGGCAGCTGCCACGCCTCGTCTTCCAGATCCAGATCAAGTGGCGCGACGACCCACGTCCCCGGGCGGGGATGATCCGCGCCCGGGAGTTCACGATGAAGGACTCCTACAGCCTCGACATGGACGAGGCCGGGCTCGACGCGCAGTACCGGGCGCACTACGACGCCTACCTCAAGATCTTCGCCCGCTGCGGGCTGCCCGTTATCGCCGTTGGCGGCGACGTCGGTGTCATGGGGGGGAGCGGGGCACACGAGTTCATGTACCTGACCCCGCTCGGCGAGGACACCCTCGTGCTCTGTGACGCCTGCGGGTACGCGCAGAACCGCCAGGTCGCGACCTGCGTAAAGGCGGCCGCCGATCCCGAACAGCCGCGGGAGGCGCGCCGCGTCGAGACGCCGCACGCGACCACGATCGATGAGCTCGCGGCGCTGCTGGAAGTGCCCAAGGCCAAGACGGCGAAGATCGTTTTTGTCGCTGCCGAGCACCGGGACAACAAGGGCAACTCGGTCGTGCGCCCGATCGTGGGCGTAGTCCGCGGTGACACTGACATGAACGAGGCCAAGCTCGCCAACCTGCTCGGGGGAGCCGAGCTTCGCCCGATGACCCTCGAGGAGATCGCCTCGGTCGGCGCCGTGGCCGGGTTCGCCTCGCCGATCGGCTTGAGCGGGGCCGAGGTCATCGCCGACGAGCTCGTCATGGCCTCGCCGAACCTCGTGGCCGGGGCGAACGAGGAGGGCTGGCACCTCTTGGACACGAACGCGGGCCGCGACTGGCAGCCCGATGTCGTGGCCGACATTGTCTCGGCCGAGGACGGCGACGGCTGCTCGGTGTGCGGCCAGGCCCTGCGCACAGAGCGCGGCGTCGAAGTCGGGAACATCTTCAAGCTCGGCACAAAGTACGCCCAGTCCTTCGGGGCGAACTACCTCGACCCGGACGGGAACACCAAGCCGATCGTGATGGGCTCTTACGGCATCGGCGTTGGCCGCCTGCTCGCCTGTGTCGCCGAGGAGCACCACGACGAGCGCGGCTTGCGCCTGCCCGTGGCCGTGGCGCCATATCCTGTCCACCTGAGCGTGTTGCGGGGATTGGACTCGCCCGCCGGAGAACTCGCCGAGCGCGTCTACGGCGCCCTCGAGGCGGCGGGGATCGGCGTGCTCTTCGACGACCGGGGCGAGCGCCCCGGGGTCCAGTTCGCCGACGCGGACCTGATCGGGCTCCCCGTCCGCCTCACCGTGAGCGAGCGCTCGCTCAAGGCCGGCGGCATCGAGCTGAAGCGCCGTGACGCAGACGAGTCCCGGGTCGTCGCCGAAGAGGCGCTGCTCGCCGAGGTCCGCGCCGAGCTTGAGACCGCGTCCGCGGGGGAGTGAGGACCACGGCCGGGCTTGAGCTCAGCGACGCCCGCCTCCTGCGGGCCGCCTTCGGCGTCGCGCTACGGGCACGAGAGGACGGCAACTTGCCTTTCGGGTGCGTCATCGCCGACGGCGAGGGCAGGATCGTGATCGAGCGGGCCAATGCCGTGCTCCTGCCCGTGCGGGACGCGACCGCCCATGCCGAGGCGGTCGCCGCCGGCATCGCCGCCCGGCGCTATGAGCCGAGCGAGCTCGTTGGCTTCACGCTCTACACGAACGCAGAGCCCTGCGCCATGTGCGCCGGGGCCATCTACTGGTCCGGGATCGGGCGCGTCGTCTACGGCCTCGAAGAGCGCGACCTGCTGGCGCTCACGGGCAACCATCCCGACAACCCGACGATGGACCTTCCCTGCCGGGAGGTGTTCGCCAAGGGCCAGCGCCGCGTCGAGGTGATCGGCCCGGAGCTCGTCGACGAGGCTCTCAGGGTCTTCGCGGGCTATTGGAGCTGAGCCCGGCGCCCGGTTTGGCTCAGGCCTGCATGGCGGCGATGCGGGCCTGCTGGGCGGCCGCGAGGCGCGTGAGGCCGGCGACGTTTTTGAAGATCTTCTCGCGGGCTTTCTCGGCCTCGGGGCTGAGGCCCTCAAGATCGGAGATGCGCCAGTAGCCGAGCGTCGGCTTGACGACGGCTTCGACGAACTGCTTGGCCCCGAAGATCCCGGCGAGGGCGATCTCGACCTCGTGCTGTTCGAAACCGGGTATGCCCGTCCCCGGCATCTTGAAGCTGCGCAGCTCGCTCTGGATCGCCAGCACCATCGTCGATGGGTCTATCTCGAGGCCCGCGAGGACGAGGTCCCGGTAAAAGGCGTGGTGGAGGCCCTCGTCTCCGGCGACCTTGGACATGATCTTCTTCCCGCGCTTGGTCTTGTCGAGAGCCATACCCGTGTTGCGGTGGGCGACCTGGGTGGCGAGCTCCTGGAAGCTCACATACGAGATCATCTCTGCCACGCTCTCGCTCTGGGGGACCTGGCCCTTCGACATCTGGACCATGCGGTCGTCCTCGAGCCGGTAGGGGTCGATCGCTCGGGTGGCGAGTATCCAGTCCCGGATCGCAGCCGAATGGCGCCACTCCTCGGCGGTCCATCGCCGGCTCCAGTCGCGAAGCGGATGGTCCGGCGCGATGGGCGACATGAGGGTGTGGGTGTAATAGGGCAGGTTGTCCTCGGTGAGGACGTTGACGATGATCGCGCTCTGAACGCCTTGGGAGAGAGGGTACTGCTGGGCGTTCCAGGCTTCTTCGGCAAAGTCGGCGGCATTGTCCCAAGGGACGTCCTCGAACGGATACCACTGCTTGGATGCGGCGAGATGGCGGTTGAACAAGTCGGCGGCGGGACCGGCGAGCTCTTCGACGAGCGCATGGTCCTTGGCCGGGTCCACTACGAGAGTTCCCATGTCGTGTCCTTTGCTGTGATGCACGGGTATCCCGCAGGAATCGAAGGAGACCTGGTTGACATTAGAGCGAGGCGAACTCGCCCCTATAAGCGCCCGGGCGCACCTCGGGTGTTGGGCGATTGTAGGTCCCAGCGAGGCCCGCGGGAAGAGCAGACGGCTGTGACAGGTGTCAGCCCGGCCCATGCCAGCAACGAATTAGGGGAGAGAACGCGGCGCGCGGGCGCGCCCCAGGGTGCAGACCTGGTAACAATTCGTGGTCGGGTCGCGTCGAGCGAAGGGAGGTCAGCCGTGATGAAAGTAGAAACTCACCCTCTCACCGGTACTGACCGCGCGCTCGGGCCCAGGGCCGTTTAGCCGCCTGGTTCTCAACTACGGCCGGCCACGGCCGAGCGCTCCATGTAAGGAGCTTTCGTTGCCAGATTCAGAAGTGGTCCCACGCGGACCGCTCCCGGAGGGCCTTTTTGAACCGGCACGCTCGGTCCAGGCCTTCAAGCACATGACACCCGAGGCCGAAGCGGCGCCGGCAGCACTCGCCGCGCTCGGTTGGGGGGAGCCCTTCGCCGGGGCATTCGCCGCCCGGCATGGCGCCACCGACGCCGTGCCGGGCCGTGTCGCCCGCGTCGACCGCAGCGTCCTTACGGTGCTCACCGAAGCCGGCGAGGTACGCGCACCTGTTGTCGCCGAGCTGTCCCAAGACCGCGACCCGTTGCAGGCACCGACTGTCGGCGACTGGGTCGTGCTGCGGGCCGGCACGGTCACCCACGTCCTGGACAGGCGCAGCACGATCGTGCGCGGTAGTGCCGGCAGCCCGGACAGGACACAGGTCTTGGCTGCGAACGTCGACAGAGTCTTCGTCGTCTGCTCGCTCGAGGGCCGCTTCAGGCCGCGACGGCTCGAGCGCCTCCTCGTGCTCGCATGGCAGAGCGGTGCGGCCCCCGTCGCGGTGCTGACCAAGGCGGACATAGCTGAGGACGTTGCCGGTGCCGTCGAGGCGGCCGAGCTGCTCGTCGGGCGGGGGGAGGTCGTGGCCGTCAGCTCGCTGAGTGGCGTGGGGCTGGACGATCTCCACGGATTCCTCGGGCCCGGTGTGACCGTCGCTCTCCTCGGGCCTTCCGGTGCGGGCAAGTCCACCCTGGCGAACAGCCTCAGTCGCGGGACGATCGAGCTCCCGACAGGCGAGATCCGCGACGACGGCAGGGGCCGGCACACAACGACGGCGCGCGAGCTCGTCCGCCTCCCGGGCGGGGCGATGCTCATCGACACGCCCGGGCTGCGCGCCCTCGCGCTCGTCGACGCGGACCAGGCCATAGGTGACGCCTTCGCGGAGGTCGAGGAGTTGGCGGACTCGTGCCGTTTCTCCGACTGCGCTCACCAGAGCGAGCCGGGGTGCGCCGTCAAAGAGGCGATCGCGGCGGGGAGCCTGGATCCCCATCGCTACTCGAGCTTCGAGAAGCTTCGCCGCGAGCAACGCCACCTTGCCGCCCGGGTCGACCCGCGTCAACGTGCAGAGGAGCGCAAACGGTATAAGGCGCTCGGCAAGATCGCCCGCCAGTCCCCCAAGGGCTGAGGCGCCCTCGTCTATAACCTCCGGCTGTCAGCCGCGATGGGCGTCGCGGACGGTCGAACGGTTCAGGAGGGCCTTCAGCTCCTCTAAGAGTTCGTTGGCAGCATCTGCGCGGAGCACGAGCTCGAGACGGTTGCCCCGGCGAATGCCGCTCACGATGCCTGCTTCGCGCAGGATCTTCACATGCGTACTGACAGTGGGCTGGGCGAGATCGAAGCACTTCGCGATCTCGCCGACTGTCATGGAGCCCTCGCCGAGGTTGTAGGCGATCGCGAGCCGGGTTGGGTCGGCAAGTGCCTTGAGGCGCTTCGCGACGCCCTCGGTTCTCTCCCGTGCGCCCGGGTCGCTGGCAGTGGCGGGCACTCCCACGAGGACCCCGCTCGGGAGGTCCAAGAGCAGGCCCTGGCCCGAGAAGAAGCTTGGGGCGATTGTCACCGAGCTGATCGGTGCGAGCCGCTCGATCAGTTCGGGCAGGTGGGCGGAG
This sequence comes from Acidimicrobiales bacterium, assembly GCA_049523315.1. Taxonomy (GTDB): domain Bacteria; phylum Actinomycetota; class Acidimicrobiia; order Acidimicrobiales; family Bog-793; genus Fen-455. Next base: position 9,969 of record JBEKMZ010000060.1, on the reverse strand, counting down.
AGGTGTCCCGAGTCGGCAACGACGATGTCGACCCACTTCGCGCCCCGCTCGAGCCGACGCCTGTAACGCTCGGCCGTGGCCTCGACGAGCCGGCGGCCGTCGTTCTGCCAAGTCGCGCCGAAGCTGCCCCACAGCTCACGCAGCATCGACACGTATTCACGCCGCAGGCGCGCCGCGCGGCGCAACCTGTCAAGGCGGGCCAGGAACACCGCCCGGTCGGACTCGTCCTCCGAGGCGAGGCGCGGCTTGCGCAGGTCGCGTGTGGCCGCGTCGGCGATGCCCGTCAGCAGCTCCTCGATGTCCACGCTGCCGATGACGCTGGCCTCGTCCGCCAGCACGAGCTCCTCACCGAAGTCGGCCACCCTGTCCGGCCAGAAAGAGCGTACGCGCTCGGCGAGCCCCCCAGTACCACGGTAGAAGGCCGCGAGCGCCGATTGGCTCTCGCAGAGCTGATCCCGTCTCGCAGCGAGAAGGACCCAGGACAGCTCGACAGCGACCGACGGGCCGATCGCGATCGTGGTCTCGGACGCCCGCACCGGGGATTCTATAAGCTGCATAGCTAGATAACTATATTACAACATAGTTTAAGACGCAATAGATGAGTGGTACGATGTGTTGTGACAGGCAAGGGTAAAGACCCCCGCAGGACCGCCGAAAGGAGGGACACATCATGATGAGCCCCAAGAACACAAGAGAGATCGTTGAGCTCCATCGTCGGGACCTGGAACGGCTCGTTGAGCCTCGGAGCTGGCAGATGGCCCGCCGGCAGGCGTCGGCCTCGCGGCGCCGCTGGCGCCTCGAGCAGGGCCCCCGGGCCCGCTGAGCCAGAGCTCGCCGACACCGAGTCGGCTGAGTAGGCTTGGCCTAATTCCTCAGGCCGTCCTCCTCGGGTCCCCAAGGCGGGCGGCCTGAGTCATTCCCCGCCATCGTCGGACTCCGAAATGACGCTGAGCGGGGCACCTTGTCCCCAGCGGGCGATCACGTGAACATCGACGTTGGCTTGGCGGGCGAAGCGCAGCACGCGCTGCACCACCGAGGACCGGCTCGTGACCTGCTCCCATCTGGACCTGCGCGACGCCCCGAGGACAATCTGGGTTATCTGGTTGTCCTTGGCGAACTGCACGATGGCCGGTGCCGGGTCGTCGGCAGTGATCTCGTGCCAGCTCGCCCCCAGGTCCTCAGCGAGGTGCTTGATGGCGGCCAGCGCCTCCCTCGATGCCGCCCGGGAGGTGTCCCCGACGACGTAGACGGCCAGCAGACTGGCGTGCGCCCGCAAAGAGATCCTGGCGGCGCGGCGCAGAACCGCGTCGGTCCCGGGAGCTGCCGAGACGGCCACCATGATGCGCTCGGCCGTGTCCCAGACGAGGTCGGGGTGACGGGCGACGAGGTATCCCAAGAGCTCCTCCTCGGTCTCGTCCGCGACAAAGCGGAGGGCGAGCTCGCGCAGGGCGACGAGGTTCTGAAACCGGAAGAAGCTGTTGAGGGCATCGGGGATCTTCTCGGGCGGGTAGACGTTGCCGTGCAGCATGCGCCTGCGGAGCTGCTCGGGGGAGGAGTCGATGAGCTCCAGCTGGTCAGCTCTTCGCACGACCCAGTCGGGGACGCGCTCGCGCACGGTCACGCCGGTTATCTGCTGTACCGCGTCCGCGACGCTCTCAAGGTGCTGGATGTTGACAGTGCTGACGACGCCGATGCCGGCCTCGAGGATCTGAAGGACGTCTTCCCAACGCTTGGCGTGCGGGCCCGAATCGGGCACGTTGGTGTGGGCGAGCTCGTCGATGAGGGCGACCTCAGGCTTGCGGGCGAGAACGGCGGCGAGGTCCATCTCCTCGAAGGTCGTTCCCCGGTACTCGCAGATCTTGCGGGGGACCACCGGCAGGTCGCGTATCTGCTGAGCAGTATGGGTTCGCCCGTGAGTCTCCACGAAGCCGATCACGACATCCGCGCCACGCTTGTAGCGGCGCCAACCCTCGTCCAACATCGCCCAGGTCTTGCCGACGCCGGCCACTGCCCCCATGTAGACACGGAACTTGCCCGTCGGCTCGACGGACTCGTCTCCCGTGTCGCCGAACTCGGCGGTCCTGCTACTCACTATTCGATCCGCACTGACGTGGCCTCGCCTCAAGCTAGCTTGACCTCTGATTGAGAAGCTACTCCAGGCAGGGCTTGATCGATCGAAGATGCCGGCCGCACAGCCTCGGCGTCAACCCAGTTTGCTCCCTTCAATCTTGGCCAGGGCCGTGTTCAGCTGGAGGACGTCGATGTAGTCCGAACCCAGGAAGCCGAGCTCAGCCGTATTGGTCTCACGGGCGATGAGGTTGTCCAGAACCTTCGGAGAAAGCCCCGTGGCCTTGGACACCATGGGCACTTCGGCCAACGCATCGACGGGCGTGATGTCGGGGTCGAGCCCACTGCCTGAGGTCGTCACCAGGTCCTCGGTCGGGTTCACGCCCATCTTGTGCCAGTAGGCGATCAGTTCCTTAGTGTTCTGGAGCAGCACCTCGGATCGGGGGCCGAGGTTGGTACCACCTGTGTCGCCGTTCTTGCCGTTTGCGACGAGGGGGTTGTCTCCCACGCCGGCATAGGGCCCGAAGTCGTCGGGGCGACCGTGGAAGAACTTGGGGCTCGTCCAGTTCTGGCCTATCAGTGTCGAGCCGTTCGGGGTGATCGAGCCGTCGGCCTGGTGCTTGAACAGGACCTGAGAGACACCGGTCCCGACCAAGGGATACAGCAAGCCGAAGAACACTAGGCAGAAGAGAGCGAGGACGATCGAACGCCTTAGGTGAGTAAGCATCAGTAAGCTTTCAGTGCGGTCAGGATCAGGTCGATCAGCTTGATGAAGATGAAGGGCGCGATGATGCCGCCCACTGCGTAGATGTAGACATTGCGCCGCAGGATCGAGGCGGCGCTGGCAGCCCGGAACTTCACCCCACGAAGTGCCAGCGGTATGAGGGCGACGATGACGAGCGCATTGAAAATGACCGCGGACAACACCGCACTTTGCGGGCTGTGTAGCCGCATGATGTTGAGCGTCTTGAGCTGCGGATAGGTCGCGGTGAATAATGCAGGGATGATGGCGAAGTACTTCGCGACGTCGTTCGCGATCGAGAAAGTCGTAAGTGCGCCGCGGGTAATTAGAAGCTGCTTTCCGATCTCGACGATCTCGAGGAGCTTGGTCGGGTTGGAGTCGAGGTCGACCATGTTGCCGGCTTCTTTGGCGGCTGTCGTGCCGGAGTTCATGGCCACGCCGACGTCCGCTTGCGCGAGCGCCGGGGCGTCGTTGGTGCCGTCGCCGGTCATGGCAATGAGCTTGCCGCCCTCCTGTTCGGACTTGATGAGAGCGAGCTTGGTCTCCGGCGTCGCCTCGGCAAGATAGTCGTCGACGCCGGCCTCCTCCGCGATGGCTGCGGCGGTGAGGGGGTTGTCACCGGTGACCATCACGGTGCGGATGCCCATCGCCCGCATCTCGTCGAACCGCTCGCGAATGCCTTGCTTGACGACGTCCTTCAGCTCGATGACGCCTATGATCTGCGGCCCGTCGGAGACCGCCAGCGGCGTCGACCCGGCGCGGGAGATGCGCTCGACGACGGCGTCGACGTCGTCCGGTATCGACCCGCCTTGTTCGGTGACCCACCGCTTTACCGAGTCAGCGGCGCCCTTGCGTATCTGGCGGTCACCGAGGTCGAGACCGGACATGCGCGTCGTCGCCGTGAAGGGAACGAAGGTGTGACTAGGGCCGAGCTCACGTGCGCGGATGTCGAAACGCTCCTTGGCGAGGACGACAATTGAGCGTCCCTCGGGAGTCTCGTCCGCGAGCGACGCCAGCTGGGCGGCGTCGGCCACTTCCTGTTCGGTGTGACCTCCGACGGCGTAGAACGTGGACGCCATCCGGTTGCCGAGGGTGATCGTCCCTGTCTTGTCCAGCAGCAAGGTCTGGGTGTCCCCGGCGGCCTCGACCGCCCGACCGCTCATGGCGAGCACATTGCGCTGCACGAGCCGGTCCATGCCGGCGATGCCGATCGCCGACAACAGTGCGCCGATCGTCGTAGGGATAAGACATACCAGCAGCGACACGAGGATCACTACAGATACCGTCGCCCCCGCGTAGTTGCCGAACGGCTGCAGAGTCACCACCACGGGGATAAAAATGATGGTGAGGACCGCCAGGAGGATGGTCAGGGCGAGTTCGTTCGGAGTCTTCTGACGGTTGGCGCCCTCCACCAGGGTGATCATGCGGTCCAGGAACGTCTGGCCTGGCTCCGCAGTGACCATGACCACGATGCGGTCCGACAGTACCTTTGTGCCACCCGTGACGGCCGACCGGTCACCTCCGGACTCTCGGATGACCGGAGCCGACTCGCCCGTGATCGCCGACTCATCTACCGATGCGATGCCTTCGGTTATCTCTCCATCTGAGGGGATCAGGTCACCGGCCTCACAGACCACCAGATCGCCTTTTACCAGCGCCGCGGCGGCGACCAATTGCTCGGTGCCGTCGGGCAACAGTCGGCGCGCCTCTGTCTCCGAGCGCATCTTGCGCAGGGTGTCAGCCTGGGCCTTGCCGCGGCCTTCGGCCATCGCTTCAGCGAAGTTGGCAAAGATGAGGGTCAGGAACAGCCAGACCGTGATGGACCAGTCGAACAGGCCTGGATGGGCCACCGACTCGCCGAAGGTGACAACCGTGCCGATGAGGACGACGAACATCACAGGGTTGCGGATCTGCACCCGGGGATCGAGCTTTTTGAACGAGTCGATGATCGCCTGGCCGAGGATCTGGCGGTCGAAGAGGCTCCGAGCTTGGGCCACACCATGAGGCACGTTTGCCGGCGCGGTCCCGGTGACGACTGCCGTGGCGGAGCTCGCGCCGCTCGAAGGATCAGGTGATTGGTTCATGTGGGTGGGCTCCATCAAAAGAACTTGCTGTGGATGAGCTGCTCGACGACCGGGCCGAGCGAGACTGCGGGGAAGAACGTGAGACCACCGATGATGAGGATGACACCGATGACGAGCCCGACGAACATGCCGTTGTCGGTCCTGAACGTGCCGATCGACTCGGCGACAGTTCCCTTTGCCGCCAGGGACCCAGCCAGTGCCAGCGCAGGGATCATGATTCCGAACCGCCCGAGAAGCATGTCGATGCTCCCGATGACGTTGTAGAACTGGGTGTTACCGCTGAGCCCCGCGAATGCCGAGCCGTTGTTGTTGGCCTGAGAGGTCAGGGCATAGAGGATCTCGGTGAAGCCGTGCGGACCGTGGTTGAGTGGCCCCGCCCGGCCCTCGGCAAGAGATACGGCGATTCCTGCCAGGATGAGCACGATGAGCGGCATGACGAGCGACCCGAGCCCAGCAAGCTTCACTTCCTTGGCTTGGATCTTTTTTCGGATGTACTCCGGAGTTCGCCCGATCATCAACCCGCCGATGAAGACGGCGATGATGGCGTAGATGAGGATCGTGTAAAGGCCGCTCCCGGTGCCTCCCGGCGAGATCTCGCCGAGCATCATGCCCGTCAATAGGGCGAAGCCGCCCATGGCTGTGTAGGAGTCGTTAGACCCGTCCACCGAGCCGGTCGAGGTCTGGGTCGACGCGATGTCGTAGAGGGCCGACTGGGTGTCGCCGAAGCGGACCTCCTTGCCTTCCATGTTGCCGGTGGGCTGGCTCTTGATGCCTGCCGCGGCGACCGCAGGGTTCCCCACGTGCTCGGCATATGAGCCGAATCCGACCCAGGCCCCGAACAAAATCGTCATCGCGGCCAGCAATGCAACGCCCTGGCGGATGCTGCCCACCATCTTTCCGAAGGTGTAGGTGAGCGAGAAGCCGACACTCAGCAGCAGGGCGAACGATCGGAAGTTGGTGAGCCCAGTCGGGTTCTCGAATGGGTCCGCACCGTTCGCGTTGAAGAAGCCTCCACCGTTGGTGCCGAGCTGCTTGATCGCCTCCATGAAGCCGACCGGGCCGACGGCGATGACCTGGGTCATGTGGTTCAAGATGTCGTGGATGTGCACCGGGCCGCTCAGGGTCTGCGCCGCGCCCTGGCCGACGAAGATGAGCCCGAAGACGAATGCGATGGGCAGCTCGATGTAGAGCATGCAGCGGGTGATGTCGACCCAGAAGTTGCCGATCGTCTTGGAATTACGACGCGCAAAACCGCGTACGAGGGCGATTGCCACAGCGATGCCCACGGCCATGCTCACAAACTGCTGAACTGTGAGGGCCGCCATCTGCGAGAAGTACGACATCGTCGACTCGCCGTCGTAGTTTTGCCAGTTCGTGTTCGTCACGAATGAGGTGGCGGTGTTCCACGACAGGGCAGGTGACACGGCCCCAAGATGCTGTGGGTTGAGGGGAAGAGAGCCCTGGATGCGGATGATCAGATAGGTGAGGAGGATCGAGACCGCGGAGAAAATGACTAGGGACCCCGCGTATCGTTTCCAGCTCTGCTCCTGCTCGGGGTTCGTGCCAAGGCCCCAGTAGACGGGGCGCTCGATAAACCCTAGCCAGTGCACCCGGCCCTCGAAGACGGCGGCCATGTACGAGCCGAGAAACCGCCAGCAGAGGCCCAGCACCACTACGAGGGCGACGATTGTCCAAAAGAATTGCATCAGAACCACTCCGGTTTGAACATGGCGACGCCGATGTAGACGAATGTAAGCACTGCGACTACGAGCAGGAGGATCTGGACGCCGTTCATACCCGGTCCAGTGCCCAGATCAAGCCCATGAAAAAGAGCACGAAAGCCACTGTGCCCAGCACTACGAAGAAATCAGCCATGCAGTCAGCTTCTTGCCCTCCGCGTCAACAGAGCGTAAAAATCGCGGCTCGAACCGTTAACAGTTCATAAACAGGCAGGCCAGCTCTCGTCGGTTGGTTCCAACTCCGAGCCACGTTCCCGCTGACCGCTCCGGGATTACGGCAAGCGGAGCGGAACGTCCTCCACTACTGAGCCGCCGACTGCCGCACGGTCGGAGTCGACCGGGCGCGCGTGCAAGAGCGAGCCTTCGCCTTGGTGGATCTCGAGCGGCTGTTCGAGCCGTGCCGTGAGGCGGAGAGCCGCCGAACCGGTGGCCTCGTCCTCGGCGACCCCGAACCGGGGCGCGAAACAGCGCACCCGCATGACGCCAGCTCTTATCCAGGCCCAGTAGACGACATGATCGTGCTCGGACCGGACCGGTCCGGTGAGAACTTCGACCGCGCCCGGGGAGTTCAGCTCGACAAGGGTCCAGTCAGGCAAGGTCGCGAGCGGCGCATCGATCCAAGTTATGTCGTGCTCGTCGCTCCAGGCGCGCACGACGCCGCCCGGGGGCCGAAGCTCTAGGACGCTCGGACCTGCGTGCTCCTGACGCAGCAACCATCCAGCGCCCACGAGCGGGTGGCCGGCGAGAGCAAGCTCGACGGTCGGCGTGAAGATGCGCAGTTCGCCGGTCACGCGGTCGTCGATGAAGATCGTCTCGCTGAAGCCCAGCTCGTAGGCGACCCGTTGCCGGTCGACATCGGCGACCAGCGCTCCGTCGATCACTCCGAGGGGGTTGCCCCAGTGGCCGGACTCATCGGTGAACACGCGGAGCATCCGCACGGGCGTGTCGTCTCTAACGGTCACTACTTCCTTTCCTGTGCCCGGATTGGGTCCGGGCACGGTTCGTCCGATCCGAGACGAGAGCGAAACGGAGCCCGGACCAGGTCTCGTCAATCGCCCCGATCTTGAAGTCGACGAGCCCGTGCGCAATGGCGGTCGCCCGGACGGCGTGCTCGGTGACATCTGTACGGACACCCGAGGCACGTTTCGCCCAACATATCCAGAGCGCGCTCTTGTCGGCGCGCTTGGCCATCTCGGCAATACGCTCGGATAGCTCAGCTGCGGAGCGGACGAACCAGAGCGTCACGTCCGTCCGGCTCCGGGCCGAGCGCCGGATCGTCGCGCCCGGCGGGAGCGCGATGGTGAAACCCGTGGGGGCGCCCACGAGAGCAACCGTCGAGGCTTCGCGGATCCCGAGCTTTCTTGCGAGGGGAGTCCCCGAGTAGCCCACGGTCGCAGCAGGCGGTTGGACGGGAGGCGTCACGGCGATGCGGAGCTTATGGCCTTGGCAACGGTGGCCCACGTGGTGTGTCCGCCCGGTAGCGTGCGGGTATGGAGTCGTCCGGGCATGACATGTCGCACGACCAGGCATTCCGGGCCGTGCTCGCCGCCGAGCCCGACGGGCCGTCCGGCCGGCTCGCGACTCTTCATCGTGATGATCTTCCCGACGAGGCCGTGACGGTTCGCGTCGGCTACTCGAGCCTCAACTACAAAGATGGCCTCGCCGTCACGGGCAGGGGCCGGGTCGTACGGCGCTTTCCGATGGTCTGCGGTGTCGATCTCGCCGGCGAGGTGGAGGCTTCCGCGGACGCGTCGTGGCGGACCGGAGATCAGGTGATCTGTACTGGCTGGGGGCTCGGTGACGAGCACTGGGGCGGCTATTCGGAGCTGGCCCGCGTGCGAGCTGAGTGGCTCCTGCGCATCCCCGAGGGCCGAGACGCGAAATGGGCGATGTCACTCGGCACGGCCGGGCTCACAGCCATGCTGTGCATGATGGCCCTGGAGCAGCACGGCCTGACGACCGAGACGGCAGGGGATTGCCCGGTCGTCGTGACTGGCGCAGCCGGTGGCGTCGGCAGCCTCGCGGTCGCGCTCCTGGCGGGGCGTGGCTACGAGGTCGCGGCCGTGACGGGACGGCCCGAGCACGAGAGCTACCTCAGGCGACTCGGCGCGCACCAGGTGCTGGCCCGATCCGAGCTCGCCGACTCGCCACGCAAAGCCTTGGACCGGGAACGTTTCTCGGCCGGAATCGACGTCGTTGGTGGCACGACGCTCGCCAGTTTGCTCAGCCAGATCCGCTACAGGGGGTGCGTGGCCGCCTGCGGGCTAGCAGGCGGGTCCGAGCTTCCGACTACCGTCCACCCCTTCATCCTCCGAGGCGTGACGCTGGCGGGCATCGAGTCGGTGCGGGTACCGCTCGAGCTCCGCAAGCTGGCCTGGGAGCGCCTCGCGGCAGACCTTGCGCCGAGCCTCCTCGAGGAGATGACGGTCGTCGAACCCCTCGAGCGGGTGCCTGCGCTCGCGGAGGAGATCCTTGCCGGGCGTACCCGGGGCCGGGTCGCGATCGACGTCACGGCTGATTGACGCGCTAAGCCCGTGCCCGTGTTCGGCGTTGCCCCGAGGCCCTTCGTCGAGGGCTCGGTCCCGCATCCGTTGTCGGTCTCCGGTTCGGTCGGCCTGCCCTCGCGCGGCCCCGACCCGGTCAAGACGGCCTTCGTGTTCTCAGGCGGAGGCAACCGCGGCGCCTGCCAAGTGGGCATGTTGCGTGCTCTTTGCGAGCGTGGCCTCGTCCCTGATCTCGTGGTCGGGTCGTCGATCGGGGCGGTGAACGCGGCCTTTTTCGCCGGGCAGCCCACCCTCGAAGGGACCTATCTCGCAGCCGAGATGTGGCGCACCGTCGCGACCAACGACGTTTTCCCCAAAGGCCGTCTCCACGGCTCGTGGCGCTTCGTCGAGCGGCGAGAAGCGGTCTACCCGATCGAGGGGCTGCGGCGGCTCGTGCGCAGTTTCCTGCGGTTCGATCGTCTCGAGGATTCCCTCGTGCCCCTGACCGTGGTGGTCACCCGCCTCGACGACGGGGTCGAGGAGTGGCTGACTAAGGGCCCGGCGCTCGACGCGGTGCTCGCCTCTGCCGCGCTGCCGGCGATCTTTCCCGCGGTAGAGCGTGAGGGGAGTCGCTACATCGACGGGGGCGTGGTCAACAACACGCCGTTGTCGGTGGCCCTGGCCGCCGGTGCGAGCCGCATCTACGTCCTGCTGTGCAGTGGGGTCAACTCCCACTCGGTCGACTTCGGCCGGCCGTATGAGGCGATGCTCGTCGCCTTCGGGTTGTCGATCCGCACCCGGCTGCGTCGCGACCTTGCCGCCGTTCCCGATGACGTAGATGTCATCGTGTTGGA
>JBEKMZ010000059.1:0-22832 GCA_049523315.1 Acidimicrobiales bacterium | reverse complement strand
TAGATCAAGCATCTATTTGTCGCTACATTTCACATCGCAAACCCGACTTTATCCACAGCTCGCCCAGGTCAGAGCGGGTGCGGGGTCGCCATCGAGGAGTTGAGCCGCCGAAGTCGGGCCTGAGCCGGCAGTGCCCTGTTGGGAAAGGGGGCGCCGTTGCACTCCCAAGGCTGACTCGAGCTACTTTTCCGGTGCTTCCTACCGATGGCTGATCGGCGATAGTCGAAGGAAAGCTAGTCCGATCGACCAAGGCCCCCGGGCAGTGGCAGCGTGCAAGGCTTCTGCGGCATACTGAGGCCCACTCAGTTAGGCCCTCCGTAGTAAGAGGCTGCAGGCCGGGCTGCGCGTCCAGATATGCAAGGAGTCAAATGCATCAACCCGGCGACATCGAGAAGGCAGACCACCTTAGATCATTCCTAGGATCGGCCAGCCCCTCGCCCCGTCCCGGAGCGGCAGGAAGGATTGCAAGCCGGCTATCGCGGAAGCTCGTGACTCCAGCTCGAGTTCTGGGCACTCGCGCCATGGTCCCGCTCTCCAGCCGCAAGTTGAAGAAGTATTCAGAGAGAAAGCCCCTTCTCCTTCATCTTGGGTGCGGTTACGAGCGCAAAGACGGCTGGATAAATGTAGACCTTGTTCCAGGCAATGTGGACCTCTTCTGGGATCTTCGCAATGGTATCCCGTTTCCTGAGAGTAGCGTGGATGCAGTCTTTCATGAACACCTGCTGGAGCACCTTCACAAGCTTGATGGCCTCAGGTTTTCCGCAGAGTGTCTGAGGGTGCTCAAGCCGGGCGGTGTTTTGAGGGTCGTCGTCCCTGATGCCGGATCTGCCATTCGTGGCTACGTGGAAGATGGTGACAGATACGTTGGCCCATTTCCGACGGGCCTCATGGCCATTGAGTCCCTATTCTACAATGACGGCCACATCAGTATGTTTGATTCGGACACTCTCGTCCTGCTGCTTCGAGCTGCAGGATTCACCGAGGTGCAGCAGCAGCAATATGGAGAGAGCTGGCTGACGGTTGCAACTCCGGACTCGCCGTCGCGTCGTGTCGGCTCGCTGTACGTGGATGCTAGGAAGGCGAATCGAGACTAGGCGCCTGTGCTTCTGCAATCGGTGATCGCCGCGTCCGCTTGCCGTCGCCGGATATCTAAGGCGCAAACTAGCTCCAGCACGTGCGATGCCTCATCACTCCCCAGAAGTGGGCCGAGTCCTTAGCGCGAGCACCACGAGGAATGCGATGAGTGTCGCCGCCGCAGTGCCGGTCCCGAGCGCCGCCGGACCGCCGCCAGCAAGGAACCCTCGGGCGGAAATGACTCCGAAGGATAACGCCGCGGAGCCGACGGCGACGCCGAGGACCCACGTGGGGCTCCAGCGATCGACACCGGGACGGCGTTCTGCGTGGGCGGCGATGGAGAGCGCGCTGTCGGCGAGCTCGGCGGCGAGGAACAGGACCGCTCCCGACACGACCAAAGAGCCAGCACGCGCATTCGAAGCCTGGCCCGTGGTGGCGACTACCACCGCCGCGCCGACGAGCACGAGACCGGTGCTTATCGTGCGGTAGCGCCTGGGGGCGAACGCCGGGGTGAGAGAGGCGGCGAAGGTGACGATCCCGGCGACTCCGGCCAGGGCCACGACGCCGACCGATGGCGCTGTTGCTCGGACGAGGGCCCAGGCAGCGACGCCTGAGACACCGACGACAGCCACGCCGACCCCGAGAAAGCGCGACGCCCGTTGCCGCCGCCTCATCTCGATCGACGACCTCGCGCCCGTCGCCGCCAAGTGGCGAGCGCGCCGATGGGCACCTCGAGCGACTCCCCATCGCGCCACGCGACGACGGGCACCCCGCGGCGGCTGAGGCTGTTGCGCATCTCAGCTCGCTCGAGCTCGATGAGTCTGGTGGCGATCTCACCGGCTGTGGAGAGAGGACTTCTCGGAGGGGGAGCGATCGTCTCGATAACGGCGAGATCGACACCTTTCGCGCGGATCGTCGCGAGCGTGTTCAGCATTCGCCGGTCGTCGAGCGGGCTGATCGCGACGACGAGGCCCGTTTCCGGCAAGGTGCGCGACGGGATCGCCTCCGCGCTCTTCCACGCATAGGAGTGGTGCCATTGTGTGGCTGCCAGGGCGGCGACGAGTCGTTGCAACTGTACTTGTCCCATCGCTGGCTCCACCCAGTGCAGCACGCCCCCGAAGGCGACGAGCCCGACCCGGTCGTGGCGACCGAGATAGGTCGCCGCCAGGCCCGACGCCGCCCGTACCTGTCGAGGGAGCGCAGCGGCCGAGAAGGTGTCGACGAGCAGGATGACGTCAGTGCTCCGCTCAGGATGGCGTAAGTTGACGTAGGGCTCGCCGAGCCGGGCGGTTACACGCCAGTTCAGCCGACCGGGCCCGCCCGGGGAGTACGGCCTCACCTCGGCGAACTCGATGCCGTCGCCGGGCGAGCGAGCGAGGCGGTCACCTGCAGTGGCTCTGACCTCGAGTGCCCGAACCAGCGTGCGCAGCGTCTCGGCTCTCGGGCGCACCTCGAGATCGAGGCTGCCCCCGGCCACGCCCGACCTGACGAGTATGCCGAATGGCCCAGGGACCTGCAGTGTTGCCGGCCCGATCGTGAAGCGGCCGTAGCGGTTGGCTCTGACGGGCACCTCGATCAGCACCGGGGAGTCGGATTCGAGTCCGAGCGACCATGCGCTCTGGACCTCGGCATTCAGGCCTTCTGGTATGACGAGCTGGACATCGCAGCGGCGCACACGCTCGGGTGTCGAGAGCTCGACGGTGATCGTGGTCCGATCACCCTCGACGAGACGAGTCTCGTCGAGGGTGAAAACAAGTCCCGGCAGATCGGCCACTGGACTCAGGAGCCCCACCACGAGAGCGAATCCGAATGGCGCTACCAGGCCGATGACGGCCACGTTTCCGAAGACGACCGCGGCAAGTAGCCCTATGCCTGCCAGCGCCGCGTAGGCGACGACCTTGGGGGTCGCTGTCGCTTGGCTCACGAATCCTCAGCGACTGGCACCGGCACCGAGTCGAGGCATTTCCCGACGAGCTCTTCGGGCCTGCTGCCGCGCAGCCACAGGTCGGGCAGCAGCGTCAAGCGATGGGCGAGACACGCGACCGCGAGGGCCTTGATGTCGTCAGGTAGGACGAAGTCCCTCCCCTCGAGGGCGGCGCGTGCCCTGGTCGACAGCAGCAGAGCCAGAGCGCCACGCGGGCTCGCCCCGATCTCGACCCCGGCGATCGAGCGGGTGGCCCGGACGACGTCGACGAGGTAGCGACCCACAGGCTCGCTGATCTCCACGCGCTCGATCGCCTCGCGCATGGCAAGGACCGTCTCGGCGTCGCACACTCGGGCGATGTCCACGTCCTCGTGCCCGCGAGCGGCACGGCGACGGATCACGTCCCACTCGGCGTCCCGGTCCGGATAGCCGACGGGGACCCGGAGAAGGAAACGGTCGAGCTGTGCCTCCGGGAGGGGGTAAGTGCCCTCGTACTCGATCGGGTTTTGCGTCGCCACCACCGCGAAGGGCGACGGCAGCCGGTGCGTCACGCCGTCGACTGTGACCTGCTGTTCCTGCATCGCCTCGAGCAGGGCCGCTTGGGTCTTCGGGGGTGCCCGGTTTATCTCGTCGCCGAGTACGAGATTGGCGAACACAGGCCCCGGGCGGAAGACGAGGGCCGCCCGGCTCTGGTCGAAGACGCCCGAGCCGGTGACATCCGATGGCATGAGGTCGGGCGTGAACTGGATCCGTGAGGTCTCGAGCCCGAGAGCCTTCGCGAGGGATCGAACGATCAGGGTCTTGGCCAGCCCGGGCACGTCCTCCAAGAGCACGTGGCCCCCCGCCAGCACGCCGATCAGCACGAGAAGGACGGTGTCGCGCTTGCCGATGACTGCCCGCTCGACCTCTGCGACGACGTCTTCAGCGATACGGGCGACGGCCGCGCTGGCGAGCGGCGGATCCGAGCCGTCGGAGCGGACGTTCACCTGGTTTCCCCGAGTGCCTCGAGAATCTCGACTAGCCGTCGCACACGATCGAGCGGCACGCCGTGCTCGAATTGGTCGGCGGGAGGAGCGGCCTCAGGGTCCACCAAGGCGTAGGAGTCGGAGCCGAGCAGCTCGCGGGCGCGCTCTTTGTCGCTCAACGAGACACCCTCACGTGCGAGGCGCGTCTTCGCGATCGAGATGAGCCGGGGCCGGACATGCGCGTAGAAGTCGCCGGCGAAGGAGGCCCCGAAACGAAGGGCGCTCTCGAGGGCGAGAAAGTTGGCGACGGCCGCTTCCGCCGGTTCGTCATTGCCCGGGCGCGCTGTGGGCTGGAGCGGCCTGCCGGCGTCGACGGTAGCCGAGAGCGCCATCGAACCGGCCCCGAGCCCTATCAGGCCGAAGGCCGCGGCAGCCGCCCGTTCGATGACCGCGGGATGGGGTACGCCTACAACGAGCGCGATAGCGAGGGCGACCCCGACCAGAGCTGCCATCGTGAGGAAACTGGCCCAGAGCGCCCTCGTCAACCCACTGCCCCCACGGCAAGCCCGCCCCGCAGGGCTCCCAGAGCGGCTATCGCCTGAGTCCTCATGGACTCGTCGACCGGTTGGCGGCTGTAACGGGCGCGCTCGAACAGCTTCGTGAGCGAGGTCGCAGGCGCGGCGGCAGCCCCGTTGGCAGTGAGCACGCGGCGCAGGTACTCCGATGGCGTCTCGGCGCGGCGGCGAGCTGGCCCGTGCCTGGCCGCGATGTCGAGAAGCTGTAGGTAACACACGACAACCGCCCGGCGAGGATCGGGCTCGGTGCTGGGGTCTGGGACACTGAGCTCGGCGAGCTCCGATCCGAGCGATGCACCATCAAATCCCTCGTCGCTTGTCGAATACTCCTCGTCGTCTCCCTCAGCGACAAGCGGGAAGAGCCGTCTCAAGGCTCGGTGCCAGCCAATGGAGCGCGTCAGCCTAACCAGGACTAGGAGAACGACGATCATGACGACGACGCCTGTCGTCGCGAACGAGGCCACCCTGTTGAACGGCACGGTGCTAGTCGAGTTGAGGTGGCTGACGGAGGTTCCACCGAGCGCCGACAACGGCCGAAGGTGCCGATGGGCAGCGGCGAGCGCGAGCAGTCCTGTCATGCAGGCGAAGAGCGCCAGGAGCACTCCTGCGACCAGGATCGGGGAATGCCGGCGATGCGTCGAGCCGCCAGAGTTCCTGCGGTGCCTGGTGACGAGCCCCCAGAACAACAGCGCGAGTGAGCCCAAGCCGGCCAGCTCGGCGAGCGTTATGAGCACGCTCAGCAGGATCGACGCCGGTCCCCGACGGAGCTGCGCGACACCGGTACCGTGCTGTGCAGAAGCACCGATGACCGCGAGCACGATGATGAGCGTGGCGACCGTGAGCCCGAGCGCCAACCTCATCGATCGAGATGTCGGCTGGCGAGACGCAAGGCCGCTGCCCAGGCTCGAGGACGGTTGCACCATTTACCACTCTACGGGCCGTCGCGTGGCGCGGCATGAGGACCGCGGGTGTGGTCCTGACCAGAACCCAGGCTCTCATGAGAGTCGCGCGCCCCCCTTGGCACATCGATATCATCGGACAAGGGCAGGCAACGAGCGCCGCAGAGGAGGGTTCTCAGATCACCGATGAAATACGGCGCGTCCTTGGCAAGCACGCGCGGCTGGTTGTCGATGTGGCTGATCTGAGTGACGACGATGATCTTTTCCGACTGGGTATGACTTCGCACGCCAGCGTGAGCGTGATGCTCGCACTCGAGGATGCATTTGGTGTGGAGTTCCCCGAGGAGATGCTGCGGAGACGTACGTTCGAGTCAATTGGGTCGATCCGGCAGGCCGTTACAGAACTGCTGGCGACGACCTCGGGCGAGTGAGGGTGTCTTCCGACCGACCGGTGCCCGTGTGGTTCGGCTCTAAGGAGTCTCCCCTGTTCGGGGTTCTCCACACACCCGACGGCCCGACCCGCGCCGTGATCGTTCTCTGCCCTCCGCTCGGCCGCGAGTACGCGTATTCGCACTCGACCTTCCTCCGGCTCGCGACTCGCCTGTCACAGGTCGGCTTTGCTGCCCTCAGATTCGATTACCGCTCCACTGGCGACTCTTTCGAGCGCATCGCGGAGAAACCGGATGAGTGTGGATTCGCAGACGACGTGCGCCTCGCTGTCGAGTTCGCACGCACTCTGGGGACTACTCGTGTCGGGATTGTGGGCATGAGGCTCGGGGCCAACTTCACCAGCGTCCAGATCGACCTCGAACCGGTCGACGCCGTCGTTCTTTGGGACCCCTGTCCGACGGGGAGATCGTTCCTGCGTGAGCAGCGGGCGCTCGCCCTGTTCGCCGGCGTCCGGGTTGCCGACAATGATGTCGACGTCCTGGATCTTCCGGGATTCAAGGTGTCACCTGCGATGGCGGACGAGATCCTCCGTCTGGACCTGTTGGCAGGTTCACCCGGATCGGCCGAAATGGGACAGCTCTCCGACAAGGTCTTGCTGCTTACAAGGTCGGAACGCGTTGTGGACCGCAAGCTTGTCGAACGCTTCGACCTGCCCCATGTCGAGCGTAAGCAGGTGCTGGGCCAGCGCGAACTTCTCGACGTCCACGACGATTGGCCGATCGTTCCTGCAGAGGGGCTCGCGACTGTGGTGTCGTGGCTCGACGAGGTCATGCCTCGAACCGGCTCAGCGCTCGCGATCCCGAACAGCCGTGAGGTGGCTGTCGGTATCTGCGCCCACCGTCCCGGCTCGCCCGATGTCTGCGACGGCGACCGGACGATCATCCGGGAGCGGGCCGTCTGGTTGGGGCCGGTCGGACTCTTCGGGATCGAGACGGAGCGGGAGCCCTCGTTCGGACCTGTTTGCGTCTTCCTGAGCGTCGCGAACGAGCACCGGCCCGGCCCGGGCCGCTTGTGGGTTCATCTCAGTCGTGACCTCGCCGCGGCGGGTTTCCGTTGCGTCAGGGTCGATATCAACGGATTCGGTGACAGCCCGGCCCGTGACGGGCAACTCGATCAGCCGGTGCACATGATCTCCGCGATCGACGATGTGCTCGACGTCGCGAAGGCTGTCTCACCGGGCAACCCCGGCGATGTCGTGATGTTCGGGCTCTGTTCCAGTGGCTACCAGATCCTCGAAGCATCAGTCACTCTCGTGGCCCGGGGAGTCTGCGCCTTGAACCCTTCGTTGATCTTCCGCCCGCCAGAGATGGAGTCGGGCGCGAAAATGGACGACCGCCGCCTCTTCTGCTTGCCGGAGGACGAGGCCGTGATACCGCCTCGGGAGAAAAAGGCCGTCGAGTGGCTGAAGAAACAGCTTCCGACTTTCGCCCTTCTTCTGGCACGCGGCCAAAGGGCGCTGGTCCTTTCTTGGCGCCAGGCAATCGGGCGTTATCGGAAGGGACCCGGCCGTCGCGTCCTGGATCTCGTCGAGTCGGGCACTGACGTGCTCTTGATCTGTGGCCAGCAGGAGATCAGGCCATTTTTGAGGTCCGGCCTCGGACCCGTCGCACGTGCCAACCGCAAGGACCACTTGCGCATCGAGGTGATCCCGACCCTAGACCACGGGCTGTTCCCGCTGAGGGACCGGGAGCAAGTCGCCGATTTGATCCTGGCTCACGTGATTGCCGAGTTTCACGCAGTTCCAGACGCCGACGAAGACAGCGTGGCCTGGCGCGCCGCGCACAGCGGGGTGGGGGGCTCCTAGTCCCGGGGTGAGTTACACCCCGAGACTAGGAGACGGCATCCTCATGTCTTGGTCGGGCAGGCCAAGGCTCACGGCCAAAGGCGTTCGTGCACGTGGTCTGGCCACTCCTGTGGGTCGAGGCCGTGAGTGGCCAGCAACGCGAGAGTGATCCGCTCGACGCCGAAGCCCACGCATGCGCTGTGAGCCGGCTTGCCGCTCGCGGCCTCGATCCCGAACTCGGCCCCGAAATGGTCGAGGTGGTAGTTCGAAGAGGACAGGGCCGTGGGCTCGATATCGGGCTGAATGGCACACACGACCTCGTACTTGAGCTCCTCTGCGCGCTGGTTCGAAGCAAGCATCTTGCCTCCGCGGCCGAAGAACGGGTCGTTGGCGACGACCTTCTCGACGGCTAGCCCGAGCCCCGAGAGCAGCTCAGCGGAGCGCTCCAGCCAAAGGTCCCGGTGGGCGACGGCGTCGGCCGGGTCCCCGACATAGACGAACTCGTGCTGGCGGAAAGACTGCATCCGGGCCGGGTCCAAGCTGGGCTCGTGACGGAAACAGTGCCCGAAGACCTCGAAACGGCGACCACCCTCGCGTAGGCGCCCTGAGCACAAGGGATAGAGCGGGTGGCAGCCTGCCGAACAGAGCGTCAGGTCGGAGGCCGTGAGCAGTTCGGCCCAGTTCTCTCCCTGCTCGAGCCGTTCGATGAGCTCGGCGTGCAGTGCCTCGTTGCCGTCGAAGACGTCGATCGAGCCGAGCAGGTCGGGAAACGAGCGCAGGTAGCCGCTGTGCTCGAATACGACCCTCGGGATGATCGGCGGGAAGTGGAGAACCGTGGCTTGCTGGTCCGACCCCGTCGCGCTGACGAGACCGTCGATTGCGCGAACCACGTTCTCGAAGGTCTCCGAGCGAATGTAGAGGCCGTCGACACCGGTGTCGAAGAGCAGACCGCCTTGCAAGAGCGCGGCGCGGAACTCGCCGGTCACGCCTCGTCCTGACCGACAGCAAAGACGACAGCCACGGCGATTGGCCCCTCGTGGCTGAGGCTCACCGCGAACTCACTCAGGTGGAACCGCCTCGCGAGCTTGGCGGCGTGGCCGCTGAGCCGGAGGCTGCAACGACCGCCCGGTTCCTGGCGGACCTCGATCGAGCGCCAGGCCGGCAACCGATCGTCCGGCCCGAGAGCCTTCATCGTCGCCTCTTTCGCGGCGAACCGGGCCGCAAGGTGGCGGGCGCGCACCTCCGCCTCGCCGCCCGCGCAGGCAAGCTCGTGAGCCGTGAAGACACGATCGAGGTATCGGTCGCCGAAGCAGGCTATGGCCTCTTGCACCTCGTCAACCTTCACGAGGTCCACACCGACGGCGAGCGTGGTCACAGCGCAGCGCTCAGAGCTTGATCTATGTCGGCGATGAGGTCGTCGACGTGCTCGATACCGATTGACAGCCTTATCGTTTCCGGTGCCACGCCGACGAGGGCGAGGGCCTCGGGAGACAACTGGCGGTGTGTAGTCGAGGCGGGGTGGGCGACGAGGGACTTGGCGTCACCCATGTTCACGAGCCGCTTGAACAGCTTCACCGAGTCGAAGAAACGTATCCCGGCGTCGTAGCCGCCCGCGACGCCGAACGTGACGATCGAAGGGCAGTGGCCCTTCAGATAGCGCTGGGCGAGGTCGTAGTAGGCGAAGCCCGGGTCTCCCAGCCAGCTCAGCCACTCGACGCGTGAGTCGGTGGCGAGGTAGCTGGCGATGGCCCGTGTGTTCGACTCGTGGCGCTCGAGCCTGACGGCCAGAGTCTCGAGGCCCTGCAGGAGGAGGAAGGCGCCGAAGGGGGACAACGTCGAGCCGGTGTTGCGGAGGCTGACCGTGCGGCAGCGGACAGCAAATGGTGCTTCTGGGAACTGTCGGGCGTAGACGACGCCGTGGAAGGCCGGCTCGGGCTGGTTGAACATCGGGAACTTGTCGGGATGCTCGGCCCACGGGAAACGTCCCGCGTCGATGATGGCGCCGCCGAGTGTCGTGCCGTGGCCGCCGATGAACTTGGTCAGCGACTCCACGACGACATCTGCCCCGTGCTCGATCGGCTTTAGGTACATGGGAGTCGCGATCGTGTTGTCGACGATGAGCGGGACGCCGCGGCTGTGGGCGAGCTCGGCGAAGGCGGCGAGGTCGACGACGTTCAGCGCCGGGTTGCCCACCGACTCGCAGAAGATCGCCTTCGTGCCCGAATCGATCAGGGGCTCGATCGCCTCAGGGCGGTCGCTGTCGGCGAAGCGCACTTGGATGCCCAGGTCGGGAAGTACGTGTGCGAACAGGGTGTAAGTGGAGCCGTAGAGCTGTGGCGTCGTGACGATGTTGTCTCCGGCACGGGCGAGGTTCACGATCGAGTAGTTGACTGCGGCCGCCCCCGAGCTCATGAGGACCGCGCCGGTGCCACCTTCGATTGCTTGCAGGCGCCCTTCCAGGACGCCATTCGTAGGGTTGTTGAGCCTGTTGTAGTGAAAGCCCGGGATCTCGAGGTCGAAGACGGCTCCTGCGTGCGCGGCGTCGTCGAACTCGTGGGCGATCGTCTGATAGATGGGCACGGCGACCGCGCGGGTGGTGTCGGGGGCGTAGCCACCATGGATCGCCACCGTCTCGTCATGCACCGCTCTGCCTCCTGTGTTCAATGAGCCGAAGCCAGTTGGCATATAGGCGCGTCCCCGAGCTCTGCCAGGTGTTGACGAGGCGCTCCGCCACGGGCTCGAAAGGGAAGTCGTTCATCGCCTCGGGGTCCGAGGGCCCGGCCACTGCGCGAGCCTCGAAGTCCTCGAGGAGCCTTTGGCCCACGTCGTCGAGGTAACCGACAGGGATCGTCGGCGCGACGGCGCGTTCGGCTCGTAGGTAGCGTTGCAAGTCGCGGCGGTACTCCCTCAAAAGGCTCGTGGTCGAGTATTCCGGGTGGCCTTGGACGAGTACGAAGCTACAACAGCCACGGTCTTTGACGGCCACCGTCCAGTTCATCTCCGGCGACTCGATCAAGCTCTTGTACCCGCCCTCTTGGAGCAGCAGCGACGGCAGGTCGTTGAGGCGCGAGTGCGGCATGTGGACGGTCGGGCCGAGATCCGCCGTGAGCGGATGGTCAGTCCTGACCTCCTGGACGAAGACTCCTGAGCACTTGGTCTCGAGCGTCTCGCGCTCTATGCCGTCAAAGAGGAGCGCCGCAGCGTGTGCGGCGAGGCAAGAGAGCACGGCGGACGCGGTGGCGCGTTGCGCCCATTCGATGAGCTCTGCGAGCTCGCTCCAGTAAGCCTCTTGCCTGAGGTCCTTCGCGAGGGGCTCGGTACCGGTGACTATGAGGCCGTCGAGGCGCTCCGCGTAGATGTGTTCCACGGCACTGTAATCACGGGCGAGGCGCTCTTCGACCTTTTCGGTGCGCTCCAGCCCTGCCAGCGCGTACCTGCTCACGCGCACGGTCGCGCCGGCCAACTCGGCAGCGCTCTCGAGCAGCCCGGTGAACTGCTGCTCGGTCGCATCGAAGGCGGAGCTTGGCATGTTGTTGACAAATGCGATCTCGATTGTCGAGGGTCCTGCGCCCAGCGCGCGGCTACCTTCGACTTCGTCTCCCACCGCCGTACGAGTGTCGCCGGTCGAGGCGATTACCAATGCGATCTGATCTTCTCCAACTGTCAAGCCATGCGGTTGCTTGCCCGACCACTCTAAAGCCTGCCCGGACACTTCAGTGGCAGTCGCGGGCGGTCCCCGCTCCGCTGGGATCTTGTGCTGGGAGGTGCTAGCTGCTAAAGCCTTGCTGTGACGCGGTTGCCCGCTGACAGCCGACTGCCCGTGCTCGTGGTCGGGCACGGCCTTCGTTCAGCGCCTGCGTTGCAGATCGTGGAGGCCTCGTCAGGGCTGTGCGAGATCCTCTGGCTCATCGATGAGAGCGTTCCTGAGAACGCCGCTTCGAGCCGGCTGCTGAGGAAGGTCGGGACAGTGGTGAACGTGGCCGGAATGTCACCGGGACAGATCGCCTCGGCGGTGCGACCGCATTCTCCCGCCGGAGCGGTGACCTATCGGGACGAGGACATCGTCCCTCTTTCCCTCCTGGCGGCGGAGCTCGGGTTCGACTACTACACGCCGGAACTGGCCCGGTGCTTGGTTGACAAGTTCGCGCAACGCGAGGCGCTGCGCGACGGAGGCTTGCCCTCGCCGGGGTTCTGGGAGGTCCCGATCGAACGCGAGCCGGGCGCAGTCGGGGCCCTCGCCGCCAAGGTGGAGTTTCCCGCCGTGCTCAAGCCGCGCATCGGCAGCGGGGGGCAGTACACCGTGCCCGTGGCAGATGCCGCTGATCTCGTGGGTCAAGTGGCGATGCTTCCGTCGGGCGCCGTCTACAAGCTCGGGATGATGGTCGAGCAGTACCTTGCGAGCCTTCCTTCATCCCCCGAAAAGCGCTTTGCCGATTACCTGTCAGTCGACAGCCTGGTTGCGCACGGCAAGATAAGCCATATCGCGGTGACAGGGCGCTTCCCGCTGGCAGAGCCGTTTCGTGAAACGGGTTTTTTCATCCCCGCCGACATATCACCTATTGAACAGGCCCAAGTCCTCGAGGTCGCAACGCAAGCTCTAATTGCCCTCGGAGTCCGCACAGGTGGCTTCCACATCGAGATCAAGTGGACCCCCGACGGCCCGAGGGTGCTCGAGGTGAACGGCAGGCTCGGTGGGGGAGTGCCGGAGATGCTGTTCCAGGCAAGTGGGGAGTCGCTCATGCGACTCTCCATGCGCGTCGCCCTTGGCGAGGTCGTACACGTTGAAGGACCGGTGTCTTGTTCCAAAGTGGGCTGGCGCTTTTTGTTCCAGGCCCCGCCATCCGCGCGGCGAGTTGTCACCATCCACGGCCTCGACCGGCTGGCGGCGCTTACCGGAGTCAACAGCATCTTTGTCAACCGTGGGCCTGGTGACGCAGTCGATCCTTGGGCCGGGACCCGCCACTACATCTACTCGGTCTACGGGGTCTCGCCGGACTACGAGGGACTCTTGGAGGTCGACCGTTTCCTCCACGAGGACGTGGTGATCGACTACGAGTGAGCCCGGCCGGTTCTTGCCGGGCTGCTGATCGAAAAGAGCGGAAGCGTCGGGCTGAAGGCCTCAGGCCATGATCTCCTCGACGCATCGCTGCGCGTCGAGGAATGCCCGCAACCGGCTCTTCGGCGACGGTACGTAGTGGGTGAAGTATCGTACGCCCTCGGTGAGCGAGCCGAACACCCAGATCCTGTGCGCCGGCTGGCCCCAGGCGTCGATCGGGTGGAATGCCTCGTCCAAATTGACGCTGCCCACGTCGGTGCCGCCGTAGCTGAGGGGCTGGAGCCTTCCGTCCTGCCAGAGCCGCCTTAACAGGCTGGAGCTCGAGTGGCAGATAGTCGGGTTCTCGAGGTGACCGTGGATGAGCCAGTCCACCGGCTCGTTGAAGGGCTGCTCGAAATGTCTCGAGCTCAGCACGAACCCACCGTCCGCGGCCGGGTTGATGACAGGCAGTGGCCCGAAGGGTACGGTGACGATCTCGGCGTCCATCAGCGCCAGCAGCTGCATGGAGCGCACGGCTGGCGGGCCGGCCACGAGTCGGTTCACCCTCGTCTTGATGTTGTCTCTGAAGTCGATGTACGACTCGAGCGTCAGGCCCTTGAACTCGATCACGGTACGCATGAGGTCGCGGACGTGGCGCAGCACCTCGTAGGCGGACTTCACAGGTGCCGAGCCCCCTCGGAGCGCTTCGACAAGGTCGGCCTCGACGATCGAATAGATCTGTGACTCGTAGTCCTTGGTGGAGACGTACTCGCCGTGGGGTCCGAAGAAGTGCCGCGACGGGTCGAACTCGCCGTACTTGGCTGTGAGCGCGCGCACGGCCGTCCCGTACGACCCATCGCTCCAGGCCCGGCCGAGCCGCTTGCGGACTTCCTCCGATGCCGGTCGCCCGCCGGCGAGAAGGGCCGACTGGGAGTAGTACCTGATCTGCATCTCGGCGAGGATCAACGGCAGCACGGCGGATCGAAAGTCGATCTGGCGCCGAGGCCGGCCGGTTCCGGGGCCACCTTGGGCCGCCCCGACCGCTTGTCGTGTGCAGACGACCGCCTCGTACGCGTCGCTCTCGTCGACGGTCGCGACCGCCTTTGCCGTGTAGGGAAAGCCGCTGCGGGAGAAGAGCCGGAGCGCCGGCTCGCGGCCCGATCTCACATAGCGGAGCCGATCGCCGTTCTCGGTGAACGAGCCGCCTCTTCCCACGGTGAGCGCCATGACGACGTCGGTGGCCACGAGCCCCATGCCTTCGACGGCGACGGAGGAGTCGATCGGGATCGTGTTCACGTATCGGTCGACCGGGTATGGCCGGGCCACGAGTGCCGGGTCGGCGGCGGGCTCGACGTTGTCGGTGTGGCCCGAGGTCAAGATGACGTGATCGACCTCGAACTGCTCACCGTTGGCCAACAGGACGCATTCGCGTCCCGAACCACGAGCGAGGATGTTCACGGCCTCGGTGTGGTGGTGGACGATCTCCATTTTCGCGGGCGTGGCGGCGACGAGCTTCTCGTAGAACCACTGCAGGTACTCGCCCATGATGCGGCGGGGAAGGTAGTCGTCAGGGCTTATCTCCCGGCCCTCGGGCCGGACCCGGCAGGAGTCACCCACCCATCTGTAGCCGGCGGCTGTGACCCACTCGTGAAGCCCGAGCGCGTAGTCGGGAGATTGGCCTACATCCTGCCACGGGTAGAGGGAGACCTGCCCACAGGGGGTGTTCAGGATCAAGTAGTCGGGCTGGTCGACGGCATAGACACCCGATCCAGGCGTCCCAGGCTCGACGACGTGGACCCGGACCGGCCCCCACTGAGAGCGCGAACCCGCGACAATGCGCTCGAGGAAGCTCAACCCCCAAGAACCCAGACCGACTATCGCAATGTCCATCAAATTCTGCTGCTCTCGCGTAACAGCACACCTCGAGGCTACTACGGCGCTCCAGTCGTCCCGAACATGGGCCCACGCGTTCCGAACGCGTTATGTGATGGCATTACCACTTAGAGAGATCGTATCCTCACGTTCCCGGGAAGGGCGCCCATCTCAGAGGATGGCTAGAATTTGCCAATGCCCCCCGAAAAGCCGCATTGGTCGCACCTGTACCGGGAGGTCGTGACCTCCGGTCTTTGCACCGGGTGCTCGGCGTGCGTCGTCGTCTGCCCCTATGACGTCCTCGGCTATGACGACCAAAAAGGCGTCTACCACCCATTCCATGTTCCAGAGATGGGCGGAGCCGACGACTGCGTCCACGGCGAGAAGGGCTGCACCCTCTGCACGAGGGCCTGCCCGCGCTTTCGCTCCTGGGAGCCGGAGGTCGACACCTTCCTCTTCGGCCGCGAGCGCGCGGAGAACGAGCTCTACGGCATCGCTCAGGACGTGCTCCTCGTCCGGGCCACCGACCCGGAGGTGATGGCCGCCGGCCAGGACGGCGCACTCGTCTCGGCCCTTTTAATTTGGGCCCTCGAACACGACGTCATCGACGCCGCGCTTGTTTCGGAGGTCGAGGGCGACGGTACGAGCTGGAAGGCAGTGCCGGGCGTCGCCCGCAACCGCGCCGAGGTGCTCGCGGCGGCGGGTTCGCGCTACACCTATTCGGCCAACCCCCTTGCCTACGCGGCGGCGACAGCCGAAGGAGCGGAGCGGATCGCCCTCGTGGGCATGGGCTGCCAGGCCTCGGCTCCGGCGATCATGTCGGCGCGCAAAGCCGGCAAGGTCGCACGTCGCTTCGTGCTGACGATCGGGCTGCTGTGCTCGAAGACCTTCGACGACTCGATCTTCCCCGAGTTGTTCGAGGCACGCTATGACCTGGCCCGCGAGGACATCGTGAAGATGAACATCAAGGGAATCTTCCAGGTCTGGACCCGCGACGGCGAGCTGCACGAGATCCCGCTCAAAGAGGCGCACGAGTGGACCCGCGAGGGCTGCAAGCACTGCCCCGACTTCGCGGCCGAGCACGCCGACATCTCGACCGGCGGGATCGGGACGTTCCCCCGCTGGACGCTGACCATGGTTCGCACCGACAAGGGTCGCGAGCTCATCTCAGCGATGCACGCCGCCGGTGCCATCGAGGTCCGGCCCGCCTTCGACGACGATCCCGACGCCGTCGCGCTGTTGCGCAAGCTGTCTCGCGTGAGCCGTCGCCGCTGGCCCGAGGACGCCGAGCCGGCACCACGCAGAATCCCTGTCGCGAGCGCCTGAGGTCGTTTCGAATTCAGGCCCCGAGCTCGCGGGCGCGGGCGAGCAGCCGGTCGAACATGTCAGCAGTCAGCAGACCGGTAAAGACGTTCCTCTGGCTCGGGTGGTACGAGCACAACAGTGTGCGCGGATGCCGTGCCGCCAATGGTGGAAGTGGCAGCTCGAGGCCATGACCGAAACGTTCGCGCCTGCTCCCCAGCACCCCTGCCGCTTCCGGGAGGCGCCACAACGCCTCGTAGGCAAAGGCACCGAGGGCGAGCAGCACACGCGCTGATGCGAGCTCCCGCAGCTCGGCGGAGAGGTAGCCGGCACAGGTCTCGCGCTCGAGGGGGGTCGGCTTGTTCTCGGGTGGGGCACAACGCACGGCCGCGGTCACCCACGCCCCCGAGAGCTCGAGCCCGTCATCGGCCGAGCGGCTGAGCGGCTGGTTGGCGTAGCCCGCGCGATGCAAGGCGGCGAACAGAAACTCGCCAGAGCGATCGCCCGTGAACATCCGCCCCGTCCGGTTCCCGCCGTTGGCCGCCGGCGCGAGGCCGACGATGACGAGCCGAGCGTCGGGATCACCGAAGCCGGGCAGGGCGCGCCCCCAGTAGGTCTCTCCAGCGTGCGACGCGGGCGGCTTCGAGGCGGCGAGCTCGCGCCACGCCACCAGCCTGGGGCAACGCGTGCAGGCGGCCACTTCGCGGCCGATCTGTTCCAGACGCCAGACGGCCGATCGCACGATCAAAGGCTACGGTGTCGTTCGTGCCGTCATCTCGTCGCAAACCACCTAACCAGACAGTGGTGTGCCTGGTCCGCCATGGCACGACGGCGACGACTGGCAAGGTGCTGCCTGGGCGCGCACGCGGCCTGCACCTGTCCGACCAGGGTCGTGCCGAGGCGGCCAAAGCTGGCGAGGCCCTCTCGTCGATGACCGTTTCGGCGCTCTACTCCTCTCCGCTCGAGCGCACGCGCGAGACGGCGCTGGCCATCTCCGACCGTGTGGGCAAGCCCGTCCTAGCCGAGCGCGGCCTCATCGAGTGTGACTTCGGTACATGGACCGGCGAGAACCTTGCGCAACTGCGCAAGCTGCCCGAGTGGCAGACGGTTCAGCGCTGGCCGTCCGGGTTCCGCTTTCCCGGTGGTGAGTCCTTCGTCGAGCTCCAGTCGCGCCTCACCGACACGATTGGGAGGATCTGCGACGACCATCCTGGTGAGGTCGTCGTCG
This sequence comes from Acidimicrobiales bacterium, assembly GCA_049523315.1. Classification (GTDB taxonomy): domain Bacteria; phylum Actinomycetota; class Acidimicrobiia; order Acidimicrobiales; family Bog-793; genus Fen-455. The sequence goes on along the minus strand of JBEKMZ010000059.1, from coordinate 5,725 downwards.
CCGTCTCGCATGCCGACTGCATAAAGGTGGTCTTGGCGAGCGTCCTCGGCGTTCCTCTCGACCTCTTCCAGCGCATTGTGGTCGCCCCTTGCTCGATCTCGACCGTCGTTTACGGCTCAGGAGGCCCGGCTGTGCTCGCCATGGGCGTGACGAGCGGCCCGGCGGGCGTCGAGCCGACGCGGGAGATGTCGCGGTGAGCGACGATCTCGAGCTGGCGAACCCCGACAGGGTGACAGTGGGGACCGTCGGACCTGTAGGCGAGCGCGTGTTCGTCCTGCAGGTGCGCGAGGGCGCCTTGTTGAGGACGCTGAAGTTGGAGAAGGCGCAGGTATCCGCTCTGGCTCGCTTCCTCGGTCGGATGCTCGCCGAGCTGGCACGCCCTGGTGAGCTACCGGCGGGCAGCGAGCTCGCGCTCGAGCCCTTCGTGGAGCCCGACTTCGTAGTCCGTTCGCTCGGCGTCAGCTACGACGAAGAAGTGGACCGCATAATCCTTGTTGCCGAGGAGATCGACACCACAGAGCCGGAGCCAGACGTGGAAGCGCTCTTCGGTCTTGGCGAGGACCTGGAGCTCGAGACCGAAGAGGACGTCGGCTCGAGCGTGCGGGTATCGATAACTCGAGAACAGGCGGCGGCGCTGGCTATTCGCGGGACAGAGCTCGTCGAGGCGGGCCGGCCCCCTTGCCCGCTGTGCGGGTATCCCCTCGACGCGAGAGGCCACGTGTGCCCGAGGACGAACGGCCACCGCCCGCCCCTGACCTGAGCGGGCCAGCATGGCTGGAGCTGCTTGCCGAAGGAGAACTCGAGATCCTGGGCAGGTTGCCTTGGAGCTCCAACTACTCGTTCCTGGCGGCGGTCCGCTTGGGCGAGACAGACGAGCGCGCCGTCTATAAGCCTGGCAGAGGCGAGCGCCCCCTGTGGGACTACCCAGGGGGGCTTTTCCGCCGTGAGGTGGCGGCCTACGCCCTCTCAGACGCGCTCGGACTCGATGTCGTACCTGAGACCGTCCTGCGACACGACGGTCCGCACGGGGAGGGGTCTGTGCAGCGCTTTGTTCACGCAGACTTCGCCGAGCACTACTTCACTTTGCTGAACGAGCCAATCTTCCACCCACAGCTCCGGCGGATCGCGGCCTTCGACCTACTTGTCAACAACGGCGACCGCAAGGGTGGTCATCTTCTGAAGGACCTGGAGGGGAGGCTCTGGGGGATCGACCACGGACTGTGCTTCCACGTCGAGGCGAAGTTGCGAACCGTGATGTGGGATTTCGCCGGCGAGGAGCTGCCGGCGGAAATGCTCTCGGGCTGTGAGGTGGTCGCCGAGGCGATCCCGGACGCGGTCGCGGCGCTGCTCGAAGGCGATGAGCGCCAGGCACTGAAGCGCCGGGCTGTCTCCCTCCTCAAAAGGCGCCGCTTCCCGGCACCAAGAGAGGACTACAGGGCTTATCCCTGGCCGCTCGTCTAGGCCAGCATGGTGGGCATCGTCGGCAACGGCCTTGCCGACTGGCAAGCTTGTGAGCCAGGAGGTTTGGCGATGTCCACGGAACCTGTTGTCAAAGAGCGCGACGAATCCGCCAAGACTGCCACGCCCCCCACCGTCTCGATCATCCTCCCGGTCCTCAACGAGGCTCCTCAGCTCGAGCGCTGCCTGGCCTCAGTCGCAGGGCAGAGCTATCGCGCCATCGTCGAGATCGTCGTGGCCGACGGCGGTTCGAGCGACGACACACGCTCGGTCGTGGCTGGGTTCCCCCGAGTTGTAGTGGTCGACAATCCGAGGCGCATCCGTCCCGCCGGCCTGAACGCCGCGATCGCGGCCGCCTCGGGCGACATCATCGTGCGCGTCGACGCCCGCACCGCGATCGCGGCGGACTACGTCGAGCACTGCGTCGCGGCGCTCGAGCACTCCGGAGCGGCCATCGTCGGCGGGCAGATGCGTTACGAGGCTCATGACGCTCGCCAACGCGGCATCGTGGCGGCTATGACCTCACGGATCGGGGCCGGGCCGGCGGCCTTCCGGCGCGAAGGAGGTGAGCCCCGCTTTGTGGACACGGTCTACCTCGGTGCGTACAGGGCGAGCAAGATCCGGGAGATGGGCGGCTATGACGAGTGGTCGGGAGGCAACGAGGATGCCGAGCTGGCCTGGCGGGCCCAGGGTTATGGCGGGGTGTACCTCGATCCCTCGATCAAGTCGTTGTACCTCGGGCGCGACGGGCTCGGGCCGCTCGCACGGCAGTTCTACCGCTACGGTCACAACCGTGCCCGCACAATCCGCAAGCACCCCGGCTCCATCTCTTATCGCCAGCTCGCTGTGCCAGCGCTTTTCGCGGGTCTTGTCAGCCCGTGGCGCCAGCAGGTGCTGGCTGTCTACGTCACTGTCGTCCTTGCGCGTGGGGCGATCGAGCTCGCGAGTGATCCACCAGCGGTACCGACGCTTCTTGCCTCTTTTCCGACGATGCACGCCGCCTGGGGGCTGGGCTTTGCGAGGGGCATTACGAGGAGGCCACAGGGCGGGCAGGTTGCGGTGTCCTCCATGAGATCAAACGACAAATGTCCGTGATTGGAATAATCTGCTCGGTCTCGCGGCTGGCACGGGTGACTTGAGCAATCACACCGATACTCCGACACCTCAAACGTCGGCCGATGTCGACCGTTGCAGGACTAGGGCTTGGATCTTCGAATCGTGATGAGTGGTCCAGTAGAATTCGCCCGGATGTCTAGGAAAACAGCAGGGTCTTGCTATCGGCGCGTCGAGGTGTAGGACGGTGAACTTCGCCGCCGACTCCAGGGTCTCGGCCAATTCAGCGGCGGGCTCGTACAGTAGGGTCCTCCGTGGGTTGCGTCGTTGCGGCCCCGCGCTTGTTTCTATAGGTCTCTACTGCGCCGCGGCAACATTCATGTATCGATGGACCGGTGCCTTCAGCACAACCAGACTCACCGGTTGTGCTTGTACCGACACGGTACAAGAAGTGTGGTTCCTCGCTTGGCCTGCGTACGCGATCACTCACGCCCACAACATATTCTTCTCGAACTGGATCGACTACCCCTTCGGCGTCAATCTCGGCGTTAACACGTCGTTTCCTCTGCTTGGGATTCTTGCGACGCCGCTTACGCTGACGCTCGGTCCAGTGTTCTCTTACAACTTTCTTTTGTGGCTTGCGTTTCCTGCATCGGCAACCTCGATGATGTTCGTGTTGAGACGATTTACGAGCTGGTGGCCAGCCGCCTTTATCGGCGGGCTGCTTTACGGCTTCTCGGCCTACATGGTGGGCCAGGGATGGGGACACCTTCATCTGGTGTTCGTCCCGATTCCTCCGCTGGTTCTGCTTACGCTGCACGAGCTCTTCGTGCGCCAGCGACGAAGCGCGCCGCGAACCGGCCTGGTGCTTGGCGTTCTCTGTGCAGCGCAGTACCTGATCTCGCCCGAAATTCTCGCCACGACGGTTCTCATAAGCGGGATCGGTGCGGTTGTATTGATTATTGTCGCCCGACGGCGCGCCGTCCGCGAGCATTGGCGTCACGCGGCTATCGGCCTGGGCTACGCAGTTGGCCTGTGTGGGGTCGTTCTCGCCTACCCGATCTGGTTCACGTTCGCTGGCGCGCAGCATCTAGTCGGAGCCGTTCATTCGCCGGCGAGCCTCGGGAGATACTCGGGCGACGTTGCTGGCTTTCTTCTTCCGACCTCGGACGAGCGGTTCGCTCCCGCTCAACTTGTAACGGCCGGCAGTTCGTTGACCGCCGGTGATGTTTCGGAAAACGGCCTGTATCTCGGTCTGCCTCTCGTGCTAGTTCTGGTTGGGTTCACCGCCGTGCTTCGGAAGCGAGGGCTGGTTTTGTTTTCGGCTGTGATGATTCTGGTGGCCTTTGTCTTGTCGTTGGGAGCCCGGCTCACCTATGGCGGTCATCCAACGGGCTTCCCTCTTCCGTGGAGTCTCGCGCTACGCATCCCCATCCTTCAGGAGGCGATCACCGCTCGGTTCTCGCTGTACATGCAGTTGTTCGCAGCCATCGTCCTCGCGGTCGGGCTGGACAGCCTACGAAACCGGGCCGTGATCGTCACAGTTCGGCGGGGCAGCCCTACAAGGCCGGGAAGGAAGACCATCGAGATCGATCCGACCTCCGCTCGTGCGTGGTCGGCGGGGCAACGGCCATGGTCAGCAGCGGCGCTGGCTGTGGGTGTCGTTGCCCTCGTCGCCCTCGTCCCGAATTCCTATTCCTCCGGGTCGGCATCTGTGCCGCGCCTGTTCACGACCGCGGCCGTCAGACAGATTCCTGAGGGGGCCAGCGTTCTTTTCTATCCCTACCAAGATCATCCGAACGTGGAGGGGATGTTGGCTCAGGTCGACGCCGACATGCGATTCAAGATCTATGGCGGTTTCGCCTTCATTCCCGGTCCTGGCGGTATCGCCACTTACTTCGCGCCGGCACTGCAGCCACCCGAGCTCCAAACCCTCTTCTATTACGGGTTGCACGGCACACGCACGCCGTACGGTCCTCGCGCGCCGCTCGCCGCGAATACTGCGATGGCGATTCGAGCGCTTCTCGTGCGATACAAGGTCGGCGCAGTAGTGGTCGAACCCATTGGGGCCGACCCCACGCTGGTGGTTCACTATCTGACGCTGGCCATCGGACAGCCGAGACAGATCGGCGGCGTGACGGTTTGGCTCAACGCGGCCGCGAGAGCATCGCACGGTCGTCCGGCAAGGAGTGAAGGATGAATCCCTCCGAATGTCCAGTACTCGGAGGGAGGACCGAAGCCGAACCGGTCCCGCGGATGCAGCTCTTCCACTTTGACCTGTTTGGTGACCCGTCGCACAAGGCAACCAACGACGGCTGGTCGTACAGGGTCATTCCGGCAGAGGGGCCCGTAGAGCTAAGCTCAAACTACCGATGACTGCGCATATGCTTAGGGACTCGGCCGTACCGGTCCTGATGAGGTTCCGATGCGCGTAGTGGTTCTCGCTGGCGGACTGGGGTCGCGGTTGCAGGAAGAAACCGAGACACGCCCTAAACCGATGGTTGAGATCGGAGGACATCCGATCCTCTGGCACATCATGAAGCTCTACGGCTCGTTCGGAATGTCCCACTTCGTGGTGGCCCTCGGTTACAAAGGCGACATCATCAAGTCCTATTTCCTCAACTACCGCAACCACGCCTGCGATCTTTCTGTTCACATCCCCACGGGCGAGATCAGTCTTCATGGCTCGCCGAGTGAGGATTGGACGGTCGACCTGATCGACACCGGCTACGCGACGAACACCGGTGGGCGGGTTAGGCGGCTGGCTTCACATCTTCCTGACGAGAGTTTCTGCCTTGCCTACGGCGACTGTTTGACCAATGCAAACCTACGAAGAGCTGTCGAATTTCACCGCGACCACGGTCGCCTCGTCACCCTGATGGCGGTTCGGCCACCGGCGCGGTTCGGCTGGCTCGAGTTAGATGGAAGTCACGTCACGGAGTTCGTCGAGAAACCCGATGTGGGCGAGGGTTGGGTCAACGGCGGCTTCATGGTTCTGCGCAGAGAGGTGCTTGATCGCATCGAGTCTGACGACCAGAGCATGGAGCTTGACGTGATCGCACCTCTGGCAGCCGCTGGCGAGGTGATGGCGATGACTCATACGGACTTTTGGCATCCCATGGATACGCTGAAAGATGTGAGACAGCTGCGCTCGCTTTGGGATGCGGGACTGGCCCAGTGGCGACTGTGGGACTAGACCCCGGGTGGGACCAGC
>JBEKMZ010000058.1:0-22972 GCA_049523315.1 Acidimicrobiales bacterium | reverse complement strand
GTGCCACCTGGCCCTCGCTCGTCGACCCCGGCGAGCGGATCGCGATCAGCTATGGGGTGGACGATCCGCCCCAGTCCTTCCTCATCGCGCCTGACGGCCGCGTCGTGGACCGGATCCTCGGCGGGGTCACCGTCGCCGGCCTCGACCGGCTCGTAGAGCACGCCCTGGCGGCCCCCTCGTGACCGCCGCCATCGGCCAGGGCACAACGCGCGCTGAGCGGGAGCCCAACAGCGTCGCGCGCGCCGTGCTTTCGGTTCTCGCCTCGCGCGCCGCGTGGGTGGTTGTGGCCGTGGTCGTCGTGGTGGCCCTCGCAGTGGGAAGCGTGCACCCGCAAAGGCCAAGCTCGGCAGCGAGGATTGCCTACCTCGACAGCGTCATCAAATGCCCTAGCTGCGTCGACCTCTCGATAGCGCAGTCCGACGCACCGATCGCGGTCGGGCTCCGTGGCGAGGTCGCGACATGGGTCCACGAGGGCCTGAGCGACGCCCGGATCGAGCAGCTTGTCGTCGCCCGTTTCGGCGAGGAGGTGCTCCTCGTCCCCTCCGGATCGGGTGCGGACATCTTGTTGTGGGCGGTCCCTGTGACGGTGCTCGGGGCGGCGGTGGTGGTGCTCGGTTTGTACCTGTGGCGTCGAAGGCGCCTCGAGGACCCCGCGTGACCAGGCGCTCGGTCGCGAGGCAGAGCCCCAGCCAGGTTCCTGCCCGCTCAGGGCCCCGTGGGCTCGCTGACGAGCGTGCGTTTCTGCTCTCTTCGATCGAGGACCTGGAGCGCGAGCTCGCGGCCGCGGAGCTCGACGAGGAGGACTTCGCCCTCCTCCGGGCGCGTTATGGCCGCAGGCTCGTCGAGGTCGACGAGGCGATCGCCGATCTCGCTGACCAGGTGACCGGGCGGGCCGGAGAGGGTGAGGACGCGGCCTCCCCTCCTCGAGCCTTGGGCCTGCGCCGGTGGCTCGGGAACAGGCGCGTGCGGCTCGCCGTCGGGGTCGCAGCTGCGTGCTGCTTCGTCGCGGCGGCGGGTTTGCTGGCGGCCTCGATCGCCGGTGTCCGCCTGCCGGGCGAGTCGGCGACCGGGTCGATCTCCCTCTCCTCGGCCCAACAGGAGCAGGCGACACTCGAGCGGGCCGCGGTCCTCGGCAGCGAGGGCCAGGCCGCCGAGGCGGTCCAGCTATACAACGAGGTCCTGCGAACCGACCCGAACCAGCCCGACGCCTTGACCTACGGCGGCTGGCTGATTCGCCTCGCAGGGCTGTCGTCGAAGAACCAGCTCGTGCTCGTGAAGGGGGACGCCTCGGTCGCCCGGGCCGTCAAGGTCGCCCCCAGCTACCCCGATGCCCACGCCTTGTTGGGGGTGATCCTCTACGAGGACTTCGGAAGGCCGACAGCCGCCGTGACCCAGTTCAAAGACGCGCTGCGCTGCGGGGCTTCCAAGAGCCTGCTCGCCTCGGTCGCCCCGATTGCGCAGAGGGCCTTCGCGGCTGTCAGGCAACCGTTGCCTAACGCCTACTCGGCCGCCTTTAGGGCCGCTGCCGCCGCCGGAGCGGGTTGACGCTCCCGTCGGCGGGTCGGTTCACGTTTTGGTTGACCCGAGCGCACGCAGGCGTCCCACGACAGCAGGAAAGGCCGTCGCGAAGGCCGCGACGTCATCGTCGGTGGAGGACCACCCGACCGACAGCCGGAGCGAGCGGTCCGGGTCAACTCCCATGGCGGCAAGGACGGGGGACGGCTCTATGGTTTCGGACGAGCAGGCCGAGCCCGAATGCGCCGCGATCCCCGAGCGGTCCAGGCCGAGCAGTACCGCCTCGGCGAGGACGCCCCCGACCGCCACGTTCACGATGTGAGGCGCCCGCTGCAAGTTGTCGCCGAGCGGGTCGACGTCTTCGAGCGACGTGGCGGCCTCGAGCAGCGACCCGGTGAGCCGCCAGGCGGCCGCCTCTTCGCGCTCGAGGCGCCCGGGCTCATTGAGCGCGGCCGCAGCCGCGCCGAAGCCCACGATGCCGAGGACGTTCTCGATCCCGCCTCGTCGTGCCCGTTCCTGCGCGCCGCCGACTATGAACGGCTCGAGGCGAAGGCCCCGCCGGACGACGAGCGCGCCGGTACCCGGCGGCCCCCCGAACTTGTGCGCGCTTGCCGAGACGAAGTCGGCCCCGAGCGCATCGAGCTCGACCGGGAAGTGCCCGAGGGCTGCGGCGGCGTCTATGTGCACGGGCACCCCCGCGTCCCGGCAGAGCGCCACGACCTCGGCCACGGGCTGAAGAGTCCCCACCTCGTGGTTTGCCCACTGGCAGTTCACAAGAGCGGTCCGGATACCGCCGCCGGCGACGAGTAGCGTCTCGAGGTGGCCGAGATCGACCCGGCCGCTCGAGTCCACCTCGAGCTGTGACACAGGCCCGAAGCGCTGGGCGGCCTCGCGCACGCACGAGTGCTCCACGTCCGCGCAGATCATCGGGACTCCGGGGCGGGCAGTGCCCGCGGAAAACACCGCCGCGTTAGCCGCCTCCGTGCCGCCGCTCGTGAACACGACTCGGTTCGCGGTCGTGCCAAGGAGGGCCGCCACGGCATCTCGTGCCCGCTCGATGGCGTCGCGAACGAACCGACCTTCTGCGTGCACGCGACCCGGGTCGCCGCTGTGGTGCTCCTCCAGCCAGGCCGCCATGGCTCGTGCCGCCTCGGGACGAAGGGCCGCGCTCGAGGCGTTGTCGAGATAGTGGCGCCCGCTCGATACCTCGTGCACCGGAGTTCTTCCGGCTCCGGCTCAGCCCGCGACGGTGGAGCAGGCGTCGTCGCCGCGGGCGCGCGACGAGAACTGGACCGGCACGCTGTCGCCGCACAGGCCGTTCAAAAGACCCTCGACGAGCCCGCGGTCAGCCGCGCAGAGCACGGGGTGATCGATGGCGGCGGAGCCGAAGGGGCAATGGTCCCGCACGATCGAGTTGGGCAAGCCCGTCACCCCGGCGTGCGCCGCGAAGCCCTGAGCGGTCAGGGCATGGGCCACCGACTGCATCGCCGAGCGCAGCGACCTCGGCGCGTCGCCGGGAGCCATCTGCTCGGCGAGCGAGCGGCCGTACTCGGCGCCGACCTCGTGCGCGATCTGCTCGGCCTGGGCCGGGTCCACGATGGCCAGGAGCCGGCCCAAAAGGGCGAGGAGCAGGTCGTCGCGCAGGGCGGGCACAGAGCCAGCCGTGTCGCCGACGCCCGATAGGTAGCGCTTCGACGGTCGCCCCACCCCGGCGTTGCCATGGTCCACGTAGACGTCGAGGTATCCGCCGGCAGCCAGCTTGTCGAGGTGGTGACGGGCTACGTTCGGGTGAAGAGCGAAGTGGTCGGCCACCTCCGAGGCGGTGACGCCGTGGCGCTCGCGTGCGTAGAGGTATATCTGGCGCCGGGTGGCGTCGCCGAAGGCAGAGGTGATCGCGGCTACTGTCGCTGAGAAGCCCTCGTCAGTGATCGCAGGTCGTTGTGCCTGGCGCGTGCCTTCACTCACATCGTTATGGTACCGGTGGCCGTCGCGAGGACGGGCATTGAGCCGAGATTCATCGAGGACGCGAATGACCGGGTTCCCGCAAGCCTGATGACGAGTCCCGCCGAGCCCCTCGAAGCCGCTGTCCGCGCCGTGGTCGACCCGGGGCTCTTCCATGGCCTCGGCGAGCTTGGGGTGCTGCGCTCGGTCGATGCGTCGAAAGACACGACCGCCGTCGTCATCGGCGTGCCCGCCGCCGGACATCCCGCCTCGCGCGAGCTCGTCGCCGAGATCGAAAAGGCCGTCGCAGCTGCCGGTGGGGCGCGCGCCGAGGTCAGTCTTGTGAACATGACCGAGACCGAGGAGACCGAGCTCGCCGCGAGGCTGCACGAGCTTGGCTGCACTCCGGGCCAAGCTGCCGTCAGAGAGCACTCGAACGACCACGGCGCGCCCTCCGCCCGCGAGAACCGTTTTGCAGACAAGTCCTCGCACACCCGGGTCATCGCGGTCTCGTCCGGCAAGGGCGGGGTCGGCAAGTCGACCGTGACCGTCAATCTCGCCGTCGCCCTCGCCCGCCGTGGCGCGTCGGTCGCCATATTGGACGCGGACGTCTACGGCTTTTCCGTTCCCTCCATGCTGGGGATCGACCGTGCTCCCAGCCTGCTCGGCGACCTTCTCGTCCCGCCGGTGGCCCACGGGGTGCGGTGCATCTCGATGGGCTTTTTCGTGGAGGAGGACCAGGCGGTCATGTGGCGGGGACCGATGCTCCACAAGGCCCTCGAGCAGTTCCTTGTCGATGTCCATTGGGGCCCGCTCGACTTTCTCGTACTAGACCTGCCGCCGGGCACAGGTGACGTCGCGATGTCGATCGCCCAGTTCGTGCCCCGGGCCGAGGTGCTCGTCGTGACGACGCCGCAGCCCGCAGCCGAGCGCGTGGCCCAGCGATCGGCCGTTCTCGCCCGTCAGCTCCGCCTGCCCGTGAGGGGGGTGATCGAGAACCAGTCTTGGTTCACCGGCGATGACGGAAAGCGCTACGAGCTGCTAGGAAGCGGCGGCGGCGAGCAGCTGGCGAAGTCCCTGGGGGTGGCCCTGCTCGCGCAGATACCGTTCCTCCCGGTGCTACGCCGTGCCGGTGACGTCGGAGTCCCGGTCGCGGCCTTCGAGCCGGAGGGCGAGGCCGGGCTGGCCTTCGCGGCCCTTGCCGAGCGCGTCGTGGCTCTCGGTCCTGGGCGTGTGTACCGATCGGAGCTATCGGTCAACTGAGGGCCGCGAGCCGTAGGGCACCGGCCGGAGGTGGGAGACCGTTACACCTCGGCCATAGCTTCGAAGGCGTGCAGGCGGCATCCTTGTCGGTGATGAGTGAGCAGTCGAGGCGGTGGGCATCGACGATGCGTGGTCACCCGAGCGGTGAGCCCGGAATACGGACCGCTCACGACCCGCCTGTGTCCGTGGAGGGAGCGTACGTCGGGGGCCCGTCGTTCCAGGGCTCGGCCGGCTCGGGGCCGCCGGGTGTCCTCGACCGCGAGACGCGCGAGGCCGAGGAGGAATGGCTGCTGGCACCCGGCGCCACGAGGTCAGTCGGGGCGGGACGCCGCGCGCTGGAAGAGGTCGCCGACCCCTGGCGGACTTGCTTTGAGCGCGACCGCGACCGGATCATGCACTCGGCCGCCTTCCGGCGCCTGGCGGGCAAGACTCAGGTCTTCATCTTCCCCGCCGACCACCAGCGCACCCGGCTCACCCATGCCCTAGAGGTCGAACAGGTCGCGACCGCGATCTCGCGTGCCTGCCGGCTGAATATGGCTCTTACCGAGGCGATCGCCCTCGGCCATGACTGCGGTCACGGCCCCGGTGGACACGCGAGCGAGGAGGCGCTGTCGCCGTTCCTCCCCGGGGGCTTCGACCACGCGGTCTGGGGAGCGGACGTCACTGCCGCCCCACTCAACCTCTGCGCCGAGACCCTTGACGGCATCCGGAACCACTCCTGGTCGCGCCCGACTCCGGCGACGCCCGAGGGTGAGGTTGTCGCCCTCGCGGACCGGATCGCCTACTGCGCCCATGACCTCGAGGACGCCGTTCACGCGAGGATCGTGACCAGCGACGAGCTGCCGCGACTCGTGAGCGAACGTTGCGGCGTCTCGAGGGGTCGTCAACTTGACGCCTTCGTAACCGACGCCGTCACGACGACCCTCTCCTCGGGCAAGGTCGCGATCTCTGAGCCCATGGGCGAGGCGCTCGAAGTGCTGCGCCGCTTCAACTACGAACGCATCTACCTTCGGCCGGCATCGGTCGAACAGTCGGCAGCCGTGGTCGAGCTTTTGCGCGCCCTCGTCGAGTACTACCTCGCTGACCCGAGGGGCCTCCCCGGGGGAACCGAGCTCGCCGCGGACGACCCAGAGACGGTCCGGGCAGCGGTCGGCTATGTGAGCGGCATGACGGACCGCTTCGCGTGCACGAGGGCAGTCGAGCTCTTCGGGGAACGTGCCGCTACCCTCGTGATGGCCATGAAGCCATTGTGATAGGCGGCGTGTCGCCTGGCCCCGTCGGCTCGTTTGTTGAGCTTGAACGGCGCCAGAGGTGCTGCCGGGCTCAGCAGGAACGCGACATTGGGGTAGACAGATGTGGACCATGTCTCGAAGCGTGCGGCCACCTCAAGAAAGCCCGGCGCGCGACCGCGCGCTGAGCATTGCATGGCGCGATCATGCACACGGTGCGCAAGCTGATCGCAGCTGCGATAGTGACCTTGGCCCTGCCACTTGGAGCATGCACGAGCTCGACGGCGCTAGCGACCTCGACAGCGGCGAAGGCGGCAAAACTGGCGGCAGCCAAGGCTCTGGTGGCATCGAAGGCGGCAGCCGCGGCGGCCAAGGCTCTGGCGGCGGCGAAGGCCTCTGCGGGCGCCGCGTCGGTCGTGCCTTGGCTGGATGAGCCGGCGACCCTGTCGATGCTGGCCTCGTTGCAACCGAGGCCACTTCCGCTGCCCCGACCGCAGACCGGGGCGCCGCCCTGTGTTGACTCGAACCTATCGGTGGTGACGATTCGCCCGGTAAGCGCTACCCAGGACGACGGGGTGATCATCGGGCTCCGCAACACAAGTCATGCCGCATGCATGCTCTCGGGCCGGCCAGGGGTCGTGGCCGCTGAACCTGGTGAGCCGACAGTTGTCGCCGAGGCCGAGGCGGTCTCCCCCTACGGCGAGAAGGCTGACACCCCCGCGGGCGGGATCGTCTTTGTTCAGGTCGATGTTCCCTCGTCCGGCTGTCCAGCGGATCCGACCGGGAGCGACAGGGGCTACCCTGTCTACCACAGCTTGATCATCACGCTCCCGGGGGGCGTGATGAGGCAGGTCAGCGCCTTCAGCTTCAGATTTCCCTGCGGGATGTCGGCGACACCGTTCTTCATGCCCACGCCGCAGCAGAGCTATCCCGTGAATCGTGTCGCGGCCCTGGTCCCGCAGTTGCGGCTGCCGGCGGCGGTCAAAGCGGGTACCACCTTGCATTTCGAGGTCGACCTGTCCAACCCGGGGAACCGGTCTGTGGCCTTGTCACCTTGCCCGGTGTACATCGAGGCCTCCGGACCCGCGATCAAGCTCGAGTACCGCCTCAACTGTCGCTCGGTCCGCACCATTGCCGGCCACGCCCGGGTGCGTTATGCGATGGAGATGGCGATACCGCGCTCGGCCCAAGCCGGCGAGGCACGAATCTACTGGGGTCTCGTAGCCGCAACTGCCCCGAGTTGCCACGGCGAGCTCGTGGTGCGCCCGAGCTGGGCAGACCGGCAATGACGGCGGACGGCCCGGCTGCAAGTTTCGCGAAGCTCCGCGTTCAGGGCCTTTGACTTCCTCGGCCCGATCGTCGTGGTCACTTGCCGTGCAATGCCTCGGGATTGAGATCGGTATCAGCGGCAACGGCTCGATCCCAAGAACGATTCTCTCTTCGCTGCGAGCGGCATTTGCAGGCCTCGTGAACCGCAACGTCCGGCACCTCGTCCTCATGTTCGTTGCCATCCAGCTCGTCTTATCGCCGCGTGGCGCCGACTCGGGCGCGAGTGGGGGCGACGATGAACCGCTGTAGCCGACCCGTCCCCTACGATGACGCGCAAGCGGAAGGAGCACTGGCGTGGATGTGCGCATCGGGATAATCCATTCGGTGAGAGAGCTCGACATCGATCTCCCAGAGGGGACCAAGCACGAGAAGATCGTCGCGGACGTCGAGGAGGCTCTTTCGCAGCCCGATGGAGTCCTTTGGCTGGCCGACAAACGGGGCCGCCACGTCGCAGTCCCGGCGGCCAAGATCGCCTACATCGAGATCGGCGGCGGGAGCGAGGACCGGCGCGTCGGTTTCGGCACGTCTTGACGCCTGAGCTCGGTGCCCGAGCTTCTCTCCTACAAGCTTCTCTTCGTCACCGGTAAAGGCGGCGTAGGAAAGACCACTGTCGCAGCCGCCATCGCCTTGCTCGCGAGCGAGCAGGGAAAGCGCACGCTTGTCTGCGAGGCCGAGCCGAAAGGGGACCTTGCCCGCGCCTATGAGTGCGGGCCGACCCCCTTCGCCGGCCGGCGCATCAGCGATGACCTGGTCGCGATGTCGATGGACACCGAGGCGTCGCTTCGTGAGTACCTGCGTGTCGTGGCGAGGGTGCCGACGGTCGGGCGCATCGGGCCCGTCGCGAGGGCATTCGACTTCGTGGCGACCGCGGCACCGGGAATAAGGGAAATCCTGACGGTCGGCAAGCTGTGCTTCGAGGTCAGGGAGGGCCACTACGACCTGGTCGTGGTCGACGCCTCTTCAACCGGGAGCGTCGTCGGCCAGCTCGCGGCACCGACGGGCATCAACGAGCTGATCCGTGTCGGCGTCGTTCGGTCCCAGACCGACTGGATACTGGAGATCCTCGGCGACCCGGCCCGAACGGGGGCCGTGCTCGTCACGACGCCTGAGGAGATGCCGGTGACCGAGGCTGTCGACCTCGCCGGGCGCCTCGCCAGCGAGACACCGGTCCATCTCGCCTGTGTCGTCGCCAACCGGGTTCTGCCGGAGCTGTTCGGCCGCTCCGAGGAGCAGGTCTTCAACGAGCTCGCACGCCCCGCCCGGCTCGAGCTCTTGTCGAGGGAGCTCGACACGTCGCGCGAGCTCGTCGAGGACGTCTTAGGCGCCGCCCGCCTCGCCGTCACGGTCCGGCGCGATGGCGTCGCCCACCTGGAGCGCCTGCGGGCCAAGATCGCGGCTGAAGTGCCGCTGTTGTACCTGCCCTATCTGTTCGCACGCTCGCACGGGCTGCGCGCAGTGCGCCAGGTCGCCCGTGCCCTGTCCGAGGAGCTGTTGACGTGAGCTGGTCAGAGCCCCGGGCGGTCTCACGCTCCCGGACGCGCCAGCACGCCGGTGCCGGGCTGAGCGGGCCGACCGGGGCGGACCAGACGCGCCACTTGGAGCAGCTCCTTTCCGCGAAGGAGATCGTGGTGGCCTGCGGCCCGGGAGGCGTCGGCAAGACGACAATCTCGGCCTCGCTCGCCGCGACTGCGGCCGCCCGCCTTGGAGGTCGTGTGCTCGTCCTCACCGTCGACCCGGCCCGGCGCCTCGCTGACGCGCTCGGGATCGGCGGGCTCGGCAATGCCGCCCGCCGCGTGCCAGACGAGGCGTTTGCCGACGCGGGCGCGCGCCCAAAAGGTGAGCTCTACGCCGCAATGCTGGACATGACCGAGTGCTGGGACGCGCTCGTGCGACGGTACGCGCCCGACCAGGCGACAGCGCGGGAGATCATCTCGAACCCCCTCTATCGCAACATCACGCGGCGTTTCTCACAGGGCCACGACTACATCGCCATGGAGCGGCTCTACGAGCTCCACGAGCAGGGCGACTACGACCTCCTCGTCGTCGACACTCCGCCCTCGCTCAATGCGCTCGATCTCCTCGACGCCCCAGCTCGCATGGCCGAGTTCTTCTCATCGAGGTTGCTGCGCTGGCTCATCGTTCCCTACCGCTCCCGCCTCGTGAACCTGGCCTCGCGGCCGTTCTACCAGGTCACGGACCGGATACTCGGCAGCCAGTTCTTGGAGGACCTGGCAGGTTTCTTCATCCTGTTCCAGACGATGAGGGACGGCTTTGTCGCCAGGGCGGAGGCGGTGAACCGTCTGCTGCGGGACGTGCGCACGACCTTTGTGGTCGTGACCACGCTCGAGGCGGTGCCGGCGGTGGACGCCGAGCAGCTCATCGAGAGCCTTCGTGACCGGCGCCTGCATCTCGGCCTGCTCGTATGCAACCGGGTCCTGCCGGGTTCGTTCTCCGATCCGCCCGTAGGACGGACGGCCGAGCTCCTGGGGCAGCGATCGGGCGAGATCGCCGAGATGCTCGCGAGCCGCCTGCCGGTCGACAAGGCGAGCGCGAGCCGCCCCCCGGCCGAGATGATCGGCCGCGTGCTCAACGAAGTTGCCCGCAGCTTCGCCAACTTCCGCCTCGTAGCGACGCGCGAGGCCGAGCTGTTGGAGGAGCTGTCCGCGGCGCACGAGGTGACGGCGACCGTGCCCTACCACCCCGGCCACGTGACCGACCTGCGCGGCCTTCTGGAGGTCGGTGCGAAGATCTGGGGTGACGAAGACGCCTCAGCGGGCTCAACCCCGCCGGCGCGCAGGCCCAGGGCGCCGCGGAGCCCGGGCGGGGAGGAGACCGATGCCTGAGATCGTGACCGTCGAGGTCGACCGGCTCCTTACCGGGCCCGTCCGGGCGGTAACGGCGGTGGGAGAGCGATGAACCCGTCGCTCGATCCGTTGCCGCTCGCGATGATCCCGGCGCCGGACCTGATCCGCCGGTACACGTCCTTCGACGTCCCCCAGCGCCTCCACCTCGAGAGCCTGATGGCATCGTGGAGCCTCCTCGCGGATCTTTCCTTTTCCGACCTGCTGCTGTTCGCGCCCGTGACGCGTGACGGCGGCGAAGCCGAGGAGATGACACTCGGGCCCGAGGGGCTCGCCCGGGAGGCGTTGGAGAGGGCCTCGCACGGCCCCCTGGCGCCGGTCGGCGGCGAGCCCCTCCCGCCCGACGAGTCCGGCGCGTTCGTCGTGCTTGGCCAGATCCGACCCACTACGAGCCAGACCCTCTACGAGAGCGACCTCGTCGGCCAGGTCCAGCCCACCCATCGGTTGCTCAACATGCTCGAGGCGTACCACTCCGGAGTGATCATCCGCGCCGAGCAGCCGAGCGCCTTCGGGGACGGTCTCGTTCGCATCACCCACATCCCTGTGCGTTACCGCGGCAAGGTGCTTGGCGTGCTCTGTCGTGTCTGGTCGCCATGGACGACCCGGCGCCGCGGCACCTTGGAACGGGTGTACCTGGAGCTTTTCGAGCGCCTCTCGGTCATGGTCGCCGACGGGCTGTTTCCTTTCGCCGACGACGAAGCCGCCGTCGAAGAGGCGCCCCGGGTGGGTGACGGCGTCCTCGTCATCGATGCCCACGAGCGCATCACCTTCGCCTCGCCGAACGCAGTGAATGCCCTGCACCGCGCCTCGATCACATCGGCCATCGTGGGCTCGAGCCTGGCGAAGCTGGGGCTCGAGACGTCGGCTGTCGACGAGGCGTTCGCGAACAAGCTCCCTGCGATCGAGGAGGTCGAGCGGCGCCCCGACGTGATGTTGATGGTTCGCTGCATCCCCCTCATCGCTCGGGGCGAGGTGACTGGGGCCGCCATATTGCTTCGCGACGTCACGGACCTGCGCCGCCGGGACCGGCTCCTTTTGACAAAGGACGCGACGATCCGCGAGGTGCACCACCGCGTCAAGAACAACCTCCAGACGATCTCGTCGCTGCTGCGCCTCCAGGCGCGTCGTCTCGACGAGACGGAGGCGGCTGGCCGCACCGCGCTCTTAGAAGCCGAGCGGCGAATCCGCGCCATCGCCCTAGTCCATGAGATCCTCGCGCGTGACTCGACCGAACAGGTTCCCTTCGAGGAGATCGTCGCGGCGCTCGTCAACATGATCCGTGAGACGAACACGGTCTCGTTCCCCGTCCGGATCGAGGTCGACGGAGGCCTCGGGGACGTTGCGGCTGCAATCGCGACGCCGCTCGCGGTCGCGATTGCGGAGCTTCTCCAAAACGCCATGGAGCACGCGTTTCCCGAGGCGTGGTACGCGGACCGCTGGAGGGGAGCCGATGCGTGCGTCGACCTGGTGCTCCGCGAGCAGCCTGAGGTGCTCGAGGTCGTCGTGCGGGACAATGGTTGCGGCTTGCCCGAAGGCTTCGACATCGACCGGACTCGCAGCCTCGGCTTGTCGATCGTCCGCGACCTGGTGCGCAGTCAGCTCGGCGGCACCATCACGATGGAATGCGACAGCGGCACCGTGGTCCGTCTCGATGTTCCGGTAACCGGGCGCCTCGCCGAGGCGTGAGACGAGGTGTCAGCGCGTCTGGCCCTCCAGGGTGGTTCAGAACGAGGCGGTGTTCCAGGTGAGCAGGTTCAGCAAGCCTGGCGGCGCTGGGCGGCAAGCCACGACTTGCGGAGCTTGCGGCGCTCGTCTTCGGAGGTGGCGCCCCAGACACCGGACTCCTGATTGGTCGCGAGGGCGAACTCGAGGCAGGCGTCGCGGGCCTCACACTCGAAACAGACCTCCTTCGCGGCCTCTATCTGCTCGATGGCTTGACCAGTGGTGCCGATAGGGAAGAACAGGTCAGGGTCGGTGTCGCGGCACGAGGCGACCTCACGCCAATCGTCGCTGTCCCACTCCGTTGAGCGGGTCCATGTCAGTGCCATCGAGCCTCCTCCGCAGCCGACGAGCGCGGTCAACCAATGTCTAAGTCCACCCGCGGTCGTGAACAAAATCACAAAACTGGTGCCCGAAAACTGACCGTTGTGCGGGCTGGAGGCCTGCTGGAAGGCGGTCGACTCCCGGACTTCGGAAAGGATCTTAAAGTACGTGACGACGTCAATGCAAGCATGTGATCACGATCACGAATGAGCAAGTCGCTGACTAGGTGGTTTGCAAGCTGTCCGCGGGTGAGCGGCTCGCAGTTGGCGATCACGAGCAGAGGAGCAAGAGTCTTGACCGAGGTTTTTGCGCACCGCGGCTCCGCGCAAGCGGCCCGGGAGAACACAACGGCCGCCTTCGTTGCCGCCAGGCAGCTCGGGGCGGACGGGGTGGAGCTTGACGTCCACCTGAGCGCGGATGGCGTCGTGGTCGTCCACCACGACGCCGAGGTCCCCGGTCATGGCCCGATCTCCGCGCTGTCGAGCCTGGAGCTGCCTGACTGGCTTCCCACCCTCGGCGAGGCCCTGGACGCCTGCCGGCCCCTTCGCGTCAACATCGAGATCAAACACGATCAAGCGTCCGGAGCCGGACACGACGACTCGCTCGCATTGGAGGTGGCAGCGTTGGTATCGGCTCGGCCGGAGGCTGCACGGATAGTGGTCTCCTCGTTCTCGCTGCCTGCCATCGACGCCTTGCACGCGTATGCCCCGGCTCTTGCGACGGCACTGCTCGTCGAGCCCGCCGACGACGCGATGACGGCCGTCAAGACGGCATACGACCGCGGGCATGGCGGGGTTCACCCGTTCTTTCTCTCCGTTGACGAGGCCCTCATGAAAGCTGCGAGAGCATCCGGCGTGGCGGTCAGGACCTGGACGGTCGACGACCCGGGCTTCGTCGCCACCCTCGCCGAGCTGGGCGTCGACGCTGTCATCACCAATGACGTGGCCGCAGCTCTGCGGCCGCTCGGCCGCTTTTTGTCGCAGGGCAGGTAGTTGCAGGGACACGCCTGGGCCAGACGCGCCCGCTCAGACCCGATGGCTCTCGCCAGGCCGCGTTGGCCAGCGAGCCGATCGTCAGGGAGAATCGCCACATGAACGTCGCAGTGTGTGTGAAGCAGATCCCGGACACCGCCTTGGCCTTCGCGCTCGACCCCGAGGATCACACCCTCGTGCGTGAGGGAAGGCTGATCATGGACGACTCGGACAGCTACGGCGTGGAGATGGGCCTGCAGCTCGTGGAGGCGGCCGGGGGCGGCGAGGTGTGCCTCGTCTCGATGGCCCCGAACGGGGAGACGAGCGGGCTTCGCAACGCGCTTGCGATAGGCGCCGCGAGAGCGGTCCTGGTGTCGGACCCGGTGCTAGCGGGATCGGACGCGCTCGGGACGGCAAAGGTCCTTGCCGCGGCGCTGCGCCGGATCGCGCCCGACCTCGTTCTCGCGGCCACCGAGTCGACTGACGGCTATACAGGCACGACGCCCGTCCAGCTGGCCGAGTTGCTGGGCTGGCCATCTGTCAGCTTCGCGAAGCACGTCGAGGTCTCCGACGGCCAGCTACGTGTCCGTCGCCAGACAGAGGCGGGCTACGACGAGGTGACCTGCCCGCTCCCGGCCGTGGTGACCGTGACGGCCGGGGTCGTCGAGCCGCGCTATCCCTCGTTCAAAGGGATCATGGCCGCGAAGTCAAAGCCCATAGAGGAGCTGACAGTGGCGGATCTGGGCCTGGATCCGGGCGAGGTCGGCTTCGCCGGTGCCCGCCAGCGGGTGATCTCGGTCGAGGCCGCGGAAGCCCGCAAAGCCGGTGAGATCATCGTCGACGACGGTGAGGCCCATCAGGCCGTGATTAGCTTCCTAGAGCAGCTCAAGATCCTTTAGAGGGGGATAGGTGGACAAGATCTGGGTTCTCGCCGAGCAACGCGCCGGCGTTCCGGCAAGCATCGTCCTCGAGCTCGTGACGGCGGCGCGCGGCTTTGCCGAGGTCGTGGAGGCCGTCACGTGGGGCCCTGGGTCTGTTGACGCAGCCCTGGTCCTCGGCGAGTTCGGCTGCACGAAGCTGTACGACATCGGGGATATTGGCGATTCGCTGCCCGGTCCGAAGGTCGCGGCCGCGATTGCCGGCGGAGTGCGGGGCGAGACGACGAGCCCCGATGCGATCCTCATCGGTGCGACCTATGACGGCCGCGACATAGCGGCGCGGCTCTCGGCGCGCCTCGACTTGCCCGTGCTGACCAACATCGTCGGGATCGACGCCTCGGACGAAGCCCTGATCACCGAGCACGCGATCTTCGGCGGCGCGATGACTCTGCGGGCTCGCTTTGAGGCTGCCGGACCGGGCATCTTCGTCGTCCGGGCGAAGTCATTCCCGGCCGAGCCGCTCTCGCCGGCGGAGCAGGTACCGCCAGCGGAGGTCGTGACAATGGCGGTTCCAGGCACCGGAGCCACCGACGCCGCCAGGATCGTCGCACGTCACGAAGAGGAACGCGGCGGCGCCAAGCTCGACGAGGCCGCTGTCGTCGTGTCCGGCGGCCGTGGCCTCGGCTCGCCGGACAACTACCGCCTCATCACCGAGCTCGCGCAATTGCTCCACGGGGCCCCGGGGGCATCGCGCGCCATCGTCGACGCCGGCTGGGTGCCATACGCCTTCCAGGTGGGCCAGACCGGCAAGACCGTGAAGCCGATGGTCTACATCGCCTGCGGGATCTCCGGGGCGACTCAGCACATGGTCGGGATGAAGGGCGCGAAGAACATCATCGCCATCAACAAAGACAGCGAAGCACCGATCTTCTCGATCGCGGACCTCGGTGTCGTCGGTGACGTGACCAAGGTGATCCCCAAGCTGATCGCACAGATCAAGGCCCGCTCCTAGCCCAAACGCCGCTCGCGCGGGCACCGCTCGCGAGGGCCGCTCGCCGCTTGGAAGCGGTTCTGCGCGAAGGCTCGGGGTCCCTTCCGCCAGCACCCGAAGAGCTTCGTGCCGCTCCACCCCTTGGGGTCGGCGGGTGTGTATCGTCAGGCGGCCGAAGCCATACGAGACCCGCGTGGCCAAAGCGCACATGAAGGACTCGCCGGTTGCTTTTTCCGACCATTGACTTCGCAATCTTCTTCGGGATCGTCTTCGTCGGCAACTGGCTGCTCGCGCCGTTCCCGAAACGGTGGCGTGTCTTCATACTGATTGCGAGCTACGTCTTTTACGGGTGGTGGGACTGGCGCTTCGTCTTCCTGCTCGCGGTCTCGACCGTGTGCACCATCGCCGGGGGCCGCCTCGTGCACCGAGCTCGGACCGACACGAGCAGACGGGCGTGGATGATCGCCGCGGTCACGGCTGAGCTGGGTTTGCTCGGTTGGTTCAAGTACGCAGGTTGGTTGAGCGTCAACGTCGACAACGTCCTGCACCATCTCGGCATGGGTGACCCCGTCCCGCTGTTGCAGGTGACCCTTCCCGTCGGGATCTCGTTTTTCACCTTCATGGGGCTCTCGTATGTGATCGATATCTACCGGGGGAGTCTCGAGCCGTCACCCTGGCTGGATGTGGCGGTGTACGTTGCCTTCTTCCCGCACCTCGTCGCCGGCCCGATCGTGCGCGGCTCGGACCTTCTCCCGCAGATACGCCGGGCCCACCGGCGAGACCCCCGGCGCATCGCCCTGCCACGCGCCGCGTATCTCGTGTTCGCTGGTCTGTTCAAAAAGGTCGTGCTCTCGAGCTATATCTCATCGCAGATCGTCGATCCGGTGTTCGCCAACCCGCACACGCACTCGTCGCTCGAGGTGCTGCTGGCGATATACGGCTACGCGGTCCAGATCTACTGCGACTTCAGCGGGTACACCGACATCGCCATCGGCTGTGCCCTCTTGCTCGGTTTCCGCTTCCCGGAGAACTTCAACGCCCCCTATACGGCGCGCTCGTTGCAAGATTTCTGGCGCCGGTGGCATATGACCTTGTCGTCGTGGCTGCGCGACTACCTGTACATCCCGCTCGGGGGCAACCAGGGACCACGCAGCTCGATGTACCGAAACATCATGATCACAATGGTTCTCGGTGGTCTGTGGCACGGGGCGGCGTGGACCTTCGTCGTCTGGGGCGCCTATCACGGCTTGGGGCAGTGCCTAGGCCACTATCGGCGCGCGAAGCGTGTCGAAGCGGGGCTCACGCCCCAGCGCGAAGGCCGCTGGTGGGTGGCCTGGGAGAGGTTCGTCACCTTCCAGCTCGTCTGCGTCGGGTGGGTCTTCTTCCGGGCCACCTCGTTCGCGAACGCCTTCGCGATGTTCGGCCGGCTGTTCACGGCTTGGACGCTGCCGTCGCCGCTCGTGAACTTCGCAGTGCTGCTCACGCTCGCGGTCGGGATCGGGTCCCAATACGTGCCAAAGGCGATACCCCTGCGGGCACAAGAGGTCTTCTCACGCCTTAGCGTGTACGCGCAAGGGGCGGTACTGGCGGCGATCCTCCTCGTCATAACGACGCTGGGGCCTCCCGGCGTCGCGCCGTTCATCTATTTCCGCTTCTGAGGCTGGGACGATGTTGTCGAAGGTGGCACGAGTTTCTTGACGACTTTCGGAGACGGAGGCGGATCGAGCGGACGCACGCCCCCGCGCAAACGCGCCCCTCGCCCCGAGGCCGCAAAAGAGCCGCCCGACACAGCCGGCTCGAGGCAAGTCCCAGCCCACCGCGTCCCTTCGGACAAGGGTGTCTCAAAAGAGGTCTCTCCGCGGCGGGCGACTCCGGACAGGGCCACCCCGAGGCAAGTCCCCGCGCGCCGGGTCCCTTTGGAGAGGGGGGAATCGAAACAGGTCCCCGCGCGCCGGGCGGCTCCGGACAGGGCCGCCCCGAGGCAAGTCCCAGCCCGCCGCGTCCCTTCGGGCAAGGGTGTCTCAAAAGAGGTCCCTCCGCGGCGAGCGACTCCGGACAGGGCCGCCCCGAGGCAAGTCCCCGCGCGCCGGGTCCCTTCGGAGAGGGGGGAATCGAGGCAAGTCCCCGCGCGGCGGGTCCCTTCAGGAAGGGCAGTCTCGAAGGAGGTCCCACCGCGCCGTCCCGCTTCGGCCAGGGCGGGCACTGGGGGTTCCTCGTCACGCCAGCCGGTCGGTTCGGAGCGGTCCCGATCGGTTCAGTCGAGCACGGGGCCCTTGGTCCGGCGTACCCAGCGACCGCAAGGCCAAGCTCGCCAGCAATCCTCCGCTCCCACCCGCGGCGGGTTGCGCCAGCGGGCGGCGGCGCGCCCAGAAGACGAAGGCGCGCCGACTGACAAACGGCGGCGGGCCTCGGCGGGCCGCATTCTCGCCGTCGGGCTGCTCTGCTTTATGGTCTGGCTCCTGTTCGACGCCAACCAGCTCTATCACGCTGCCGAGACGGGCCAGATCGGCGTCCGCCGCAGCGTCGCAGTTGCCATCCTCCGCCCTATCGCAGTGGTCTCGAACGCGCTGAGGATCTCGGGACCGGTCAACGCCGCAGACAGCGCCCTCGGCAAGTGTGGGATCGGCGGGGCTCCCGCGTGCGGTGACAGCGGTCCCGGTCCCAGCACGAGCACGATCCCGCCCACGAGCACGACCACCGTCCCCACGACCATCCCGCCTGTGGTTGTGGTGTCGCCGCGCTCGAAGGGCTACATGGGCTTCCTAGCCGCGCCGCACCTCGGTGGTCCGCCGTACGTGCCGCCTCCACCGGCCTGGCCACCGCAGATCGCCCCGCCCACGGCCCGGCACCCCCTGGTCCTTCTCTCCATAGGTGACTCCATCGGCGAGGACCTCGGCTACGGCCTCGGCGACGTCTTCTCGACCGACCCATATGTTCGGGTCATCCAAGACGGGGTGGAGGACACGGGCCTCGCCCGGACGGACTACTACAACTGGCCGGTAGACCTCGAGATCGAGCTGCGGCGCTACCACCCGCAGATCGTGGTCATCATGATGGGAGCCAACGACGCCCAGTCGTTCCATGTGAGCGGGTCGAGATTCCTACCTTTCGGCCTGTCACAGTCGGCCTATCCGTCCTGGTGGCACGCCTACGCGGCCCGCGTCGCTCTCATGATGCAGGAGGCGACCGACTCGGGCGCGCATGTCATGTGGGTCGGGTTGCCACCGATGGGCCCTGCGTCCACCGTCCCGCGCGGCTTTCCGAGCCAGCTGAGCAAGCTCTTCTACACTGCTGCGGTCGCCCACCAGGGCGTGGCGTACTTCTCGGCGGCCAAGGTGCTCTCCACCAAGAAGGGAGCGTTCACCGAGTACATGACGATCGGCGGGTCACTGCAGGCGATCCGATCCTCAGACGGCGTCCACCTGCTACCGAGCGGCTACGACCTTTTGGCGAGGGACATCGTTCCGCCGATGGAGCACGATTGGCATGTGAACTTCCGGCTGGGCTGATTGCCTTCGGTTCCGTCGCACGACGTGACGTCCAGCTCTCAGGGCTCGAGCTCGGCGCCACCGTGGGCGACGGCGCGCTCGCGGGCTGCTTCGATCTCGGCTTCGGCTGCCTCGCGCCCCACCCAGGTGGCGCCCTCGACCGACTTGCCAGGCTCGAGGTCCTTGTACACCTCGAAGAAGTGTTGGATCTCGAGCCGGTCGAACTCGGGGAGGTGGCGTAGGTCCTGTAGGTGCTCCAGGCGAGGATCCCGGGCCGGCACGGCGATGATCTTGTCGTCCGGGCCCTTCTCGTCTGTCATGCGGAACATGCCGATCGTCCTCGAGCGCACGACGCAACCTGGGAAAGTCGGCTCCTCCACGAGCACGAGGGCGTCGAGTGGGTCACCGTCCAGTCCGAGCGTCCCGTCCACGAACCCGTAATCGGCTGGGTAACGGGTCGAGGTGAAGAGCATCCGGTCGAGATAGATCCGGCCAGTGGCATGGTCCATCTCGTACTTGTTGCGCTGGCCTTTTGGGATCTCTACGACTACTTCGAATTCCATTGGGAGCCTTGTGGTTGAGGTGAGGGTGTGTTCGGGTCCGTTTCGGGGCGGACACTATCAGTCGGTCGCGGTGATAGATCCCGAGGAACGGAGCGTTTCAGCAAGTCGACCAACACGTCCTGCAGGCCGGGTGCCGCCGCCACGATCGTCGGCGAACCGTCGATGAGCCCGTCAACGGCGATGACCGTGGCACCTGACTCCCGGGCGACGAGCCCGCCGGCGGCGAGGTCCCACGGCTGGAGCCCCGACTCGAAGTAGGCGTCGAGTCTCCCGCAGGCAACAGAGCACAGATCGAGGGCGGCCGAGCCGGCGCGCCTGATGTCGCGCACTTCGGGCAGGATTACCGAGAGCAAGCGGGCCTGTGCCGCCCTGTTCTGCGAGCGGTAGGAGAAGCCGGTCCCCAGGAGAGCCTCGCCGAGCGGCCGGCCGGTTCTCTCGAGTTGCAGCTGCTTTCCGTCCATGCAGGCGCCGGAGCCCTCGGCGGCGGTGAACGTCTCGCCCGAGAGCGGGTTGTGGACGACCCCGACGACACTTCGGCCCGCGATTGAGGCGGCTATCGAGACCGCGAAGGTCGGTATTCCGTAGAGATAGTTGATGGTGCCGTCGAGTGGGTCGATGACCCATGTGACCCCCGTGGAGCCTGTTCGGGCGCTACCCTCCTCGCCGAGGATGGAATCGTCGGGCCGTGCCCGCAGCAAGGAGCTGACGATCAGAGACTCGCTGGAGCGGTCGACGTCGGTGACAAGATCGGTCGGGCTCGACTTGGCCGAGGCGCCCCCCGCGAGGAGCCGGCCCCCGGCGACCTCCGGCAGCCGAGCGCGCAGCAACCCCCCAGCGGCCGCGGCCACCTCTTGTGCGATCTCGAGGAGATCCGACAGGGAAGTGCCGGACGCGAGGTCGGATCCGTCGCCGGAGACGCCGGTCACGGCGTGCGACGTCCCACAGCTACGGGCGCACCCGGGCGGGTGCGGACGAGCTGGGCCAAGCGGGCGACGAGAACCTCGATAACGAGCTTGTCCGGCCAGTCAAGCACGCCGCGCAGGTCGAGGTCTGCGTCTGCGATCAGGCTAATTGCCCGCGCGACGCGCTCGGGGCCTAGCTTGCGTGCTTGCGCGAGCACCTTTTGGGCAGGGAACGGCGCCATGCCGAGAAGCGTGGTGGCCGCGCCCGCATCGGTCACGCCGCTGCCGTCGAGGCGCAGCATGCCCCCGTAGTGCCTGTGCAATGTCGCCAACAGCTGGAACGGATGGCGGCCCCCGGACCCCAGCAGCCGATGCGCTGCGGCGACGGCCTTTCCCACCTCACCGGCGTCGAGAGCGTCGGTGAGATCCCACGGCGGCGCCCCTCCTTCTTCGCCGAGGAACGGTGCCAGTTCCTCGGCGCTCACCCTCGCGCCCTCGCCATAGGCGGCGGCGAGGACATCCAATAACGGGTGCACGCGCGAGACGTCCTCGCCGAGATGCCGTTCAAGGAGCTGGCGGGCGGCGGGCTCGAGATGGACAGGCGCGAGCTGCAGCTGCTCGCTCACCCATTGGGTACGCGCCTTTCCCGCCCCCGGTGACGTCTCGATCTCCCGGCCGTTCGCCTTGGTTGCCTTGGCAAGCGGACTGGGGAGGGCCTTGCCGACCAGCGCCAGCACCAAGATGTTCGGTGCGAAGCTCTCGCCGAGGCGGGAGGCGAGCTCACCGGCCTGGGCGGCGTCGAGGTTCTCGGCGTCGCGGAGCACCACGATTCGACGATCGGCGAGGAACGCAGGCGTGAAGAGGGCATCGATCACGGCACCCAAGAAGCCGTCGTCGGCGCTCTGGGGCGGCGGCACGCGGTGCTCCTCGATGGCGACGGCGAGGGTCCCTTCGGACTCGGCCGCATCTGTCCCCCCGTTCGCAGAGGTCAGCTCGCCAAGCAGCCGGCTGACCCCGCGATCTACGAGGGCGGGCTCGGAGCCCTTGACGACGAAGACGACAGTGGGGTCGGAGGCCTGGGAGCTCATCTCGACCGTGTCCCTCCGACAGGGGACACCGCAGCCTGTTCGGGCCCGCCGGAGGCGCGCTTGGGCGCCGACTCCAAGATCGCGGCCAACACGTCGCGAACCTTGCATGTTCCGGTGACGTCATGGACTCGGACCAGGCGGCAACCACCGGCAATCCCGAGCGCAGCCGAGGCCAAGGAGGCCTCGCGCCGTTGCCCGAGCTCGAGCCCAAGTCGGACCCCCAGGAATGTCTTGTTCGAGGACGACAAGAGCAGCGGGTAACCGAGCGAAGCGAGCCGCGCAGAGCACTGCAACAGCAGTAACGACTGGTCCGCCGTCTTGCCGAGGTCGAGCCCCGCGTCGAGGACTACGCGATCAGCCGGGATGCCGAACGAGAGGGCCCGCTCCGCGCGAGTGAGCAGGAAGCTCTCGACCTCGACGACGAGGTCTTCGTAATGCGGGTCGGGGTCCGGCACCCGGGGCGCGAGGCGGATGTGGGTCGCCACCACGCTGGCTCCTGCGCTCGCCGCGGCCGGGAGGTAGCCAGGATCTGCGAAGCCGCTTATGTCGTTGCCGAGCACCGCTCCGGCTTCGAACGCGGCCGCAGCCACCCGGGCACGCCAGGTGTCCACCGACACCGGCACGTCGAAGCGTTCGTGCAGCGAGGCAATCACGGGCACGACACGGTCGAGCTCCTCCTCCTCGGTCACCTCCGGGCCCGGCCCCGCCTTCACACCGCCCACGTCGAGCACGTCGGCGCCTTCTCGCACGAGCTGTTCGGCCCGTTCGAAGAAACGGTCCAGGTTGAAATACGAGCCCCGATCGTAGAACGAGTCCTTGGTTCGATTGAGGATGCCGATCACAAGTGCCCGGGTGGCAAGGTCGTATTGACGCCGACCGAGAGCCAACCGGACCGGCCCTCCCGGCCAGAAGACCGGGCTGTGTTGCGGCTGCACGCCTAGGCCCGGGTCGTCGTGTCAGAACAGCCGCGAGGCGAGGGCACGGCGGTACCGTTCCCGCCTCGGATCGGAAAGGTCCATCGTCTCGAGAAGGTCGACCAGTTCCTGGCGCGCCTCGTCGTCGGTCTTCACGCGCTCGAGGAGGGCGTCGAGGTGCGCCTCGAGCTCGGCTCCACCTGCTTGGCCGTTCGGTCCCGCTATCACTGGTGCGCCGGCGATTGCCAGCCGGGCGAGCGCAGCGACACGGCGGGCATCGCCGGTATCTGGGATCTTGGCGAGCAGCCCGAGCGCCTCGGCGGCTTTCCCGTGCCCGACGAGGATCTCGGCCAAGGCAACGACGGCAGCGGGGAGGGCGGGCTCGAGCTCGAGCGCACGGCGGAGCGAGGCCTCGTCGCCGGCCGCGACCAGTTTCTCGGCCTCGCTCGGTTCGGGCAGGAACCGGTCCACAAACTCGCGGACGGCGGCCTCGCCAAGGGCGCCGATGAACCGATCGACGATCTGGCGGTTCTTGATGGCGAATACGGCCGGGATCGACTGTACCTGGAAGCTCTGAGCGATTATCGGGTTCTCGTCGACATTCACCTTGACGAGCTCGACCGCTCCGTCGGTGGCCTCGACCACGCGCTCGATAATCGGGCTCAAGGTTTTGCAAGGCCCACACCACGGCGCCCACAAGTCGACGAGGACCGGGACGGTGTCCGAGCGGACCAGGACGTCGTTCTCGAACGAGGTGTCTGTAGTGTCGCGTGTCATCGGGCGCGACCCTACCGGCTCGCTGTGCTCACCTGCCGCTCGAACCCTGGTGCCGACGCCGGTGCGTCGGTCCTACGCCGCGCCCGGTATGCCCCGTGGCCTTGGCGGGCTCAGGCTCCCGCGGGAAGAGTCGTCGGCGTCGCCGGCAGGGTGAACTCGTTGGCGGGCACGCTCGTCGTGTAGTTGGTGATCTCGAAGCTTCCGCCCTCTGAGGCTTTG
>JBEKMZ010000057.1:0-23109 GCA_049523315.1 Acidimicrobiales bacterium | reverse complement strand
GCGCGCATGATGGTGGAGACCTCCACTTGGTCGTTGGTTTGGGTCGCACCCGGCATGAAAGCCGGGCCAACTCAACGACCGGTGGATGGTCTATCTCTGACACCTATCCGCGCACGCTCTTAGTCTCTTGCCCATGGAGATGAGGTGGTCCTCGCTCCCGATGGTGTGGAGGTCCAGATGCCCGGCTCGCTGATCGTCTCAGGTGCCCGTACCGCGATCGGAAAGCTTTCCGGCGCCCTTTCCGCCTACTCGGCGATGGATCTCGGCGGTCTCGCGATCCAGGCTGCGCTGTCGAGAGCCGGCGTCGCCCCCGAGGACGTCGACTACGTGGTGATGGGCCAGGTGCTCGGCGCCGGGCAAGGCCAGATCACGGCGCGCCAGGCAGCGGTGAACGCCGGCATACCGATGGTCACGCCGGCCACGACGGTCAACAAGGTTTGCCTCTCTGGTCTGAACGCGATCCACCTCGCCGATCTCATGATCCGGGCCGGCGAGGCCGCCGTCGTCGTCGCGGGCGGGATGGAGTCGATGACCCGGGCGCCGTATCTCCTGCCGGGGGCGAGGGCGGGTTACCGCCTCGGTGACCAAAGGGTGGTCGACTCGATGATGCACGACGGCTTGTTCTGCGCCTTCGACCACGTCGCCATGGGCATGAGCGTGGACGTCTACAGCCGGGCGGTGGGTATCCCTCGCGAGCGCCAGGACGCCCTCGCGGCCGTGTCGCACGAGCGGGCGGCCGCCGCTATCAAGGCCGGCCGGCTCGCCGAGGAGATAGTCCCGGTCTCGGTGCCGCAACGAAAGGGCGAGCCGATCGTCTTCGACACCGACGAGGGCGTGCGGCCGGAGACGACGCCCGAGTCGCTCGCAGCCCTCCGCCCCGCCTTCTCCGAGGAGGGGACGGTGACAGCCGGGAATGCCAGCCAGATATCGGACGGGGCTGCGGCCGTCATCGTTATGTCGCCCGAGCGCGCCGACGAGCTCGGCCTCAGCCCCCTAGGCGAGATCATCGGCTACGGGCAGGTGGCCGGACCGGACGCCTCACTTTTGACCCAGCCTTCCCATGCAATCCGAGAGGCCGTGGCGCGTGCGGGGCTTGAGCTCGGAAACGTCGACCTTTTCGAGATCAGCGAAGCCTTCGCCGCCGTGCAGGCCGCCTCCACCGACGACCTCGGGGTCCCCGCCGAAGTGGTCAACGTGAACGGCGGTGCGATCGCCCTCGGTCACCCGATCGGGATGTCGGGGACACGCCTGGCGATCACAATGCTCTACGAGCTGCGCCGCCGGGGCGGGGGGATCGGAGCCGTCGGACTATGCGGCGGTGGTGGCCAGGGCGACGCCGCTGTTCTACGCGTGTATTCCTGACAGGGTGCGACTTCGCGGCCCCTGCTCTCATTCCGTTGAGAGGATCGACATCGAGATGGCGTCGATCCAGGCGACGTCGAGGCAGAGCGCGTCGCGCGCTATTGCCTCGGTGACGAAACCGGCTTTCTCATAGACGTGCCAGGCGCGTGTGTTGAACGCATAGACACTGAGATCGACCCGGTGCAACCCGACCGCGACCTGACCGGTTTCCGCCGACCCACCCGCGCGCTCGTAAGTGGCCAGGGCGGCGGCGTTGTCGTCGCCGGTCAGCACCCACATCCCGTAGCAGCCGTGCTCCTTGGCGACGGACGCAAGCCGTCCCACGAGCGCGCGACCGAGCCCCAGTGCCGGAAGGCGTCCTCCACGGCCAGTTCGTGAAGGGACATCTCTGTGCCCTTGTCCGGTGTGTCGCCTCGAGGCCGCTTACGAAGCCCGCGGGACGGTCCTGCTCGTAGGCGACGAAAAGATGGTGGCCCTCCTCGCCGAGGAAGCGGCACGTTGCCTCCGCGTCAGCGGGTCCGTCGAACAGGCCGGACGCTGCCACGGCCCTGTCGTGGTCGCCAGGCCCGAGTGAGCGGATCTCCACCTGTTCGCCCGCGATCCGACGGCTCAGCTGCCGACCTCGCGCCGGCCCTCGATGGCCCGCCCGAGCGTCAGCTCGTCGGCGTACTCGAGGTCACCTCCGACGGGGAGACCGCTCGCGATGCGGGTCACCTTCACCCCGAGCGGCGACAGAAGCCGGGCGAGATACATGGCCGTCGCCTCGCCTTCGAGGTTGGGGTTCGTGCACAAGATGACCTCGGCGACGGTCTCGGCACCCAGTCTCACGAGAAGCGGTCGCACTCGCAGTTGCTCCGGGCCGACCCCGTCAATCGGGCTGAGCGCACCGCCGAGGACGTGGTAGGTCCCGTGGAATTCCCGCGTGCGCTCGACGGCCACGATGTCGCGAGGGTCCTCCACGACGCATATGACGCTGCGATCGCGGCGCTCATCGGTGCAGATCGTGCACAGCTCGGCCTCGGCGACGTTAAAGCAGCGCTCACAGAGCCGGATTCGATCCTTTACCTCCGCGATGGCTTGCGCGAGCCTGAGGGCGCTCTCCCGGTCGGTCTCCAAGAGGTGGAACGCGATTCGCTGCGCGGAGCGCGGCCCGATGCCCGGCAGACGTCCGAGCTCGTCGACGAGGTCCTGGATTGGTCCGGCGAACACAGGCACGGGACGCTCAGGCCTCCGGTTCGTCGTCTAGGTCGTCGTCCCAATCGCCATCGTCAAGCTCACCGTGAACACCGAACGCCCCCAGGTCCACGCCGGCCAGACCGAAACTCGCCATAAGGGAGTTGACATCGAGTCCGCCGAACATCGTCTCGAGGCCGAGGTTGCCGGCGATGGCATTGATGTCGATCCCGCCCCCAAAGGGGGGCGCGACCTGCTCCTGCAGCGGGGACCTCAGCTCCACGATGCGTCCGAGCGCGTCGCGTAGCGCTGCGAGCACAGCGTCCTCGAGGAGAGCGGGATCGGACGGGTCGACGATCGACGAGTCGATGTGCACGGACTCGGCCTCGAGCGAGCCCCTCAGTCGTACGACGACCGCCCCGCCGGCTGCGCTGCCCTCGACAACGGCCGCTTCGATCGCTGCCGTCTCCGCCTCCAGGTCAGCCTGAGCCGCCTGGAGCTTCGAGACCAGGTCACCGAGTCCCCCGCTCGGACTCGAATCGCCTTGGGACATCTCAAACCTCCTCTGCTCCCGGGAACACCTGCTTGAGACGCTCCTGCGCCCACGCGGCTGCGTCCCCCTGGACCTGTTCCCCAAGTGGATCCAAGTCATCCGGGTCGAGCATTTCCTCGCCGGCGTCACTTGGATCATTGCCTACGGGTGCGCGATGGGCTGGTGCCGTCGCGGCCTTCACGACTGCCCCCGTCGTGGCGCGGCCCTCGACGTCCCCGTCTTGCGGCGCCGAGGCTAGTGTGCGGGTCCCCGCGCCCGGCCCTGCGTTCGCACTGCTGCCGCCCGTGGCCGGGTCCGCAGAGAGATGGACCGTCGAGGCGTCCTTCTCGGCGACCAGTCGCAGCCCGACAGGCCGACCGAAATGCCGCCCGATCGCGTCCGCTACCTCCGCCGAGTCGTTCTGAGCGCGCTCCACATGGGCGACGTTCGGCAGTGCGAGAACCGCCGTCGCGTCCTCGCTTGCGAGGAACCGGCCGACTGCGAACACCGCCCGCACCCTGGGCCGGAGCTGATTGAGGATGTGGTCGCCCCAGGCCTCGACGAGCTCGTCGCGCGTGGGCGGCGCGACGTCGCTGTGGGGCAATGGACCCGTCGGGATGCCCGCGTTCGGCGGCGGCGCCGGAACTTCGGGCGTCAGACCCGGGCTCGGCGGCACTGTGTCGACCGTCGCGAGATCTGCGGCGAAAGCCCCGAGCGCCGGCCGCGACTCCAGCTGGTCGGAGCCGGGCGAGGCTCGCTCCACCGACGGAGGACCTGCCGGAACCTGTTCGAGGGCTGAAGGAACCGCCGTGGGCGGGACCTGAGTCCTCGAGGCGGTCGGCGAAGGAGGTGGCGACGGCGGATGGGATGGTGGCGTTGGGACCGAGCCGGTGGTGGACCCGCTCAGCTCTTGGACACGCCGTTCCAGACGCTCGATCCTCTCGAGCAACGCCCCCGATTCGTCGTCCGCCTCGGGATGGGTCAGGCGGACGATGACGACTTCGAGGGTGATCCTGGCGTCGAGGGCGTCTCGCATCGCCACCATGGCCGTCCCTAGCACCTCCATCGCCCTGACGCTCCGGGCCGGGCCTAACAACAGCCCGCCGTGCGACAGCACCGAGGCTGGCGCGGGCGCTTGCGTACCGGCCACGGTCGGTGGCTCGCCGTCTTTCAACAGGCCGGGGGCCAGGGCCGTGAGGAACTGGCCCCGTAGCTCGTCGAGCAGGCCTGCAGCTATACGGGGCGCGTCAAGACCTGCGGCGAGCGCGCCTGCGATCGCTTGCAGCGCACGGGCGGTGTCACGCTCTGCGAGCGATACGAGCAGCTCGTGCAGGTAGGGTCCGTCGTCCCCAACAACCCCCGCAGCCACCACCTGGTCGAGGGCGGACAGGGCGTCGCGCGCCGATCCCCGCCCCCGTCGCACGGCTGCCTCCACGGCGCTCTCAGGCAGGTCGAGCTTGGCGTCGCGGGCCACGTCGGACAGCAACGCTTCGAGCACCTCGGTATCGAGCAGGTGGAACTCATAGTGCTGGGTCCGGCTGCGGATGGTCGGAAGAACCTTTTGAGGATCGGTCGTGGCGAGCACGAACACAACGTGGTCAGGAGGTTCCTCGAGCGTCTTCAACAGGGCGTTGGACGCCGACTGCGAGAGCATGTGGACCTCGTCGACGATGTAGGCCTTCCAGCGCCCTGGTGTTGCCAACGAAGCCCGAGAGACGAGGTCCCGCATCGCATCGACTCCATTGTTCGACGCCGCGTCGAGTTCGTGGACGTCGAACGAGGCGCCCCTCGTGATGTCAACGCACGAGTCGCAGACCCCGCACGGCTCCCCGTCGACCGGGCTCGTGCAGTTCAGGGCCTTGGCGAGGATCCTTGCGGTCGACGTCTTGCCCGTCCCGCGCGGGCCAGAGAAGAGGTAGGCGTGCGCCACGCGGTTGTCGCGGACGGCGTGCCGGAGGGCCCCGACGACGTGGTCCTGGCCACGAACCTCGTCAAAGCGCTGAGGGCGATAGCGCCGGTAGAGAGACTGGTAATCGACCACTGTGCGAGCCTACGACTTGCCGGCAGCGCCGACCGCGGCCGTCGTGGGTCCTCTCGGAGGCTCAGGAGCTCGGTACCTGCGCTGACTAGGTCGAGATCGCGGCCCGCTTAGCCCAACGAAAGACCAGGAAAAGAGCCTGGCGCTGTCGTGCGCAGCAGCCAGGTCACCTGCGGCACACAGACGAACCCGCTGAGAGCTGCTGCCTTCCGGCCCTGACTCGGTTCACGGTCGCCCGTTGCGCAGAACCCGGCTACTGCGCGCGACAGCGCCAGCAAGTGCAACGATAGCGTGCTGACGCCCTTTGGAGGAGTGCGAGAGCGGCCGAATCGGCACGATTGGAAATCGTGTGACCTGCAAGGGTCCGTGGGTTCAAATCCCACCTCCTCCGCTCACCGCCTCCTCCGCTCACATCGGATGCTTGACATCGATCTCGCGTGTCGATTTTGCGCCGACTCGTTCGACTGCATCAGTGGAGCGACGAAAGAAGTGGAAAGCCCGATCCGCTCCAGCCCGGGCGAGACGAAAGGATGAAGCAAATGCGTTTCATGTTGTTCATGATCCCGAACATTGACGAGAAGGACTGGATGCCGGACCCAGAGGCGGTCGCAGCGATGACCGCCTACAACGCGGAGCTGACGAACGCCGGCGTGCTGCTGTCGCTCGACGGCCTGCATGCCACCTCGAAAGGGGCTCGCATTACGGGAGCCGGTGGCAAGGTCACCGTCACCGACGGCCCATTCACCGAGGCAAAGGAGATTATCGGCGGCTACTGGCTGATCGACGTCGCTTCAAAGGACGAGGCGATCGAGTGGGCCCGTCGCTGTCCGGCGATCCAGGGACCAGCGACGGTCCCGGATTACACAGGCCCGGCACCGGTGATTGAGATTCGGCAGGTCTTCGAGATGTCCGACTTCCCAGAAGAGGTCCGGCGCGCAGCCGAACAAGACTGAGCCGGCCTGATCGAGATGGACCAAGCACTCGGCGTCGAGGATCCAATGCGGTCGATCGAGGCGGTGTGGCGCGTGGAGTCCGCACGCGTCATCGCCGCCCTCGGCCGCATTGCTGGCGATCTCGGCGCCGCTGAGGATCTCGCCCACGAGGCGCTGGTCGCCGCGCTCGAGCAGTGGCCCACCACGGGCATGCCGGCGAGCCCGTTCTCCTGGCTCGTCACGGTCGGCCGGCGGCGCTTCATCGACGGTCTTCGCCGCTCGGCACGTGCGGATTCCCGAAATCGAATACTGCTCCGAGACGCCGAACTGGCGGAGGCGCGGACCAGCGAGGAGCTCGAGTCGAGGGCCATCGAGTCCGGTGAGGACCTGCTCCGTCTCATGTTCGCTTGCTGTCACCCGGTGCTGTCGAACGAGGCCAGAGTCACCCTGACCCTCAGATTGCTCGGCGGCCTGTCGACCGAGCAGGTCGCTCACGCCACCTTTGAGCGCGAGACGACCGTGGCACAACGCATTGTGCGGGCAAAGCGTTCTCTCGCCGCGGCCCGGATTGGCTTCGACCTGCCTGCGGCCGCGGAGCTACGGGCCAGAGTCGACTCGGTGCTCGGTGTGCTCTACCTGATCTTCAACGAGGGCTACGTTGCGTCGAGCGGGGCCGCCTGGACCGAGCCGACACTGTGCCGTGAAGCCCTCCGGCTCGGACGTGTGCTCGCCGAGCTCTTGCCCGACGTCGAGGAGGTGCACGGACTCGTCGCGCTGATGGAGCTTCAGTCCTCACGCCTGCGTGCCCGCATCGGCCCGAACGGCGATGCCGTGCTGCTCGCCGACCAGGACCGTAGCCGATGGGACCGCCTGCTCATCCGGCGTGGACTTGCCGCGCTCGAACGCGCATCGGGTATTGGTCGGGGCCTCGGGCCATACGGCCTCCAAGCCGCAATCGCAGCTTGCCACGCGACGGCGCCGTCAATGGAGGCGACCGACTGGATCCGCGTTGCCGCTCTCTACGACGCGTTAGCTGAGATCGCCCCCTCGCCAGTTGTCGAACTCAATCGGGCGGTCGCGGTCTCCATGGCCTACGGCCCGGAAGCCGGACTCTCTGTGCTCGACGCGGTAGCCGGGCACCCGGCGCTTTCGAACTACCACTTTGCGCTCTCGGTGCGCGGCGACTTGCTCGAGCGCCTCGGTCTTTTCGCAGATGCCGAGGCCGCGTTCCGCAAGGCCGCGAAGATGACAGGCAACGAGAGCGAACAACTACTGCTGCATAGCCGAGCTGACCAGGTGGCGACCCGGCTCCTTTCCGAGGGCTCGTAGGCCCTGCCGCGCGTGCTCCTGAGCGCGAATTAGGCCACAGCGGCAGGTGCGGAAGTTGAGGGATGCGACTTCGACGGTTCGAGGCTCGGGATCGGTGAAACGACGGGTCTGCGCCGAGCTGGCCGCGACCTCAGCGCAGGACGCCCTCAGGTCGCGAAACAACCTAGCCACTAGTGAAGTGATGAGGTCGATGAGGAGTTCACTCGTCGTGTCCTTGTCTTTGGATCTCAGGTTTCGGCTCCCGCCTTCGCCAGCACGTTGGTAGGAACGACGGTTAGAACGTGCGCGAGGCGAGAACTCATCGCCAGGACGCGCCGAGTCGACGTTCTCGTGGCTCTAAGTCCGATCAGCATCGCAAGCTCACGTTAATAATCGATGGCCCTGATCCGGAGAGGGTTTTGCAAAACCCCTAAGCTACTCACCTCCTGGTGCCCCGAACCTCGCAACTCGGGAGTCGCTCGGTACCCGGAGGTTCTTGATCAGTTACCTACCTGATCCCAAGCGTCCTGGTTCAAACGTTGTCCCACCATCTCACACCACCTCCTCCGCCACTCCCTCCGCCCTTGTCGTGATCACAACGTTCTGCCAGTTCAGCGAGCGTTTCCGTGTCCGTTCGTCCAAGCATCGAATGATCCTCGATCGAACCCGCACGACGGAGCGATTCGGTACCCATGCGAAGACTGCGCAGACGCTCAACTGGGCGGTTCTAGCCCCAACTACGTTCGCGGGCACGACGAAAGGCGTCATACCTCCAAACATCAAAGTATGTGTCCGTCAAATCGCACCCGGGGGACTCAATAGGCGCTGTGGTGCGTTTCGCTTAGCGATGACCACCTAATGCGCGTCGATGTCGAGATCTCGTGCGGGGGCACCGACATAAAGCTGGCGGGGACGGGAGATCTTCTGCTCCGGGTCGAGGATGCCCTCCTCCCACTGCGCCAGCCAGCCGGGTGTGCGGCCGATGGCGAACAAGACGGGGAACATCTCGACCGGGAAGCCCATAGCCTGGTAGATGATGCCCGAGTAGAAGTCGACGTTGGGATAGAGCTTGTGGCTCACGAAGTACTCGTCGTTGAGCGCCACTCTTTCAAGCTCCAGAGCAATGTCGAGCAACGGGTTGCGCCCTGTGACTTCGAAGACCTGGTCGGCGATCTTCTTGATGATCGTGGCCCTGGGGTCGAAGTTCTTGTACACGCGGTGTCCGAACCCCATGAGGAGGAGCTCGCCCCGCTTCACCCGCGCCACGTACTCTGAGACGTGCTCGACCGAGCCGATCTCGGACAGCATTCGGAGCACCTGCTCGTTAGCACCACCGTGCAGCGGTCCGTAAAGGGCGGCCGCGGCGGCCGCGGCGGCCGAGTAGGGGTCGCAATGGGAGCTTCCGACCGCCCGCATGACATTGGCCGAGCAGTTCTGCTCGTGGTCGGCGTGGAGTATGAACAAGACGTCGAGCGCGTGCTCCAGCACCGGGTCCGGCTGGTATCTGAGCTCGGTCCTGTTCCGCATCATGTTCAAGAAGTTGCCTGCGTAGGACAGGTCGGCTTCAGGGTGCATGTACGGGTGGCCCATCGCGTGGCGGTAAGCGAAGGCGGCTAGCGTCGGCATTTTGGCGATCAGCCGCACGATCTGGGTGTGGCGGCGGCCTTCGTCGAAGATGGCCTTTGCGTCGGGGTAAAACGTGGACAGGGCGGCGACAGTGCTCACGAGTATGCCCATCGGGTGGGCGTCGTAGTGAAAGCCGTCGACGAACTTCTTCACGTTCTCGTGCACGAAACTATGGCGGCCTATCTTCGCGACCCATTCCTCCGCCTCCGCTTTGTCTGGGAGCTCGCCATTCAGCAATAGGTACGCCACCTGGAGGAACGAAGAACTCTCAGCTAGCTGCTCGATCGGGTACCCGCGGTACCGCAAAATTCCCTTGTCACCGTCGATGAATGTGATTGCACTGCGACAGCTGGCCGTGTTGAGGAATGCCGGGTCGTACGACATCAGCCCGAAGTCGTCGTTGGAGACCTTGATCTGGCGCAGGTCTGTGGCGCGGACAGCACCGTCATGGATGGGCAACTCGTAGCTGCGCCCGGTCCTCGTATCAGTGACCTCGAGAGAGCCCTCAGCGCCTCCGGTGATCATCGTCCGACCTTCCGTGTGTAGCCACAAATGAGGGTCTCATAAAGGGCAACTTGCATCTAATCAGCTCCTACCGGGCAGCGGCGATGACGGGTGCCGACTCGCCCACCGCCTCTCACGGCTCTCTCCATCGCTTAGAAATCCAAGACGCGTAATCGTGCGGGATACTCTTTGTGACCTTCTCCCTCCCTTGGATGCCCAAGAGGCAGGATTGTGAGGCGTGCAGGCGGGCCACCATCACCGAGGCGAACCTCTTCATCAGCTGGTAGCCGAAGACTGGGTCAGCCTCGGCCTTCGAGCGAAGACACGGAGCGTCCACAGCGATCGCGCCGACCGGTTCGATAGCGCGCGCGTCGAACTGCCAGCGATAAGGCGGAAACAGCCAAGACCACCCGACGCCGTCGCCCGGCCCGAGGGTCTCGATCACAAGCGGCTTGCGCCCCGGAGAGCGCACCTCTAGGGACACCCGGCCTCTGCGCAGCAGGTAGAGGGTTTCTGCCGCCTCGCCCTCGACGAGCAAGAACTCTCCTGGTTTCACGGCGACGTTTCGGGCGCAACCCGTCACAAGCGCGACCATGTCGCCTGGCAGCCCTGCAAGAAGCTGGTGGTTTGCCACCAGCGTCGCGATATCTTCAGTGGTGCGCGAGCCTTCGACGAGAGGCTCGATCACCTGTGGCGGGTTCTGGGTCACAGCGCCCCCTGTCCCCAAGCTCATCTCTGAGCCAAGGCTGCGCCCCTCGCCGTCACCTACGGTAGGGCCGTTTGGCCCTATTTGACAGCTGGTTGTCACAATGGTTCTGACGGCCCCCAGCCTTTCGTGACCGCTGGCAACGCACTGCCGAATGAAATCTCCGCTCCACAGCCCAGAAACACGGATTGTGCCGCGGATTAGGGACTTTCGGCCCTAACGCCAGGAACAACAAAAGTCCACACCTTTATCGAGGGAGAGGTGGTTCGCTTTGCCCACCTTGGCTGATAAGGCGTCGCCACATAATCCTCCAGCGCAAGAGGAAGCGCGCATGATCGCGCAGGAGATGTGGCGAGAGTGCTACCAGTGCGGCACTTGCGCCGCAGTGTGTCCCGTTGCGGGCTGCATGTCGATCAACCCGCGACAAGTGATCGCCATGATACGGGCGGGACGGCAGAGCGACGTCCTGTCGAGCGGCAGCATATGGGTCTGCACGTCCTGCTACGCGTGCACCGTTGCCTGCCCGCACCAAGTGCCCATTACGGAAATGATCCATGCGCTAAAGCGGGCAGCGATGCGTGAGGGAACGTACCCTCGCCGGTTCCCGACTCCCGTCATGGCGCGCCAGTTCGTCCGCAGTGTCGACAAGTGGGGCAGGAGCACCGAATCGCTGATCTCAGTGTCCTTCTATCTCAGGACGAGGCCTACTCAGCTATTGCGTCACACACTGCTCGGG
The DNA here is from genome assembly GCA_049523315.1 of Acidimicrobiales bacterium. Taxonomy (GTDB): domain Bacteria; phylum Actinomycetota; class Acidimicrobiia; order Acidimicrobiales; family Bog-793; genus Fen-455. Next base: position 12,192 of record JBEKMZ010000057.1, on the reverse strand, counting down.
CTGCGCTTGCTGTTGGCTGGCAGGATGAGCCTGAGGCGCGAATCGGTGCCCGAACCGGCCCAGATCCAGGTGATGCTGGCGGCCCTTGAGGAGAAGGTAGGTGAAGCCGCATGAGCTACGCCTACTATCCGGGCTGCTCTGCCCGCGGGACAGGCAAGCCGTACGAGGAGTCACTGCTGGCCGTGTTCCAGAGGCTCGGGGCGGACCTCGACACGCTCACCGATTGGAACTGCTGCGGCGCGACCGCTTACCCGGCGATGGACGCTCTCAAGGGTTACGCCCTCTCGGCGCGCAATCTCGCCCTCGCCGAGAAGGTGCATCCCGGGGCGGCTCCCGTCGACCTGGTCGCGCCGTGCGCCGGCTGTTACCGGGCCTTGTTGAAGGCCGAACGTGCCATGGCAAACGAGGCCGTCGTTAGTGGACAGGTCGGCCACGCACTGGACGCGGTGGGGTTGAGCTGTGAAGGTCGAACTCGGGTTCGCCACCCGCTCGACGTCCTCGTGAACGACATCGGCCTTGAGAGACTGGCTCGAGCCGTGGAGGCGCCTCTCGAGGGGCTGCACGTTGCTTGCTATTACGGCTGCCTTCTCGTGCGCCCCTATGCGACATTCGACGACCAGCGCGAACCGACCTCGCTCGAACGGCTGGTGCGGGCACTCGGAGCTGAACCCGTCGACTGGCCGCTGCGGACCAGCTGCTGTGGCGGCTCGTGTTATTGCGGCGGCCCGGTGGTCGGTGTCCTGCCCGAGGTAACCCTGCAGGTCAGCCACGCGCTCCTGCTCGACGCTGTCGAGCGGGGGGCGAATGTAGTCGTGACGGTCTGTCCCCTCTGCCAGTTCAATCTGGAGGCTTTTCAAGGCCAGATGTCTCGAAAGCTGGGCAAAGTCGCAATCACGGTCGCCTATTTCACTCAGCTCGTCGGACTCGCCTTGGGAATCAACAGACGGACGCTCGGGATCCAGCGCATGCTCAACTGGCGGATCCCTGAAATCTCCGGCGTGAAGCGAGGCTTCAGTGGCGCGGCGTGATGACCCTTCCGAGGCCCCGAAGATCGGGGTCTACATCTGTCACTGCGGCCTGAACATCGCCTCCAAGGTGGACATCGAGCGCGTCGTGACGTTCGCCGCCACGCTTCCGAATGTCGCGGTCGCCCGCGACTACAAGTTCATGTGCTCGGACCCGGGCCAGGACCTGATCCAGCAGGACATCCGCGAGAGCCGGGTGAACCGGGTCGTTGTCGCCGCTTGCTCGCCACTAATGCACGAGGCAACGTTCCGGCGGGCGACGGCAGCCGGAGGGATCAGCCCGTTCTACTTCCAGATGGCGAGTATCCGCGAGCTCGTGGCCTGGGTGACTGCTGACAGGGAAGACGCGACCGAGAAGTCGAAGGCCCTTGTCGCCGGTGCGGTACGACGCGTCGCTGCGCACGAGCAGCTGGAACGGCGTCGTACTCCAATCCACCCCGACGTGATGGTCGTCGGTGGCGGGATCGCTGGGATCCATGCCGCGCTCACCCTCGCCGAGGCCGGCAAGCACGTGTACCTGGTCGAGCGCGAGCCGTGCATCGGCGGACAGATGGCCAAGTTCGACAAGACCTTCCCGACGCTCGACTGCGCCGCATGCATCCTCACCCCGAAGATGGTGCAAGTCGGCCAGCACCCCAACATCGAGCTCCTCACCTTCAGCGAGGTGAGCGAGGTCTCCGGCTACGTGGGTGACTTCAAGGTCAAGGTGCGCAGGAAGGCCCGTTACATCAACGAGGACATCTGCAACGGCTGTGATCTGTGTGTCGAGAGCTGCACCTTCGACAAGATCCCCGCGCAGTTTGAGCACGGCCTCGGCACCCGCTCCGTCGTCTACAAGCCCTTCCCGCAAGCGGTGCCTGGCGTGCCCGTTATCGACCGCACCGGCACGTCGCCGTGCACCTTCACCTGCCCGGCAGGCATCAAGGCTCACGGCTACGTATCGCTCATCCGGCATGGAGAGTACGAGAAGGCTTTCAATCTCGTGCTCGAGACGACGCCGTTGGTCGGAAGCCTGGGGCGAGCCTGCTACGCGCAATGCGAGGGCGAGTGCACGCGCGCCAGCCTAGAGGGCCCGCTGCCGATCCGGAGACTGAAGCGCTTCATCGCCGACGCCCACTACAGCAACGGAGCGGGCTCGGCGGTCGAAAAGGCGGCCGCCAACGGCAAGCAAGTGGCCGTGATCGGCTCCGGACCTGCGGGCCTGACAGCCGCGTGGCAACTCGCTCGGCACGGATATCGAGTCAAGATCTTCGAGGCTGCTGCAGAGCCGGGTGGAATGTTGCGCTTGGCGATCCCCGAGTACCGGCTCCCCGCTACGGTCGTCGAGGCGGACATCGAGAACGTGACGAACCTTGGCGTGGAGATCGCGACCAACACGCGCGTCGAGGACCTTGAGCAGCTAAAGCGCGAAGGCTACGACGCGATCCTGCTGGCAACCGGCGCGCCGGTTTCGACGGACCTCGGTGTGCCGGGCGAGGACCTGGGCGACGTCGTCTCCGGCCTCGCGTTCCTGGAGGCTGTCAAGTGCGGTGAGGCGAGGGACCTTAAAGGACGCCGGACCGTCATCGTGGGCGGCGGGAACGTTGCGATGGATGCTGCGCGAACGGCTCGACGGCTGGGCGCGTCGGAGACGATCGTCGCTTATCGCCGCGGCCGCGACGAGATGCCTGCGTACCCCGAGGAGGTTCACGCCGCCGAACGCGAAGGTGTCCAGCTCAGCTTCCAGGTCGCGCCCCTCGAGATCCTGGGCGACGAGTTCGGGCGTGTGACCGGCCTGCGATGTGTTCGCACGGCCCTCGGCGAGCCCGACGCCTCCGGCCGGCGGCGCCCCGAGCCCGTTCCCGGAAGCGAGACGGTGATCGCCTGCGAGACGGTGATCGTCGCCGCTGGCCTGAAGCCTGAAGCGACGATGCTCGCCCATGGGCTCCTGACCACGACGAGCGGGACGATCCAGACCGCTCTCGGATCGCTCCAGACTGATGTTCCTTACGTCTTCGCTGCTGGCGACGTTGTGTCTGGCGCGCTTGACATCGCGCACGCCATTGGCCAGGGAGAGCGGGCTGCGTCGATGATCGACCGCTGGCTCAACGGCGTGGATATGGACGGCGCAAGTTTCGACGTGAAGCTGCCGATCGTCCACAAGACAGAGGTGCTGGCAAAACAGCATCCGGCTCTAATGCACCTCGATCCCCGGGTCCCAACTGCCCGGCTCGACGCAGCGCCGTACGATTTCGAGGAAGTCGAGCCGCCCCTCACCGAGCAGGAGGCGATCTACGGAGCCGAGCGGTGCCTCGACTGCGGCCCTTGCTCCGAATGCGGGGTCTGCGTCGCGGTCTGTGAGGCGGGCGCGATCGACCTCACGATGCGCGAGCGAGAGGTCGACGTGCAGGTTGGCACGATCGTCTTGGCCACGGGGTTCACGACCTTCGATCCCGTGCGCATCCCCGAGTACGGGTACGGCACGTACCCGAACGTCTACACCAGTCTCGAGGTCGAACGCCTCCTCAATGCCTCCGGTCCCACCCAAGGGGAAATGGTGCTGCGCAACGGGATGCGCCCGCGCTCGGTCGGGATCATCCACTGCGTCGGCTCGCGCGACGTCAGGTACAACGCCTACTGCTCGCGCGTGTGCTGCATGTACTCCCTGAAGCTGGCGCACCTGATCAAAGAACGCACAGGAGCAGAGGTCTTCAACTTCTACATCGACATTCGCGCGGCCGGAAAGGCCTACGAGGAGTTCTACGGGAAGGTCATGGCCGAAGGCGTGAACTTCATCCGCGGCCGCGTCGCCGAGGTGACCGACTTGACCACCTCTCCCGGCGAAGAGGGCAAGCTCGTCATCCGCGCCGAAGACACCCTGCTCGGTGAGTTGCGCCGCGTGCCCGTGGACATGGTGGTGCTCGGTGTTGCCCTCGAGCCCCAGTCCGACGCGGATGAGGTCCGTCGGCTCTTTAACATCGGGTGCGGCGCGGAGGGCTTCTTCACCGAACGGCATCCCAAGCTCGCACCGGTGTCGACCTTCACCGACGGGGTCTTCCTCGCCGGCGCCTGCCAGGGACCGAAGGACATCCCCGACACCGTCGCACAGGCCGGCGCGTCGGCGGCAGAGGCGTTGGTGATGGTCGATCGCGGCTCTGTGGAGCTGGAGCCGAACACGGCCTTTATCGACGCGGCGAAGTGCTCCGGGTGCCGCATGTGCCTCGCTCTCTGCCCGTTCAGCGCGCTGTCGTTCGAGGCCGAGGCGGGGATCACGGTGATCAACGAGGTGCTCTGCAAGGGGTGCGGTGTATGTGTCGCCGCATGCCCCTCGGGCGCCCTGCAGCAGCACCTGTTCACCGACGAACAGGTTCTAGCCGAGCTCGAGGGGGTGCTCCAGGGTGCCTGAGGCGCGCTTCGAACCGAAGATCGTCGCCTTCTTCTGCACCTGGTGCACCTACACGGCGGCAGACTTGACCGGCATCTCCCGGCTTACGTACGCACCGAACGTGCGGACGATACGCCTCATGTGTTCGGGCAGGCTCGACCCGCAGTTCGTGCTCGAAGCCTTCCACCGGGGTGCCGACGGGGTTCTAGTCGGCGGCTGCCACCCGGGTGACTGCCACTACCAGGAAGGCAACTACAAGGCCGCTCGGCGCATCGAGCTCCTGCATGCGGTCCTGCGCGAGATGGGCATAGAGGACGAGCGGCTGCGCCTCGAGTGGATCTCGGCCTCCGAGGGCGACAAAGTGCAACGAGTCTGTAACGAGATGACCGAGCAGCTGCGCCGACTCGGGCCGCTGCAACTCGCGCGCCCAGCACGCTCGAGAGTGCAGGTCGCAGCCGCGGAGGCAAAATGACAAAGCCAAAGGTCGCTTTCTACTGGTGCGCTTCTTGTGGCGGCTGCGAGGAGGCCGTCGTCGACCTCGGCGAGGACCTGCTGGCGGTCGTCGGCCTCGTGGACGTTGTCTTCTGGCCCGTCGCGCTGGATTTCAAGCGTGCGAACGTGGAGGCACTTGAAGACCTAGAGCTGGTGGCGGCGTTCATAAACGGCGCCGTCCGCACTTCCGAGCAAGAGGAGATGGTCGAGCTTCTGCGCCGCAAGTGTGCCGCGGTGGTCGCGTTCGGGAGCTGCGCGATGTCGGGCGGCATCCCCGGCCTTGCGAACCTGTACGAGCGCAACGCGATCTTGGATGCCGTCTACCACGAGGCCTCGAGCCTCGCGAATGACGAGGGAGCCGTGCCCACCGAGGAGACCCGCGTCGCCGAGGGCGTGCTGAGGTTGCCCGCGTTCGACACCTCCGTGCGCACACTCGACCAGGTGATCGACGTCGACTACTACCTCCCCGGCTGCCCGCCGCCCGTGGGCCTGATCGCCTCGGCTGTAACAGCGCTCGTCGAAGGATCACTGCCCGACAAGGGCACCGTGCTCGCACCTGACGTGGCGCTCTGCTCGGAGTGCCCGCGCGCTTCGACCAAACCCGACAAGCTTTTGGTGGATGCCTTCCGGCGTCCACACCAGGTGCACATTGACCAGGAACTCTGCCTGCTCGCCCAAGGTCTCCTCTGCCTTGGTCCGGCCACCCGTGCGGGCTGTGCCGCCGCCTGCATCGTTGGCAACATGCTCTGCACCGGTTGCATGGGACCGACTAGCGGTGTCGCCGACTACGGCGCGAAGGCGCTGTCGGCCATCGCCTCCATTCTCGATGTCGACGGCGAGGACGAGATCGTCGCCCGCATCGCCGAGATCGTCGACCCGGTCGGCACCTTCTACCGCTACAGCCTGCCAGCTTCGCTGTTGCACCACCGAGTCGCCGCCCGAGTCGAGGAGCCGGTGCCATGACTGGTGAGATCCTGATCGATCCCCTGACACGACTCGAGGGGCATGGGAGGATCCACGTCTTCCTCGACGACGACGGCGAGGTCGAGCGCGCCTACCTCCAGATCCCAGAGTTGCGTGGCTTCGAGAAGTTCGCCCAGGGCCGACGAGCCGAGGATATGCCGCAGATTACCTCGCGCATCTGCGGGGTCTGCCCGATGGCCCACCACATGGCCGCGACCAAGGCCCTCGACGACCTGTACCGCGTCGAGCCGCCGCCGGCGGCAAAGAAAATCCGCGAACTCCTCTACTCAGCCTTCATGGTCGAGGACCACGCGCTGCACTTCTTCTTCCTCGGCGGGCCCGACTTCATCGTCGGGCCGGACGCGCCGAAGCCGGAGCGGAACATCCTGGGCGTCATCGCCGCCGTCGGGCTCGATATCGGCAAGGAGGTAATCGGCGTCCGCAAGCAGCTCCGCGATCTGGTCGCCGCGGTGGGCGGCAAGGCCATCCATCCCGTCTTCGGTCTTCCTGGCGGCGTTTCGCGGGCTCTCACGCCCGACCTCCAGGAACAGGCCGTGGCCGCGGCGGCGCGCGCCGTCGAGTTCGGGCTGTTCGCTCTAGACGCCTTCCGCAAGATCGTCCTCGGCAACCCCGAGTATGTCGATCTCGTGACCTCTGAGGCCTATACACATCGCACTTATGCGATGGGCCTCGTCGACGCGGCGAACCACGTCAACTTCTACGACGGCATGCTCCGAGTAGTCGACCCCGAAGGTAAAGAGCTGCTCAAGTTCGCCCCGAGGGACTACCTCGACCACGTCGCGGAGCACGTCGAGGCTTGGACCTACATGAAGTTCTGCTTTTTAAAGGACGTCGGCTGGAAGGGCTTCACAGACGGGATCGACAGCGGCGTGTACAGTGTCGCTCCCTTGGCGCGGCTAAACGCCTCGGACGGGATGTCGACCCCTCGCGCCGAAGAAGCCTACGAGGAGCTCGTTGCCACCCTTGGCGGCAAGCCTGTGCACTACACGCTCGCCAATCACTGGGCCCGGATCGTGGAGCTGGTCCACGCGGCAGAGCGAATGTCCGAGCTCGCCGCCGACCCAGAAATCCTCGACACGAATGTTCGCACCCTCCCGACCACCGTCCCCACCGAAGGCGTAGGCGTGGTCGAAGCGCCACGGGGGACCCTATTCCACCACTACCGCACGGACGAGCGCGGCCTCATAACCACGGCGAACCTGATAGTGGCCACTCAGAACAACGCGGCGCGAATCGCGCTGTCGGTCGACAAGGCCGCACGATCGCTGATCCACCATGGCGAGGTCGACGACGGGATGATGAACAGAATCGAGATGGCGTTTCGCGCCTACGACCCGTGCTTTGGCTGCGCGACGCACAGCCTGCCCGGCCAGATGCCGCTCATAATTGAGATCCGGGACGCAGACGGCACGATTGTCCGCGAGATCAAGCGAGGCTGACACTGCGTACGCTCGTCCTCGGTCTCGGCAACGAATACGCAGGTGACGATGCCGCCGGCGTCTTGGTAGTGCGTGCGCTGCGCGGTGAGCTGACCGTGGCGGCCGACGTCGTGGAGAGCGCGGCCTCGGGTTTTGCGCTGCTCGAGATCTTCGCCGGGTACGACCGTGCCGTAATCGTTGACTCGATCCGCACCGGGGTCAACCCGCCGGGCACGATCCTCGACCTCGGGTTCGAGGACCTTGGCCGCGTTGTCGCGCCCAGCCTGCACCATGCCGGCATACCCGAGCTAGCTGCCGTGGCTGAGCGGCTCGGACTCAACTTCCCGGCGAAAACAAGCGTGCTCGCCGTCGAGGTCGCCGAGCCTCCGACCTTCGGGGCTCCCTTGAGCGAGCCCGTGGCAGCGGCGGTCGGCCCGCTCGTGCGGCTCGTACGGGCGCGCGTGGAGCTCTTGGCGTCCCAGCAAGCCCCGGCAGGAGAAAGGGACACAACGCTATGCACGACTACTGGGCCATCAGCTCGGTCATAGCACGCCTTCAGCGCGATCCGGGCCCTCACGACGACGTCGTTGAGGTGCGCGTCAAGGCGAGCCCGGCGTTCTCGCGAGAGGCACTGCAACAGACGTACGAAGTGCTGACGCTGGATACACCGCTCGTAGGGTCGCGCCTAGTCGTGGAGGAGGTCGTGGATCGCCGCGAGTGCGCAGCGTGCAAGGTGACGTGGGCGGTGTCTTACGACGACGTGTTTGGCCACCTCGTCGCCTGCCCGTCCTGCGGCACACTTTCACCCCTGGAAGAAGGCGCCGGTATCGAGTTACTCGAGATCAGGAGAGCCGCCATTTGATGCACGCTTCATGGAGAGCGCGGCCTGCCGGGCGTGCTACCCGAGAACACGAGAGGAGGACGTCACTATGTTGAACCTGCCACAGATGATCGAGTCTCTTGCCGAAGAAAGCCCGCACACCCCCGAGGAAATTGCGGCTCTGGTAGCACACCATCCGCTCCTCGCCGGGCTACCGGGCGACATGGCCGCCCTCGTGACGGGCTGCGCTCGCAACGTGGCCGTGAAACCCGGGGAATACTTGCTGATCGAAGGCGAGGTCGCAGACACGCTGTACCTGCTGCGGAGAGGCCGCGTGTCTCTCGAGGTTCGTGATTCGGGGCACCCGCCACTCGTGATCGAGACCATAGAGGCCGGAGCCGCGGTCGGGTGGTCGTGGCTGTTCCCCCCCTATCGCTGGCAGTTCGACGCCCGTGCTATTGAGCCAGTCGGAGCAATCGCAGTGGACGCCGTGAGCCTTCGCGCAAAGGCCGAGGCCGACCCACGCTTCGGCTACGAACTGAACATGAGGTTTGCCTCGGTAATACGGTCTCGCTTGGATGCTGCCCAACTACGCCTCTTGGACCTCTACGGGTAAGACGAAGTCGAAAGGTGTCGTTCCCCTTGGGAACCTCCGCGCCTGCGAGATGCGTGGACTGAGAAGGGGAACTTGTGCGAACAACAAGGAGTGAGCGCAGCACGCGCCGGTCACGGGGGAAGAGAGGCGAACAGACGGGGGCGAGACCGACAGGCACTACAGAAGTGCGGCAAGTCGAGCGGCTAGGCGGATCCTAATAAGCCATCGTCTTCTCCGCCCCGCGAACCATTGAACTCGAACCTCTTTTGGGGGCAACGAGGCCAGACTCGTAGGCTGCCACCACGATCTGAGTTCTGTCACGAAGACCCAGCTTGGTCAGGATGCGGCTGACATGGGTCTTTACGGTCTCTTCGCTGACCACGAGGCGGACAGCTATCGCACCATTCGACAATCCTTCGCGACGAGCTTGAGCACCTCGATCTCGCGCGGAGTGAGCACGTCGACGGTGGCAGTACTCGACTTGGTTTCGAACGAGCGGAGGTGGGCTTGTCGTTCTGCTCGTAGTCCCAGCCGAAGGACAGCGGCACAGATGCGGCGCGCCGTCCGCCGAAGCACTGTGTTCAGGCATCGATGCCAGGGGTGAGCCGATGCTCGGTGTCGGATCGGGGCTGAGCTCGGTGACGGGGGTCTGAACTCACCGGTCCTGGATCAGCCCCAGGACGTTGCCATCGGGGTCCGTGACGGAGGCCACGAGGCGGCCACCACCGACGTCCTGGACGGCGTCCTTGACCGTGGCGCCCGCCGCGGTCACCTCGGCCAGCTTCGACTCGATGTCCGGCACGTGCCAGTAAGCCACCGGCGAGGTCAAGCCCTGCGGTCCGCCGCCCGGTAGCAGCCCGAGGTGCTGGCCCTCAGCGTCGAACCCGACGTAGTACTCCCCGTCGGTCTGGGGCTCCACGCCGACCAAAGACGCGTACACCGCCTTTGCCGTCGCCAGGTCGGACACGGGAACAAGCAGGGTCTTGATTCCCTGGGTGGAAGAGCCGGTCATAGTCACTCCTAAAGTCGTGGGTCACATCGACCCGCAGTGTGTCGTTATGTGTATGACGACAGCGAACCAGAGGATGTGACCGTGAGCGACCGTGACCTGCTCGCCCAGCGCTTCGAGACCCACAGGGAGCACCTCCGGACGGTCGCGCTCCGGATGCTGGGGTCTAGCCACGAGGCCGACGACGCCGTCCAGGAGGCCTGGCTGCGGCTCAGCCGCGCCGACGCAGACGCCGTGGACAACCTCGGCGGCTGGCTGACCACTGTGGTGGCCCGGGTCTGCCTGGACATGCTGCGCGCCCGGGCCACCAAGCGGGAGGTCCGGCCAGACGCGGCCCCCGACCCAGTGGCCCTGTCCTCCCCTGAGGACGAGGCACTGCTCGCCGACTCGGTCGGCCTGGCACTCCTGGTAGTGCTCGACACCCTGGCGCCGGCCGAGCGGCTGGCGTTCGTGCTGCACGACATGTTCGCGGTCCCGTTCGAGGAGATCGCCCCCATCGTGGGTCGGACTCCGGTCGCCACCCGCCAGCTGGCCAGCCGGGCCCGGCGGCGGGTGCAGTCGGAGCCGGCCGTCCCCGACGAGTCCGCCGCTACCCAGCGCGAGGTGGTCGCCGCGTTCCTCGCCGCCTCGCGCGAGGGGGACTTCGCCGCCTTGCTGCGTCTGCTAGACCCCGAGGTAGTCCTGCGGGCCGACGCCGTGGCCGTCGACATGGCCGCCGGCAGAGCGAGTGCAGGCGCGCCGGCATTGAGCGAGGAAATGCGCGGTTTCGACGCTGTCGCCCGAGTCTTCGCCGGCGGGGCGAAAGCCGCCAGGCTCGTCCTGGTCGACGGCCTGGCCGGAGCGGTGGTGTCGGTTGGCGGTCGGCCCATGGTGGTGTTCGGCTTCACCGTGCGCGGCGGCCGGGTGGTCGGCATCGAGCTACTCGCGGACCCCGAGACCCTCGCCATCCTCGACCTGGAGCCTGTGCACGAGTAAGCCTCAGCGGCTGCACGCGGTCGCCACGGCCACGCTGATCGTTTACGTTCGATTCAATTGCGGCGGACCGAGGCCTCATTCATCGCCACGGCCTCTCGAATGAGAGCTTTGAATGCCATTTCATCAATCTTCTCGCCCTCATGCACATCGATCCCACGGCGCAGGTTGCCTTCGAGGCTGGCGTTGAATAGGCGTGAAGGGTCCTTCAAGGAGGCGCCCCTGGCGAAGGTGACTTTCACGTGGTTCTTGTAGATCTCGCCCGTGCAAATCATGCCGTCATGTGACCACACAGCCACACCGTCTGGATTTGTCGGCTTTATCCACTTCCTCTCCTCAACTACTCCCGGATCGGCCTGTTCGATCCATTTGCGAATCCGGGAAAGGGTCGCGCCGCGCCAATCGTCAAGGCTCATGGGAGGGAGACTCGTCCCTTCGGGGACCTGCTCTTCTTCATGCCGTTGATTGATACACCTCGTCCGTAACCTCTGGCAATGCCCAGTATCCACGTACGGGCGCGACGTTCGGGATACGCAATTCGACCGGCAACCGATTTTGGGCACTGCAGTGGACTCGAGCCTCGATATGGGCGAGGACCTGCGGGGATACTGCGGCGTTCTGTGCGGTGTTGTGTGGCGCCACGACTCTTCGTGAAGGTCTCGTCAGCGAGAAACCGACGTGTTTGCGTCGGCTAAGGAACCGTCGTCGTGTACTCGCTCGGCGACCCCGGCGACCTGATCTACACCGACAACAGAAGCGTCAATGAGGCACAGTTGGCCCTGGCTCGGGGACTTGCCTTTTCGCCAAACGGCCGTGCTCTACGAAGTTGTCGGAAACAACCTCTCGATCTTCCCCTGCGCCGGACATCGACTTACGAATTGTTCAGCTGCCCGATCGGTCCGCCGTCACCTGGCCAGGGATCTGCCGCCCGGCCTCTTCCTCACTCAGTGACCTGTTCTCGTCACCGGTGCGCCCACTCAGGCCGGTAGCTTCCGCGTGACACTCACTGTGTCGGACGGCCACGCCTCGGTGAAGACAAAGTTTCTCTGGCGCGTTGTGCCCTGAGCAGTTCACGCTCGCCTCGGCCCGGAGACGCAAATCCCCGTAATAGTTCTCGCGACGTTGTGGCTCGAGTCCCTCGACTGCCTGGTACCTGAGAGAGGCGCAAGGTGACACAATCGGACGTTTGCGGGCTAACCTCGGCCCCGATTCGTGGTGCAGTCGCTCCAATCCGGTCTGCATCGGGACCTCACCTCTTAGAGTCGGCACCTCCGAGTTCGACGGCGAATAGTCGCCGGGTCACGCGCTTGCGGAGTGACGTCAGTGAGGCGGATCCTCGCCTGTCAGCCCGTCCACTGACTCCCGGAGAAGGTCGGCGTGCCCGACATGCCGAGAAATAGTCAATACCTGTGGATGGAATCGCGGCGACCTTCCTTCGATCCTGCTCTCTGATCACCTCCCCCGTGTCGTCTTTTGACGCTTACGTGCCGCGAACTGTTCCGGCTGGAGGAGC
>JBEKMZ010000056.1:0-23310 GCA_049523315.1 Acidimicrobiales bacterium | reverse complement strand
AGCCCTTCGTGGAAGGATCGACCGCCGGCGAGGTTTCGGGCAAGGGTGGACTTGTCGGCTCCAGGCATCCCACAGATCAGGATCAGGCTCGACGTCGAGTCGACATCCCGATTCTGCAACACAGATGAGCGCGGGCCAGGCCGCCGTGAGTGCTGACGTAGTCTTGTCAGGTCCGCCAGCGCCTTACGTCGCGGCGTGGAAGCCATTCTGAGAGGAAACGAGGAGCACAATGACCCAGACCCAGACCCGCTCTGTAAAAGAGAGCGCGCCTTGGTACAACGCCGACGACTCGCACGTGTTCTACTCCTGGTCGGCCCAGGCGGTCATAAAGCCGATGCTCATCGCCGGGGCCGAAGGCTCCTACTTATTCGACGACGCCGGCAAGCGCTATCTGGACTTCTCCTCCCAGCTCGTCAACACCAACATCGGCCACCAGCACCCCAAGGTGGTCGCAGCCATCAAGGCCCAGGCTGACCGGCTCTGCACGATTAGCCCCCTGCACGCCAACGCGACCCGCAACGAGGCGGCCCGCCTTATTTGCGAGCTCGCCCCCGAGGGACTCAACCAGGTGCTTTTCACCTGCGACGGCTCGGAGGCCGTCGAGCACGCCGCCCGCCTCGCGAGGCTCCACACGGGCCGCATCAAGCTGCTCTCCACCTACCGCTCCTACCACGGGAGCACGACGACGGCCACAAACCTGACCGGCGAGCCGAGGCGCTGGCCGAACGACTACGGGAGCACCGCGACGGTGCACTTTTTCGGCCCGTTCCTCTACCGCTCGCCCTTCCACTCCTCGAACGAGGAGGAGGAGTCCCGGCGCGCCCTCGAGCACCTCGACCAGGTCGTGTCCTTCGAGGGCCCGTCGACGATCGCGGCGATAATGCTCGAGACCGTCCCCGGTACCGCAGGCATCATGCCGCCACCGCCCGGATATCTCGCCGGCGTGCGCGAGATCTGTGACCGTCACGGCATCGTCTTCATCACCGACGAGGTCATGGCCGGGTTCGGCCGGACAGGGAAGTGGTTCGCGTTCGAGAACTACGGCGTCGTCCCCGACCTCGTGACATTCGCGAAGGGCGTGAACTCCGGCTACGTCCCTCTCGGTGGGGTGATTATCTCCGAGCAGATCGCGGCGAGCTTCGATGAGCGCGTCTACGCGGGAGGCCACACCTATTCCGGCCATCCGCTTGCGTGCGCGGCCGCAGTCGCCACGATCGGCACCATGAAGGAAGAGGGGATCGTCGAGAACGCGGCATGGATCGGTGAGAACGTGCTCGGCCCGGGCCTGCACGAGCTCGCCGGTAAGCACCCTTGTGTCGGGGAGGCGCGGGGCCTCGGGGTGTTCTGGGCGCTCGAGCTCGTCAAGGACAAGGAGACGCGTGAGCCGATCGCCCCTTACGGGGGCACGAGCCCGGCCATGACCGACCTCATGGCGGCTTGCAAGGCGGGCGGAGTGATCCCGTTCATGCAGTTCAACCGACTGCACGCGGTGCCTCCCTGCAACGTGAGCGAAACCGAGGTCCGCGAGGGGATCGCGATCTTGGACGAGGCGCTCTCGGCGGCAGACGCCTACTGCGGCAGCTAGCCATCGTCAGCCCGGTCGGGCCACCCCGCCTATCGCCGCCGAGAGGATCGTCACCGGACGGCTCGTGCTCAGCGTCTTGAGGCTCGAGGATGCCGAAGAGATGGTGAGCGTGCTCGATGACGAGGGCCTGTATGAGTTCATCGGCGGCGTCCCTCCGAGCCTCAAGGAGCTGCGCTCGCGCTACGAGCACTTCCTCGCCCGGCCGGAGCGGACCCACGAGACGTGGCTCAACTGGATCGTCCGTCGCGCGAGCGACACCGTCGCGATAGGGACCCTGCAGGCGACGCTCGTGACGACAGCTTCGGGCCAGGCCGTTGCCGAGGTGTCGTGGGTGATAGGCACGAGATGGCACAAGCAGGGCTTCGCGAGCGAGGCGGCCCGTGCGCTCGTCGGTTGGCTTCGGGAGCGGGGCATCGCGGAGGTGTGCGCCCACATCGACGCCTGCCACCACGCCTCCGCCGTGGTAGCGGACCGTGCCGGTCTTCACGCCACCGCTGGACGACGAGATGGCGAGGTCCTCTGGCGTACCGGCTGAGGACCTCCGAGCGGAGGTCCTGCGGCTGTCGCCGGAGTGCGCCCGGTAATATCTCCGAGCTGGCCTGACGTATGGGGGAGCCCGGATCAACGAGGAATGTCAGTGACGCAATGCTCTGCCCGAGCGGGGTCTCGCGGCCGCGCGCTCGCGCCAGAGCGCCTCTGGCGATGAGCCGCCTGCTCAGGCTCGCGCCGGTCGCCGTTTTGTCGCTGTGCCTCGCCGCTTGTGCGACGGTGCTGCCGTCCGACGGGCCGGGACAGGTGGCCACGATCACGCTCTACAACGGCCAGCACATCGAGACGACCGACGCCCTCGTCGCCGCGTTCGAGGCGGAGACCGGCATACGAGTCGCGGTCCGGAACAACGACGAGGACATCTTCGACCAGGAGATACTCGCCGAGGGCTCGCGATCCCCGGCGGACGTGGTCTTTACGGAGAACTCGCCCGCGCTCGAGCTCCTCGAGCAGAAGAAGCTCCTCTCACCGGTAGCGAGAGCAACACTGGCGCGCACCCCGAGCGAGTACAACTCCCCGCAGGGCGACTGGGTCGGCGTCTCGGCTCGTGTGAGCGTCCTCATCTACAACCCGAGCCTGATCGCGATAAGCGCCCTTCCCACCCATGTCCTCGGGCTGGCCGACCCGCGTTATAGGGGCAAGCTCGCCTTCGCTGCCGGTGAGACCGACTTCCAGCCCATAGTCACCTCGGTGCTGCGCACCTACGGGAGGACCCGGGCCCTCAGCTGGTTGATAGGCATCAGGACGAACGCGGGCAGCCACCTCTATGCCGACAACGAGGGGATCTCGGCCGCGGTGAACCGAGGCATCGTCGCTTTCGGGGTGGTCAACCAGTACTACTGGTACCGGATGCGGGCCGAGATCGGCGCCTCCAACATCCGTTCCAAGATCGCCTATTTCGCGCCCGGAGACCCGGGCTATGTAATCGACGTCTCGGGCGCCGGGATCTTGAAGTCATCCAGGCACCAGGCCGCTGCGCAGAGGTTCCTGGCCTTTCTCGTCTCCAAGAGGGGCCAGGAGATCATCGCCCACTCGATCAGCTTCGAGTACCCGATCGCCTCCGGCGTCAAGACCGCACAGCCCGAGACGCCCTTTGCCGAGCTGAAGCCGAACCCGATCGACATCGCACAGCTCGGCACGGGCGCCGCCGCGATCGAGCTCCTGCGCGAGGTGCAGCTGTTGTGAGGTCGGCAAGCCCAAGGGCCCGCCTACGATGACGGCGCCGTCATGACTGTCTCGCCCCCTCGGCCGGCTGCCCTCCCGCTCCGTCCGGTCGATGCCGGAGACGGCCCCGTCGTCGCCCCGCGGCGCCCCAGGCGGCCGGTGGTCCTGCTCGGCGCAAGCCTCCTCGTAGTCGGCGTCTTGGCGGTGCCGCTCGCCTTCCTGCTCACCGAGGCAGCCGGGGCGGGCGCGTCTAACGTCTGGCACCTCATCTGGCGCTCGCTCACGGCCAGCCTGCTTTGGAACACCGTCCGGCTCACCGTCGTCGTCACCGCGCTCTGCGCGGTGATCGGGACCCTTGCCGCCTACGGAGTCGAGCGCACGGACCTGCCCGGCCGGCGCATCTGGGCCGTGCTCGTCGTCGTCCCTTTCGCCATACCCGACTTCGTCGTGAGCTTCGGCTGGTTCTCGCTCTCGACGTGGGTGCAAGGCTTTAAGGGAGCCGTGCTCGTCATGACCCTTGCGGTCTACCCGCTTGTCTACCTGCCGGTGGCGGCGAGCCTTCGCGGTGGCGACCCAGGCCAAGAGGAGATCGCCCGCAGCCTGGGCGCGAGCGGGCTGTCCACTTTCTTCCGGGTCACCCTCGGCCAGGCTCGCCGGGCGATCCTCGGTGGGTGCCTGCTCGTGGCGCTCGTCATCCTCGCCGAGTACGGTGCCTTCGAGATACTCGGGTTCCAGACGTTCACGACCGAGATCTTCACGGAGTTCAACGTCGGTCTCGCCTTTTCGACCGCCTGTGCGCTCTCTTTGGTGCTCGTGCTGTTGAGTTTCGTCGTCCTCGCCGGCGAGAGCGCCTCGCACGGGGGTGGCAGGGTGAGCCGGGTCGGCTCGGGCGCCCAGCGGGTGCTCGTACGCAAGCGTCTCGGCCGGTGGCGCCCCCCGGTGCTGTGCGCTTACGCGCTGCTCGTCCTCGCCGCCCTCGGAGTGCCCATCGGCTCATGCATCTACTGGATCTTCGAGGGCGGGGCACACGACATAATCGGCGCCTCGCTCGGTTCCGCGACGCTCCACACCGTGGGCTACAGCTTGTCGGCGGCGTTCGTGGCGACACTGATGGCCGTGCCGGTCGCCCTTCTCGTCGTCCGCCATCCAGGTCGCGTGCACATGGTCCTGGAGCGGACGACTTTCCTCGTCCTCGCCATCCCCGGCCTCGTGATCGCGCTTGCCCTCTCGTACTTCTCCACTCATTACGCCAACAGCTTCGGCTATCAGACGGCGCCGTTGCTGGTCCTCGGCTACGCGATCATGTTCTTCCCCCTCGCCCTGGTCTGCGTGCGGGCGTCGGTGGCGCAGTCCCCGATCTCCTTGGAGGAGGTGGCGGCGTCTTTGGGCGTGCACCGTTTGCGAGCCCTGGTCCGCGTGACGCTGCCGCTCGTCGCGCCCGGCATAGGGGCCGCGTTCTGCCTAGTCTTTTTGTCCGCGGTGACCGAGCTCACTGCCACGCTGATCCTGATCCCGACCAACGCCGAGACCCTCGCGACCCAGTTCTGGGCCTATCAGCAGAACCTCTCCTACGGCCAGGCCGCCCCGTTCGCGCTCGTGATCATCGCGATCGCGGCCATCCCGAGCTACGTCCTCGGTCGCTTCTTCGACCGCCTCCCCCGTCGTGGGAGGGCACAGGCGCCGGTGGTCGTGACGTGACCGATCTCGAGCTCGCCGGGGTTTACAAGTCCTACGGCGCCCAGCCCGTGCTGCGCGGCCTCGACATCGCTGTCGTCGCCGGGTCGTTCACCTCCATCCTCGGGCCTTCTGGGAGCGGGAAGACGACGCTGTTGCGGGTCATCGCTGGCTTCGAGCGCGCGGATCGAGGTTCGGTGAGGGTCGGCGAGGTGGTTGTCGACGGCCCTGACCGCTACGTGAGCACCGACCGCCGCCGGGTCGGCTTCGTGCCCCAAGACGGGAGCCTGTTCCCGCATCTCTCGGTGGTGCAGAACGTCGGTTTCGGCTTGGCGCGCCCAAAGCGCGGGGGGACCAAGGTCGCTGAGCTTCTCGAGATGGTCGGCCTCGGTGGCCTCGAGCGGCGTTACCCCCACCAGCTCTCCGGCGGCCAGCAGCAGCGCGTTGCCCTCGCCAGGGCGCTCGCCATCGGACCCTCGCTCGTCTTGTTGGACGAGCCATTCGCTTCTCTCGACGCGAGCCTGCGGGCCACCATTCGCCAAGACGTCCGGCGCGTGCTGAAAGAGACGGGCGCGACTGCTCTGCTCGTCACCCACGACCAGGACGAGGCCCTTTCGCTCGCCGACCGGGTCGCGGTGCTGCGCGACGGGCAGATCGCCCAGTACGACACACCCCAGGAGCTCTACGCCCGGCCCGCAACCCCCGAGCTGGCCCGCGGCCTCGGCGAGACGAACTTTTTGAGCGGGAGAGCCCATGCCTCAGGCGTCGAGACCGCGCTCGGCGTCCTCAGTTTCGAGAAGAGCCCGGCAAGCTCTGGCGCGCCGGCAATCGGTGACCCGATGCTCGTCCTCGTGCGTGGCGAGCAGATAGTGCTCTCGGAAGAGCTCATCGCCGGACGCCCTACCGCCCGGGTGCTCAGCGCCGAGTTCTATGGCCACGACGCGGTGATAAGGCTGCGTCCGGACTGGGACGAGTCAGAGACGATCGTCGTCCGGACCTCGGACGCCGCGAGCCTGCCCGCAGAGGGCGCCCGGATCACGCTGTCGGTCCGCGGGAGCGTGATCGCCTGGGCGGGCGGCGCCAAGCCGGGCGGCGCCGAAGCCTGAGACACGGTGCCGCGCCCCGGCGCTAGAGCCCAGCCGGGCCGGCTTTCGCGGGAGGATGGGCCCGTGCCCAGACACCGTTTTGCGACTCGAGCCCGGCCGCAGAACGCTAAACGGCGTTCTGGCCGGGCGACAGGAGTGTTCGCGCTCGCCCTTGTGGCATGCGTGCCCGCCGCATGCGGGAGCCCCAGCACGACCACGGTACCTGTGACCACCACGACCTCCCCGACGACGACCAGAGCGTCGACGACAACTACGACTACGTCCTTGCCGGTGACCACGACAACGCAGGAGACGACGACGACCGCGTCCTGCCCGAGTGCTGGTGACCTTGCCACCTGGAGCCTGGGGCGCCTCGCCGAGCAGACCATCGTCGTCCCCGTCGACGAGACCGAAGTCGCCTCGGTCGGCGCCCAGGTGGCCGCAGGCGTGGGCGGGGTGATCCTGTTCGGGAGCTCGGCCCCCTCGGACCTTGCTTCGGCGCTGGGTGGCCTCGCAGCCTCGGCGCCCGGTGGCATAACGCCGTTCGTGATGACCGACGAGGAGGGAGGCGTCGTCCAGCGCATGGCCAACCTCGTCGGGTCGATCCCCTCGGCGCGCCAGATGGGCGCCACAATGACCCCGGCGCAGATTCGCCAGGTGGCCACGAATCTCGCCCTGCGGATGCGGGCGTCGGGCGTCACGATGAACCTTGCCCCCGTTCTCGACGTGGACGGTGGCCAAGGGCCGAACGACCAGGACCCGGACGGCACCCGCTCGTTCAGCGACGACGAGAAGGTCACGGCCACCGACGGGCTCGCTTTTGCGGCTGGCCTCGAGGCCGGCGGGATCATCCCGGTCGTCAAACACTTCCCAGGGCTCGGTGGCGCTACGGGCAACACCGACGTTATGTCGGCGGCCACCCCGCCTTGGAGCACTCTGCAGAAGGTCGGCCTCGTCCCGTTCGAGGGTGCCGTCGCCGCGCGGCTCCCCGCCGTGATGATCGCGAACGCGTCCGTCCCCGGGCTGACGAAGCTTCCCGCGAGCATCTCGGAGAATGTGATCACTGGGCTCCTGCGCGATCAGCTCGGTTTCCAGGGCCTCGTCATCACCGACTCGCTTTCGGCCATATCGCTGAGCGACATCGGCTACTCGGTGCCTGCGGCCAGCGTGGCGGCACTGGAGGCAGGCGCGGACATGGTGCTATTCGACGCCGATGCCTCAGCAGTACCAACGCTCACGGACCAGATTGTCTCCGCCGTGGTCTCCGCCGTGGGCTCGGGCAAGCTCGCACGCAGCCAACTCGTCGGCGCCGTCGCCCACATCCTGGCTCTCAAGCACGTCCAGGTCTGCTCGGCTGGGTGAAAGAGGAGCGAGCGTCTGCCAGCTGTTGCCTCGAGCCTCGAGTTCCGCCTGTTTTTAGCGAGGTCCTAAACTTCTGGCTGACAGGAGGTAACCGTCTTGGAAACGTCAGAAATCCTCGCCGACGCGCAAGATCGTGTTGTGGACGAGGCGGTTGCCGAGCTGGAGCAACGCCATTCTCGCTACAAGGCGACCAGCACCGAAAGCCGTCGCCACCTGCAGGACCTGTTCCAGCTCGTGGTCCGCTGTGCGCGCGACGGCGACGCGGAGCCGATAGTCGCCTCGTCGCACCAGATCGCGGCCGATCGCTTCGCAGCCGGCTCCGACATCGGAGAGGTCCAAGGGGAGTTCAACGTCTTGGAGGAAGTGCTCTGGCGCGAGCTGGCCGACACTCTCTCCGGCGAGCAGCGCGTGGAGGCGCTCGAGTTGCTGAGCGCCGCCCTCGGAGCTGGGAGGGACGCCCTTGCCCGTACCTATGTCGCCCTCGCCGGTGCGAGCCGCACCGCGGGGGTGCAGCCTTCAGCCCATCTAGGCGCCGAGGCACCCGTTACGGCTCAGGCCGTTGTCGACGGCAACCTCGTGACCGAGGTCATCGGAAAGGTCGGCGTGATCACCCTCGGGGACCGGCGTCGTCGCAATGCCATCAGCGCCAAACTGGCCACCGGAATCGTCTCTGCCCTCGAGAGCCTGCAGGCCCAGAACTGCCGTGCTGTCGTCCTGCGCGCCGCGGAAGGGATGAGCGTGTGGTCCGGGGGTCGCGACATCACCGAGCTTCCGCGGGGCCGGCGTGATCCGCTTGCCTACAACGATCCTCTCGAGGAGATGCTGCGTGCCATCCGCATCTTCCCGGCCCCGATCGTCGCCATGGTGCACGGGTCTGTCTGGGGCGGTGCCTTCGACCTCGTCCTCAGCTGCGACATGGTTGTCGCGGACGAGACGGCGAGCTTCGCGATCACCCCGGCGAACCTCGGGCTGCCGTACAACACGACCGGCCTGCTCCACTTCCTCGGCCGTCTTCCGATCAACCTCATCAAAGAGATGTTCTTCACCGCCGAGCCCGTCGATGCCCACAAAGCCAAGGAGTGGCTCGTTGTGAACCACCTGGTGGAAGTGGCCGAGCTCGAGAGCTTCACGCTGCAGCTGGCCACGAAGATGGCCTCGAAGTCACCGCTTGCTATCACCGTCATCAAAGAGCAGCTCCGCGTTCTCAACGACTACCAGCCGATTGCGGCCCAGGTGTACGAGCGCATCCAGGGCCTGCGGCGCGAGGCCTACGACAGCAGCGACTACCTCGAGGGCCTCAATGCCTTCGCCGAGAAGCGCCAGCCCATCTTCCGGGGCACCTGAAGCAGTACTCATGCCACCTCTCATAAGCAAGCTCGTGTCGATCCTGCACGTGAAGGACCCGGCACAGGAGCGCCGTTTCTACGAGCTGTTCGGGCTCGAGACGACCTGCGAGAGTGACGAGGACCCGGGTTTCATCGCCGTCGGCAACGACCGGGTCGAGTTCGGACTAACCCGGGACATCGGCAGCGATCCCGCTTCAGCGGCGGTGACCTGGCAGCTCGGCGTGAGGAATCGGTGATCGCGATCTGCGGGCAGGCGAAGCTCGATTTCGAGGTGATAGTCGAACGGCCGCGTCCGGACTGGACCTACGGGTCGTGAAGGTTCGCTCGCCAAACGGCTTCGACGTGCTCTTGGAGGAACAGGCGCCCTAGATGCCCGTCGGCGGGCCAGCTCGCAAAGCCCGAATAGGTGGCCGGTGTGGGGGACGATCCGTAAAGTCACGACTGTGACGAGCGATGATCCCTACGACCTCGAGCGTTTCGTCTCCGCCCAGGAGAAGGGCGGCGCTTATGACTCGGCTCTGGGCGAGCTGCGAGCGGGCCGCAAGACCGGCCATTGGATCTGGTTCGTCTTCCCCCAGATAGCCGGCCTCGGCTCGAGCCCGACTTCGAGGTACTTCGCCGTCTCGTCGCTCGAGGAGGCCCGGGCCTATCTTCGCCACCCGGTTCTCGGCCCTCGCCTCGCGAGCTGTGCGGGCACCCTGCTCGAGCTCGAGGGCACGACGGCGGAGGAGATCTTTGGCCGGCTCGATGCCCTGAAGCTGCGCTCGTCGATGACATTGTTCCTGCGTGCAGCACCCGATGAGGCTCTCTTCACCCAGGTGCTGGAGCGCTACTTCGCCGGCCAGGCAGACCCGGCTACCGACGGGTGCATCTGAGCCAGCGCTTTGCCAACGAGGGACTCGGCGTCCCAGGGCAGGGCCCCGCCGCGGGGCTCTCGGGCAGCTCGGTTCGTCTCAGGTGCCTCGGGGCGCGAAGAGCTGGACGACGATCAGCCAGGCGTGAAGCACGGCCGTTCCGTGTCGTAGCACCGCCTTTCGGACGACGACCGGCTCGTAGGTGTCGAGCGCGACAAGGGCGGTCTGAAAGCCGGCCGCGGTGTTCCCGACCAGCAGGATCTCGGCCGGGTGCCTTCTGGCGAGCTCGGTCGCGGCCGCAGCAGAGAGAACCGGGAAGCCCGAGAGCAAGTTGAAGCCGGCGTGGAACATGCCTATCGGCTCGATGAGGGCGCCTACCTCAGCCGGAGGCGCCCACATCATCAGCTGTTCGCCCTTGTAGGTGGGATCGCCAACGAATGCCGGTAGGGAGGCGCTTACCTCGTACCAGTCGATAAGGGCGGTGGCATTGCCGCCGAGGGCGCTGGCGTAGTCCGTCGCGGGGTCCAGAGCCCCTGCCAGCCCGCGGAAGTGCGGCAACGGAAGGCTCGGAGCGACGGTGAGCACCAAGAGCGATCCCGCGATGGCGACTGTGGCGAACGCCATGGCGACCCCGAGCGCGCCACCGCGCCCGGAATGAGCCGTTCCCCTCCGGTTCCAGGCCCACATGACGGCCGCGACGAGAGCCGGGACTGCTGCCAGGGCGACCCCGCCAGGCAGCCAGACGAAGGCCGGGACGTGGGGGTCGGCCTCGTAGGCGAGCGGGACGGCCAAGACGGCAATAGCCGGGAGCCAACGCGATAGGGGCCTGTCGGTGAGCGGACGGACGATCTCGGCCAGTGTGAGCGCGAGGGCGAGGCATACCACCCCCCAGATGGTGGAGGAGAAGTAGTGCATCTCAAGTGTCTGGACGTGGTAGGCGAACTGCAGAAATGCAAAGACGGCGAGCTGGGCGGCACAGACGAGTCCTACGAAGAGCTGCGGGCTTGGGACGCGGTGGAACCGGCGCGCGAAGCTCAGCGCGAAGGCGACGACGACAGAGGGCGGGACGAGCAGGTAGGGATCATACGGTGCCCATCGCCAAGTGGACGAGTGCCATTCTCGTACCTGGTCAGGGTGGTTCAAAAAGGCGGCCCCGGCGATCGTCGGTGCGATGAAATTGAGCTGGCCGAGGACGAGTCGCGACGCGACCATCAGCACGAGCGTCGTCACGACCGCCACCGCGCCCAGCAAGGCGACGTCTCGCCAGAGCTGCCGGCGCGCCCGCACGAGGCGCACGGCCCCGTAGGAGACGACCGTTGTGGTCGCGAGCACGACGCCCATGCCGTGGGACCAGACCCCCAACGTCAAGAGCACACCTGCCGCACTGAGCCAGACGGGGCGCATGCGCGCCCGGCCTGGCATGGCGAGGCAGGCGACTGCGCCTACCACGTAGGAGACCACGGCGCAGTCGGGGTAGTCGGTGCCCCAGGCGGTGATGACCACGGGACAGCTCAACAGGACGACGATCGCGAGCACGCCGGCCGGGATGCCGTAGAGACGCCGCAGGAGGACATATACAGGCACGACGGCGACGAGGGCGAAGAGATAACGAGTGGCGAAAAAGCCAGGCAAGGCGCCGAAGGCGAGATAAGCGAGGCGGGCGAGCACCAGGAAGCCCGCCTGGGCCCCTTCGCGCATGCGGGCCGTCGTGGCGAAGGCGGCGGCGTAGCGGGCGAACATCTGGCTCGGGTCGACGATGTAGATCGTGTGCATGCTCGGGTCGGGCAGCTCGACCGGCGACATGGCGCGCATCCTCAGCACGAAGAAGCCGATCAGCGGCGAGAGGGCGACAGCGACGGACTCGGCGAACAGGGCCAATCGGGCGCCCGGCCGCGACGGGCGCCCTTCGTGCTCAGGTGCCTCGATAGTCAGGCGGTCTGCGACGATCACGGATGGACGCTAGCAAGCTGCGCAACCGGCATATGTGCCGCTTGGCACGGCCTGCGAACTGGACGACTCGTCCGGTCCTCGGGGCTTCGCCCGGCGCTAGAGGGTGATCGAGCGCAGTGAGGTGGAATCCAGTTTGACCCCGACCAAGGTATCGGCTGACAGGTTGAGAGCTACCGCACTCGAGACGTCCGCCAACAAGGGCCCGGCGTCGGTCGCTACTCCGACCCGTGTCACAGGCCCGAGGAACGTGAGGCTCGTGACCCGTCCCTCGAGGAGGCCCTCGGCGGGCCTGCCCCCGTTCGAGACCATCTCGAGGCTGATGTCCTCTGGGCGCAAGAAGAGCTCGACGGTATCGCCGACGGGATGGTTGAACGACGAGTCAGGGACGCTCAACAAGAGCGGCCCGAAGCGGACGGTCCTCTCGAGGGCCGATACGACCGTGGCCTCCAGTTTGTTCATAGTCCCGACGAAGTTGGCCACGAAGGCCGTGCGCGGTCCGCTGTAGATCTGGGCCGGGGTCCCGAGCTGCTCGACCCGCCCCTCGGACATCACAGCGACCCGGTCCGAGATCGAGAGGGCCTCTTCCTGGTCGTGAGTCACGTACAGGGTCGTGATGCCGAGCTCAAGCTGGATCCGACGGACTTCTTCACGAAGCTGCACTCGCACTTTCGCGTCGAGGGCCGACAGAGGTTCGTCGAGTAGAAGAACGCTTGGTTGGATCGCGATCGACCGGGCGAGAGCCACCCGCTGCTGTTGGCCACCTGACAGCTGACGGGGATACCGGTTCGTCGCGCTGCCGAGACCGACGAGCTCGAGGAGCTCCCGGGCTCGCTTTGCCCGCGCGCTGCTGCTCTCCTTGCGGACACGAAGGCCGAACTCGACGTTCTGTTGCGCGGTCATGTTCGGGAACAGGCTGTAGGCCTGGAAGACCATGCCCATGTTGCGCTTGTTGGCAGGCTTGCCGAGCACGTCCTGGCCGCCGACGAGCACGTCGCCCGAGTCGGGCCACTCGAAGCCGGCGACGATCCGCAGCGCCGTCGTCTTGCCGCAACCGCTCGGGCCGAGCAGCGACACGAACTCGCCCGACTTGACCTCGAGATCGAGGCGGTCGAGCGCAACGACATTGCCAAAGGTTCGACGAAGACCACGGAGCTCGACGGTTGCCATGATGACGACCCTTTCTTAGTCCGTAATGGCGACAGCGGCCGCGGTGCGGCCGCCACGGCCGATTAGGTACAGGGCGAGCATGGCACCCCAGACGAAGAGGAAGCTGATGAAGGAGAGCGCCACTCCCTCGTAGGCTGTGCTGACACCGATTTGGTACGTGTACACGGCAAAGGTCGTGAACCCCATCAGGCTCGCGACTGTGAACTCGCCCATCGCGATCGCCACGGTGAGCAGCGAGCCGCCGATGATGGCAGCGCGCAGGTTCGGGAGGATCACTCGCAGGAGAGTCCTCGGAAGCGACGCGCCGAGGCTCTCGGCGGCTTCCGTCAGTGTCTTGAGGTCGATTGCTCGCAACCCCGCGTCGAGCGCCCGGTACATGAAGGGCAGAGCGAACACAACGTATATGAGCGCTAGAACCTCGGGTCGCACGAACAGCCAGGAGCTGAAGACCTTGAGGAACGGCGCCAGCCCGACGATGAGCACAATTGGTGGCACGACGAAAGGGATAACCGAGACCAGGTCCATCACGGGACGAAGCTTTGGAAGGCGAAGATGGACCCAGAACACGGTCGGCACCATGAGGATGAGACTGGCCGCGACGGTCTCGAGCGCGATCTGCACCGAAAGCCAGAACGAGCTCTTGAAGCTTGGGTCGTCGAACACGGTCAGGTACCAGTGGAGCGGGTGACCCTCGGTGCCCTGCAGGCTGAACTGCACTATCGAGTAGATCGGGACGAGGAAGAATACGGCACCGAAGAACAGCAACAGCACGTGCAACATTGGGGCCCGGCTTCGAGCCCGGCGCAATCGGTGACCTGCAGGCCCGAGGGCGGGAACGGTCACCTGAGCCATTTGCTCGTCCGACGCTGGAGCAGTGTGTAGAGAGTTATCGTCACGACGATGATGACGATCATCCCGCTGGCGAGCGCGTAGGCGTCCTGCGGGTCTAGGGTCATGTTGCCGTTGACGAGTTGTGCGATGTCGATCGTCACGAGGTTCGAGATGCCGAGGGCTTCTGCGGTCGCGTAGGCGGAGAAGGCATTGCCGAACAGCAGCATCATGAGTCCAAGCAGCGAGGGCATGATGACCGGCAGGCCCACGTAACGCCAGAACGTGAAGGCGTTGGCTCCGAGGTTGGAGGCCGCCTCGCGCCACTCAGAACGCAAACCCTCGATCACAGGCACCATGAGCAGGATCATGAGGGGGAACTGGAAGTAGGCGTACACGATCGAGGCACCGAACAGCCCTTCGAGGCTGAACGATGGGTAGATGTACAGCCCGAGGTGCTTCAGGAGAACGGTGACGACCCCGAGTTCTCCGAGAGTCGCCACGTAGGCGAAGCCGAGGGGGACACCGGCGAAGTTGGCCGCCATGCCGGAGAACGATATGTAGGCGGAGCGGACCCAGCGCGGAATGCCATGGTGCAAGAAGGCATTGGCGACCAGGAAGCCGAAGAACCCTCCTATGACAGCGCTGACGGCCGAAAGCTCGAGCGACATCTCGAAAGCCTGCGGGTAGGGCTGGTGGAAGATGTCCTTGACGTTGGAAAGCGTAAAAGCCCCGTTAGCGGTGCGGAAGGCACCGATGATGAGCTCACCTGTCGGTATGAGCAGGAAAATGCTGATGTACGCGGCAAAAGGGAGTATCCCGAGGAACGCCCATCGCCGGGAACGCGCGCGCTTGCGCGCCGCACTCCCGGCGACAACGTTCGATTGGGGCCCGGTCTCGGCGAGCTCCGCGACGGCCATTCAGGCCTCCTGGATGGCCGTCGGCCTGACTGCTATGAGCCGCCGACCATCGAGTCCCAGTTCTCCACGACGATCGCGCTCGCCTTGGAGATCTGCTGGACCGTCGGGAAGCGGACGTCTGTGTACTGGCTCGCCGGAGGCAGCAGCTTTGCGAGGCTCGCAGGGATCTTGCCCTTGGCAGCCATGGCGTTGTACCGCGCCGGGTGGGCGTATCCGGCCAGGTAGGCCAGCTGGCCCTCGTCCGAGTAGACGAACTCCTGCCAGAGCTCGGCCGCCTTCGGGTGCGGTGCCGTCTTGCTGATCGCCTGGCAGTAGAAGCCGCCGTACCGACCGGTGGTCGGAATGCTGACCGAGTACTTAATGCTCGGGTACTGCTTGCGGTAGGCGAGGTTGAGGTAGTCCCACACGATAGCGATCGGTGTCGCCCCGCTCACGATGTTGGCGGGGTAGCAGTCGACCGGGATGAAGTTCCCGATGTTCTTAAGGTGTTGGAAGTACTCGAGTCCCGGCATGATGTTGTTGAGCGTGCCTCCCATCGCGAGGGCGGCGCTGAAGACGGCCGCGAAGGCGTCACCGGCGCTGCCCGGGTTGCCGTCGATCGCGACCTGACCCTGGTACTCCGGCTTCTCAAGGTCTGCCCAAGACCTCGGGGGGTTCTTCACGACCGAGGTGTTGGTGCCGAAGGAGATGACGCCGTAGTAGTCGCCGTACCAGCGACCGGCCGGGTCCTTCATGCTGTTCGGGATGTCGTTCCAGGTCTGCACCTTGTAGGGCTGGAAGTAGCTTTGGCCCAACACGGCGATGGCCGGGGAGACGTCGACGACGTCGGGCTCCTTGCTGGTGCCCTTGTCAGTCTTGATGGCCGCCAGCTCCTGTGCCGAGCTGTCGTTCGGCGCGACCGAGTTACAGGTGATCTTGTAGTTGGTGTAGAAGTCGCCGATCACCGTGTTTTTCATGCTCTGGGTGCCGTAGTTCGCCCAGTTGTCAGGGAGGGCGATCAGGTTGATCTCCTTCTCCGCCTGAGCAGCGGCCAAAATGCCCGGTGGCAGCTTCGGGGGTGCCCCCGCAGCCGCCAACTTCTGCAGACCGGTGGCGAGAGGGCTTGCCGAGCTGGCAGCCGCGTCGAGCAGTACCCCGCCGGCGACCCCGGCGGCGCCTAGGCCCGCCTGGCGGAGAAAGCGCCGTCGGTCGTAACCCGCTCCTTCAGATCGGACATCACCTTCATCCCGCTGAACCATGCCGTCTTCCCCTCTCGTTGTTACGATTACGCTGCGAACTGTACACGGGCACCCGCGCCAATGTAAGGGTGCGTGCCTCATCTCCCCCTGAATGTTCCCTCGACGCTCACATGCGGGCGGACGCTCCGCCGAACCCGAGCGGCGTCTGCCCCGAGATCCCTGGTCACAACGCCAGCGCACCAGCGCGCGTAAATGGCAGTCGCCCTGTGCACCTGACCCCCCCTGTTTCGCTTGCCAGATAGCGGCGTCGAGGCCTCCAACCTGAGCTAACGTGAACTCAGAGTGAATAAAAGATGAACAAAAGCTTAACTAAGGGTATCTACGAAGGGTTGTTACGGGACGGTCAAGGTCGGCATTCCTGGCGCAGTTGGGACCGGGATTGATCCATGGCCAACCCGCTGACGGTCGTCCTGCTCGTGATCGCGGTCATCTTCGCCCTTGTCAAGGGATTGAACGACGGTGCCGCGCTCGTCGCTGTCACCTCCGCCGGGATCTCTTTCATCCCGCTCGCAGCAGTGCTCGTCCTCGGTACCGCTCTCATCGTTGGCCCGCTCCTCGTCGGAACGCGCGTGGCGACTACTTTCGCTGCTGGCCTCGTGCCTGCGCACGGCTCGGCCAGCCGGCTCTCGTTCCTCATCGGGATCAGCTCGGCCATGACCGTGGCCGCGTTTCTCGCCGCTAGGGGGCTACCGACCAGCCTGACGATGGCGATCGTCGGGGGCCTCGCAGGAGCAGGCGTCGGCAGCGGCTTGCCTGTCGCATGGTTGACAACCGGGATAGTCGCCGCCGCGGGCCTGGTCGCGCCTCTTCTAGCGGGCGTCGTCGCAGCAGGAGTGCTCGCAGGGATGGGGCGACTGCCCATGGGGCACAGCCCGCGCTCACGGCTCCGCTGGCTCACGTATTGGAGCTTCGGTCTTCAGGCCTTCGCATACTCTGCCAACGACGGCCAAAGCATGCTTGCCGTGTTCGCCGTGGCGGTGGGAGGCACGAGTGTCGTCGAGGCCCACCTTCCGGAGCTCGCTGTCCTGGCCGTCGCTTTCTGCCTCGGGACCGTGATTGGGCTCGGGAGGGTCGCGCCGAGGCTCACACTCGGGCTCGCGCTTACAGGGCCAGCTGACGGCATCGCCGCCGAGCTGGCATCGGCAGCTTCTGCGTTCGCTGCCAGAGCCTTCGGGGCCCCAGTGAGCATGACCCAGACGATGACCGCCGGCCTGGCCGGGGCAAGGACGAGATCAGGGCTGCGGCGGGTCCGCTGGGAGCAGGCGACCCGGCTCGTGGCCGCATGGGCCGTCACCCTGCCTCTCTCAGGGCTCGTCGGGGCCGCTGTCGCGGCGGGCGTGGGAGCTCTCCGGTGAGAAGGTTCGGGCTGGAGTTTCTGCGGGACCTGTCGGGGCGCAGGCAACAGCTGTTCGCTGAGCTCCTCGTCGCCCAGCTCGACGCCACGATCGAGGCGGGTGATCTTGTCTACGAGGTCGTGCGGGGCCATCTCGCCATGACGCAGGCTCGGACGGCGATGACACGGGTCGAGCATGAAGGCGACGACAAACGTGCCGAGCTCATATCCGAACTCTCCCGTTGCCTGACGACTCCGATCGACCGCGAGGACCTGTTCCGCCTCTCCCGGTCGGTGGACGACGTTCTCGACAACCTGCGGGACTTCCTGCGCGAGGCCGAGCTGTTCGAGCCGGTGGACCTCGAGCCGTTCCGCCGGGTTCTGCCGCCGATCCTCGAGGCTCTGAGATATCTGCGGACTGCGTCCGGGGCCCTCGTGAAGCTGTCGAGCGAGATCAGCGCCCAGACGCTCGCTGCACGCAAGGCCAGCAACACCGTCCGCAAGGAGTACGAGCTCGTCCTCGCCGATCTCTTTACCGATCCGGGCGGGGCCGAGGTGCTCAAGCAACGCGAACTCGTCCGACGTCTCGATGTTGTGGGCTTGCGCATCGCCGAAGCTGCCGACGCGCTGGCGGACGGTTACATAAAGCGTGCCGGCCTGGACGCGCAGCGAAACGAGCCGGTCAACAACGACTCATCCTGAGTGTCCTTTAGCGCAAGGTGCGCCGCCCGGGCGCCCGAGCTGTCTGCGCCGAAGCAATGAGCGTGCCCATGAGAAGGCGGACACCCTTCGCCTACGGTAAGGACTCACACCGCCGGTCATCTCGGGCATTGTCACAATATCTCCCGAACAGGGTGGCCATCCCAGCCAGGCGGCCCGACTGATCAGCGCCCATCTGCAAGCTTGCGGGAGTGCGACTCATGCCAGAGCGAGCCGTCATCACCGATCCGTCAGAGAAAGCTACAGCTCAGATCGACACGGATTCGGAAGCGCTCCGCAACCTCTTGTGCGGCGAGGGCCATGGCGCTATCGTGCGATTTCTCGGATACCTGTGCCCGAGAAAGTTTCACAGGCGGCCAGCCTGGGGTGGGGGGGCTTTGGCCAAGGTGGCGATCGAAGAGCTATGGCGATCGAAGGAGCTGACGGGCCGATCGGCGGTTCTCGGTCCGGCATGACCCGATCTCTTACTGACGCGGATGACGGCTCGGCGAGAACTATCGGCCCCACCCGCGAGTGTGACGAGGTGGGTCGGTGCCTTCCGACTACTGCGGTGCCCGGGCCGTGGGTGTCTCCTGGTGTGCTCGCGGCGGGCTCAGTCGGTCTTGCCGAGGGGTTCTCGACCGCAATCATTTTCGCCCATGTTGGCGCGCTGCATGGGAGGCGGGTTAGCGCGGCGGTCGGACCGCGAATGGCGCCCCCGCAACCGCGTGCTCGCGGTTGATCGGTCTGCGGGTTTACGACCGACGTCCGTGGCACAGAGCGCGGCCCGATGACTGGCCGCGTGCTGCAGGTGACAGATGCGATGACAACTGGTGACTTGAACCGACGGGAGCGGGGTAGTCCGCCAGTCCAGATCCCACACGAGAAAGGACAGGCAAGAGAATGAGACCCACACTTACAAGGGGAGGTAATTCGATGTCCAGGGCCCGGGCCGTTCTTATGGCCCCCAGGAGGCACAAGCTATTCTCGGTGGCAACCCTCGTCGGGCTATTCGCCTTGGCGGCGACCATGGTGCCCGCGAGTGCCTCGACCTCCAGGCCGGCCCTGGGGCACATCGGGGGCTCTGTGACACTCTGGGCCGAATGGACCACCTCCGAGCAGGATGCCTTCGAGGCTGTGCTGGCGCCATTCGAGGCGGAGACCGGGGTCAACGTCATCTACAGCAGCAAGGGAAGCAACATGGACACAGCGATCGACGCCGCCGTCGCAGGTGGAGCGCCCCCCTCGGTAGCGCTCGTGCCTGACCCCGGCACGCTGCTCGGCTTGGCCAAGAAGGGCGCAATCAAGCCGCTCGCCCCCGTAATCGGCAGCGAGGCATCTGACTATGGCTCGGCGTGGAACGACCTCGTCACCTACAACGGCAAGCTCTACGGTGTCTGGTTCAAGGGCGCTAACAAGAACACCATCTGGTACAACCCCGCCGAGTTCGCCATGGCGGGCCTGAAGTCCACGCCCACCACATGGCAGGGACTGCTCGCCGACGCGGCGACGTTGAAGAGAGCAGGCGTCACTCCGTTCTCCCTTTGCACTGGCGTCGGTTGGCCGGTGGCTGATCTATGGCAGAACCTGTACTTGAAGACCGCAGGGGCAGCCGACTACAACGCGCTTGCCGCCCACACCATCTCGTGGGAAGGTCCGACCGTGACAAAGGCTTTCGACACGCTCGCCGAGCTGGTCGGACAGCCCTCGTACCTCCTCGGTGGCACCAAGGGAACCCTCGCCAACGCCTACCCCGATTGCGTCGACAAGGTGTTCCCCAAGCCAGGGACGACGCTGCCCCAGGCGGCGATGGTTATCGAGGCCGACTTCGTCGTCAACGAGATCGCCGGTAACTCCGCCAACTACACGGCTGGGACGACTGGCGCCGGCGGCAAGAAGTGCACCGCCAATCCGGCCGACACGCCTTGCTACGACTTCTTTCCCTTCCCCGCTCCGGCAGCCGACCAGATGAACAAGTCGGCGATCCAGGGCTCGGGGGACGTGGCGATGTTGCTCAAATCCAACACGGCGTCCAGAGCGCTGGTCAAGTACCTGGGCAGCCCCGAGGCCGGCGAAATCTGGGCGCACCTTGGTGGCTTCGCGTCGCCCAACAGGCTGGTGCCTTTGAGCAGTTACCCAGACCCAGCCACGAGGGCTGACGCATCGGAGCTGCAGCACGCGACGAGCTTCGTCTTCAGCCTGGACGACTTGCAGGGCAGCTGGGAGCCGAGCCTGTGGCAGGACATGCTCGACTTCGTCAAGAACCCGAGCGCGAACAACATCACCTCGATCCAAAAGACGATGCAGGCCCAGGCAACGGCGGCTCTAGGCCACTAGGAAAGTGCGACTCGAGTGAACCGACCAGGGCACGCCCGGGAACAAACGGGCGTGCCCTGGCCTGTCGCAGGACCGGAAGGCTGGTGAGATGGCAGTAGTAGCCGTTGGCCGACAACATGGCCCTGCGGGGCGAACCGGGCGGCGCCACGGGCAGCACCACCTGCAATCACTCGCGTTCCTGATCCCGGGTGCCGTCTTGCTCCTGGCGATCGTGGTCTGGCCCGCCATCGCGACGATCCGTTACAGCTTCTTGAACGGGTCAGCCACCAAGGCAGTCGGGTTGTCCAACTACAAGTCGTTGTTCACGACAGCTGACACGCTGATCGCCTTCCGCAACAACGTCATCTGGGTTCTGGTCTTCCCCGTCATCGTGACAGTGCTGGGGCTGGTATTCGCGGTGCTCTCCGAGCACATTCGCTGGGCCACCGCCTTCAAGATTGTCATCTTCCTGCCGATCGTTTTCAGCGTCACAGCCTCGTCGCTGGTCTTCACGCAGATCTTTGAGTTGAATCCCCAGGTTGGGGTCGTGAACGCCATCGTCCAGACCGTGGACGACTGGTTCCACCCGCCCGGCGCCTACCCGCTCTCGGCGGGCCAAACGGCCGCGTCGCTCGCCACGAGCGGGGTCACCGCCGGTCCAAAAGGGACACTCGAGAGCACCGCGACCCTCAGAGCCGGCGGGACTGTGCAGATGGGTCTGACCGGTGTCAATCCCGACACGCTCACGGTGCTGGGCGCCCGCCAGGCCCGCTCGCCGGTTCCGGCCGCGGGCGCTGTCACCGGCTTGGTATGGCGGGACTTCTCGGTCTCGAACCCGTCCAACATATCGGGGGTGCTCTCCGGTGAGGAGGGGTTTCCGAACCTGAACCTTGCTCTGGTCCGCAGTAACGGCAGCACAGTCGCGACCGCGACCACCAATGCCTTCGGACAGTTCAGTTTCTCCAATGTCGGCACTGGCTCATTCCGTGTCCAGATCCAGGCGTCCAACTTCACACCGAGCTTCTCCGGTACCTTCTGGCTCGGCCCACAATCATTGAGTCCCACGAGCAACCTCAGCCAGACGGCCCAGGCGCTGTTAAGCGCCCCGCTCATTGACCTCTCGATGATCTTCGCCTACCTATGGATCTGGGCGGGCTTCACAATGGTCATAGTGGCCGCCGGTCTGGCAGCCCTCGACCGCGAGGTGCTCGAGGCGGCGCACGTCGACGGTGCCACGGAGTGGCAGAGCTTCCGGCGTGTCACGATACCGATGCTGGCGCCGGTATTGACAGTCGTGCTCGTGACCATGGTCATCAACGTGCTGAAGATCTTTGACATCGTCGTCAATATGGGCGTCGATACATCTCAGCCGGGGGGTCAATCCAGTACGCTCGCCTCCGACATCTATTACTACGGCTTCGGGGGAGGAGTCCATACCGGCCTGGCGAGCGCGCTTGCCGTCATATTGTTCCTACTCGTCGTGCCGGCAATGCTGTTCAACTTGAAGAGGATCAGCGGGAAATGACGGCTACTGCTCTCCCCACAACGCCCCCTGTCGTCGAGGATGCGCCAAGCCCTCGGCAAGCGAGACCGTTCTTGAGGCGCTTCCGGCCCTCACGCCTCGTCGTCAACATCGTGCTGGGCGCGATTGCGTTGTTCTGGCTCGTACCGAGCCTGTCGATGTTGATCATCTCGTTCCGCCCGGCGGGGCTTTTCGGGATATCTGGGTGGTGGAAAGTGTTCACCACCCCCTCCCAGCTCACACTCCAGAACTACAAGGAGCTCTTCACCGGGGGGTCCTCTACTGCGCTGGGTGGGGGCGTCCCCTCGGGGCTAGCGCCTGGAAGCGTGCTCGATGCGCTCAGGACCTCGCTCGAGATCAGCATCCCCGCTACGATCCTCGTCACTCTAATCGCCAGCCTCACCGCTTACTCGATCGTGTTCGGTAAATGGAGGGGTCGCAACATAGTATTTCTGACGATCGTGGGCTTGATGGTTGTGCCCTTGCAGGTGGCGCTCATACCGGTTGCCTCCCTTTACAGAGACATGGGATCGGCCTTCGGCTGGAACCCGTTCGGGACGATAAGCGGTGTGGTTATTTTCCACGTTGCCTTCGGGCTGCCTTTCGGTATCTTTCTGATGCGCAACTTCTACACGGGCATACCCACGGCCTTGATCGAAGCGGGCCGTATCGACGGAGCGGGCGAGTGGACCCTGTTCAGACGAGTGGTGATTCCACTAGGCATAGCGGCCGCGGCGTCGTTGGCCATTTTCCAATTCATTTGGGTCTGGAATGACCTGCTCGTGGCATTGGTGTTTCTCGGCGGTGATCCGCACGTGCCGCTCACGCTGTTTCTCTACGACCAGGAACGGACCCTGGCGAACAACTTCTGGATCATCTCGACCGGGTCGATGGTGTCAATCGTGGTGCCCCTCATAGTGTTCCTGGCCTTCCAGCGCCATTTTGTCCGTGGCATGCTTGCCGGTGCCGTGAAGTAGCGACGAGGCTCTCCTGTGGCTTGATCACCCGCGAGATGCCCTTGCGCACATGCGCGTTGGGGATGCTGTCGAAGGTGGCGATGATCTACGACGGGGTGTGCGCCGAAACGTAGGCGACCGACCCGTGCGTGGAGCCCTTCGGGACGTTAAAGCCATATTTGGCCAGCATGCCGATCATGGAGAGGATGGGGGTTGTGTAACCGAGGACTATGTGACTGATGACGTCGCAGACGCGCCAACCGCTGCAGAGCGTGTCGTGGTCCCATTGCTCCTCGGACAGCCCGTGAGGGAACTCGCTGATCGACGCGATTTCCTCGTACCGCAATTGGTCATAGTCGGCCACGGTGGTTCCTTGCTCTCGTTCGTGTGGCGGTTGCCGGGGAGCTTCAACTCGTCAACTCGAAGGGTAGCGACCGCCGGCGGTGTTGCTACGGCGAGGCACTAACGGGTCCGGCGACCGGAGCCGAATTCCCAGCAGAAAAGAAGGGGATCGACTGCGAGGGCAAAAGAACACTCCTGAATGTCGACCATCGTTGGCATCTCGGCCGTCCATAGGCGGATTTGGTACCGCTCCGAAGCCGAGGCGAGGTGCCGCGCGGGAGAACGTTGCAGATGTTGGTGTCGTTTGCCAGCGAGAAGGGACCACCTAGCCGCTGGTTTTGCCAGTGGCATGGGACCACCCCCGTTGCCAGTCATGGGACCACCCTGAGCATCCACCAACACCGGCCGAAGACAGATTCG
>JBEKMZ010000055.1:0-23885 GCA_049523315.1 Acidimicrobiales bacterium | reverse complement strand
CCTGGCGCGCAACGTCCCCCGGCCGAAACCGGGGGGCGCTCGCAGCTCACTCAAATACAAGTGCGCTCTGACTCACCCACCGCTATGGCGACACCAAAGACGCCCTCGAACGCCGGCGCTGACACCTAGTGGCTTGGCGTCGCTACGAACCCGTCGATACCTCCGTCGCTCGTGAAGTAGTAGCCGGCGATCACTCCGAGGTTGTTGGAGGCGTTGGCGCCTGTGCCAAGTCCGCCGGCAGCCGGGTCGTCGATCGTCGTGTAGGTGCCATCGCTTTCAACGAACCCGTTCTGGACTTCGTTGTTGTTGACGTTGCTGACGTACATGCCGACGCTCAATCCGAAGTCATTCACCGAGCCGATGTACGTGCCGTTCGCGACGCTCGCCGGATCGAAGATCGTGGTGAAGTGGCCATGGTTGTCGATAAAGGAGTACGACGACGCGTTGTCGTTCGCGAAGGCCGTCCCGCTGAGCTCCCCGAGGTCGTTCACGAAGCCGATGCTCGAGCCCACATATTCGTTGGGCGTTGTGCCGGCATTCGGAGCGTCGATCGTGGTGAAGTGGCCACCTTGGTAAGTGAACCCGTGTATGACCTCGTTGCTGTCAACGTAGTAGCCGGCGATTACTCCCAGCTGGTTCTCCGCTGTCGCGTAGGTGCCCTCAGCCGAGTTGGGTGTTGTACCGGCATTCGGATCGTCGATCGTGGTGAACGTGCCGTGGATGTCAGTGAACCCATGAACTACGGAGTTGGCGTCGTAGTAATAACCGCCGATCATCCCAAGGTCGTTGTCCCAGGTGCCGTCCGTGCCGTTGACTCCTGCTGGATCATCGATCGTGGTGAAGTGGCCGTTCTGCTCAATGAATCCCTGGCTATTGGTATTGTCGGACCAGTACGAGCCGACGACCACGCCAAGATCATTGATCGCCCAGGGCTCCGTATACTGTGCTCCCGGCACGTTGATGGTCGTCCATCTGTAGTGCTGTCCCGGCGGCGCTGCGCTCGCCGTAGCCGGCACGACCGCCACCATCGCTGCCATCAACGCTCCTGCACCGGCAATCAGAAGTACGCGACGCAAAATTCGCACGCGCATGATGCCTCCTCGCTTTTGTAGCCAATCAGAGGAGGCGTCGGGAGCGACCAAGCTTCGGAGGATCGTGGCGCCTCTTCAGAGGCGCTCTATCTGAACTCGCACGCAGAGGTACACGGTCGCTACTGGCGAACCGCGGCCGCCAGACATTTTAGTCCTCCAGCCTGCCAATTGCTAGAGACTCCGAAACCGTTGGGGAGCCTCACCGGGAACCGTCTCGGGAGCTGCCACCTCGGCGATCTGCCGGGCGAAGGTCGAGGCCACCATCAAACGCGGGTCGCCCGACAACCAATACAGTGCCGCGCCAGAACGACGCTCACACCACGGTTCGACGTGCCTGGGACGGCGCACGAAATCGGCGATATGCACCCCTCCGGTCATGCTCCGGCCTCATCGTTCTCACTCCCGGCCTCCAGTTCAACCAAACGCCGCCTTGTAGTTTCGACACAGCCAGGGTCGATGTCGCAGCCAATGAAGCGCCGGCCCCCCATGACCGCCGCGACCGCCGTCGTCCCCGAGCCGATGAATGGGTCGACGATCAGCTCGCCAGGTTTCGACACCTGGCGTATCCAGTGCCGGACGGGTTCGAGGGCTTGTTGCCACGGGTGCAACGGTCGCTCCTCCGGCCCGCCGCGGCCTTCGGCGAAGGCGACGTCGTTGAGCCACGCACGAGGTCGGTAGGAACCGGCCGAGTACAAGAGCACCGACCGGTGCTGGCCGAAGACCATGCGGGTGCGGATCCTGGTGTGCCGCCCAGCCAGGACGTTCACTCCGTGCCACATGTAGGTGAGACCGCCACGTTCGAGAAGTGACATCTCGCGATCGAGCTGGAGGTTGCCGGCGTAAACCACTGCCAGGCGACCGGGCTTCAGCACTCGGAGACAGAAGGCTCCGAGCGGTTCGTAAAGCGGGACTCCCTCGTTGTCGTAAGGCGGGTCGGTGACGATGGCGTCGACGGACTGGTCCACCAGGTCGGTGAGCATCTCCCGGAAGTCGCCGGTGCGAAGTTCCCAGCTGTCGCTTCTGTGCTGGGAGGGACCGTCAGCCGCCTCGGCCCGGAGTCGGACGAGGTTGGCGATGCGCGCCCGCTCCTCAGCTCGCGTCAGGCCGATCAGCCCGCTCGCGTCGTCCCCAAGTGCCCGAAGGGCGTCGGCAGCTCGCCTGGCGTCCCTCTCGGACTGTACGAAGATCGTCGGGCGCGCTCGGCGAACCGGATAGGACCCACCACCCCGGCGCTCGACTTTCTCGGGCAGATTGATTGCGGATTTTTCCGCAATCGCGGCGAGGTCGTTTCGCACCGTCTTGTCGTCCACGCCGACGACCTCCCCGATGCGCCGGAGCGACCAACCCTCGGTCCGAAGTCGCGCCACCACCTCGGCCCGTTGGGAGCGAGTGAGGTGGCGCCGGAACAGGTTGGCGGCGAGCACGAAGGCGAGCCGGTCGTCGTCGCTCTCAAAGCGCTGCATCTGTTTGGGGTAGTCAGGGACCCGTACCCCCTCGGCACGCAGCTCTGTCCAGGCCCTGAGACGATGATGGCCTTCGATCACGGCACCGGAATCGGCGTCGAGGACGATGGGTACGAGCACGCCCTGGGCGGCGATGTCAGCTTTCAGGGCCGCGTACTCGTCGTCGCTGAGCGGCGGGAGTAGCTGCCAGCGCTCCGCTGTCACGGCGAGCCCTCTTCTCCCGACAGGCCGGCCAGCTCCCGGAGGTCCGATGGTCCGCCCGGAACCCGCGGCCCAAACCGCGAGCCTGCCCGCTGCCGGCGTTTCTTTTCGGTCTCCCGGCACCTTGGTGAGCAGTAACGGGCGTTCGGCTGATTGACCAAATGGTCACAGCCCTCGAGTGAGCAAGGTCTCTGCGCCTCTCCGACCCGGAGCGCCCGGAGCGCCTTCTGCGTGTTCGTTTGCGAGATACGCCCGGTGCGGGCGGCTCGCTTGGAGGCGGACAGACTGACGCCAGTCCTCCGAGCGAATCGGCTCGGGCCAATCGCCTCCGCCAGGGAGGAGACGGCATCGCCTCGGTTTGCTCTCACGTAGACAGGCCGCCGGGCGCCGAGATCCCCGGGGAGCCCGTCGATGTCGGCATCGATGACCCCGGACACTCGGCCCCTGAAGTCGAGCCACAACGGGTCGACGACGACCTCCCTGATCGGGGCATAGCTCGGCGGGCGCGACCAGTCGACAGCCTTGTCGGCAAGCCAGGCGAGCTGCACGGCGTCTATGTCGGCTCGCGCCGTGCTCACTCTCACCGCTTGGCCAGTCCGCCGGTCGAGCCAACGGAGGCTCTGCCATCCCGACAGGTCGCCGCCCTGGTCGAGCGCCACAGGCGAACCACCCCCATGGCCACCGAAGGTCAGGTCGACCATCGCTTCGAGATAGCGGGATCCGACTCTTGCCCCGAGGACAGACGGGAGCGACCGCAGAACTTCGGCCGTAGTGACCACGAGCCTGCGAATTGCAGGGAACGGGAGTGGCTCACCTCTGTCCCAGGGTGCCTCGTCACGCCAAGCGGACGACGGATCCCGCTGCAGTGCGAGAGCGAAGGCAACCTCGGCTCGCACCGCTTCGAGGGACCAGATGCGGCCACCGTCCGCGGCGCGGCCCGCCATGGTGGCCGGGTCTGCATAGAAGCCGCCAAGGGCGCTCTCGGTGCGGTCCACGATCTCGACGCGGCCTTCCTCGTCGATCGTGAACTCAACGTGGCGCTTCGGGCCGAAAGCGACCGAGTGGAGGAGGCTCTCGGGAGTGCCGCGCTCGGTCTTCCAGACAGGGACGTCGGTCCCGAACACCCTGAGAGGTTCGAACAGGGCAAGGATCTCGTCGACCTCGGCCCAGGACAGCAGGCGGATCGTCGAGCCGTCGGGGAGGACGAGACTGCCGCCCTGCCTTGAGGCCGGGATGATCGAGGAGTCCGTGTCCCGGTAGGCGACGACCCCGCCACGGTCTCTCACGAGCCGGTCGAGTACCGCGAGGAAAAGCAGCGAGCCCGCTGTCACCGACGCCGCGATGGGAAGAAAGCACCACGGCCCGGGCTTCTCACCGACCCGGGCGTTCTTCTCCGAGCCCCAGCGGGACTCGTCGAACCTGGAGAAGATTCCGAACACGAGCGCGT
This sequence comes from Acidimicrobiales bacterium, assembly GCA_049523315.1. Classification (GTDB taxonomy): domain Bacteria; phylum Actinomycetota; class Acidimicrobiia; order Acidimicrobiales; family Bog-793; genus Fen-455. The sequence continues at coordinate 19,683 of JBEKMZ010000055.1, read as the reverse complement.
TGACGATCACCCGTAGCTCCGCGGCGAGGATGGGGTCGTGCGGCTTCACCTTCTGGCGGTGCCGGACGAGATTGACAGCGGGGTCCCGCTCGACATCGAGCACGAGGCCAGGGAGGAACGGCACCCGCCGACGAAGGCCGGCCTGGCGTCCTATCGGGACGTATTGGGTCGCCCTGAGGATCGTGCTGTCCGCTTTCCCCGACAAGACGGCGGATGCGAGAACGACGAGGCCTGGGTAGGACATCGGGCGATCCGGCGAGGTCACGTGGGCGACCTCCATTCGCCCGTCGGGACGCTGCTCGTCCTCCACCTCGATGGGAAACGGCCCATTGGGGATGACCTCCACGAGGGTGCAGCCACAGAGTCGCAATACGTCAGGGTCGAGGACGACGGTGGAGTCGGCGGCAGCACGGGTATAGAGCCGGCGCAGGCGGGCCGTGACGTCCTTGCGCCGCACCCGTTCCGCCGTGAACAGGTCCCACCATCCGACGTGATGGGCCACGAAAGGGAAGAACGACGTGCCGTCGGCCGCCACGACGGAACATGGCACGCCGAAGAGCCGCTCCTCACCCGAGCACCATCCGCCATGGAAGGTCTCGGCCCAGTGCTGCTGGTCGGCCTCGGTGAGGTCGAACTTGGCGAGCAGGGGCTCGACACGGAAGCGCTCGGGGATCTGGCCGGCGATCGCGCCAGGCGAGCTGGTGCGGGCGAGATCAACCCGACGGCTCTCCTCTGCGCGCTCAACGGCCGTCGTGAACCAGTCGCCAGCCTTGTAGTCGAGGGCGAGCGCCGTCTCGTGGATCGACAGGACAGCCGCGGTGACCTGGTCGGCGCCTGTCCCGTCGAGGGTGACACGGACGGGCAGCTCGACAGAACCAAGAGCGAGGTTGCTCCGGTGCTCGCCGTAGCTCGCACTGCGGTCACCGTCTTGTGAGTAGGCGAGGGAGAGGACGTCGACGAAGGCGCCTCGCCAGAGCCGTCCTGTCCTGGGATCGATCTTGCCGCAGCCCTTTTCGACCGGGCCGAACTCGACCTGCCAGCCGACGCGGCGGTGCGTGAACCTGAGACAGGGCCGATGCGGTGACGTGCGGCGCCAGTTGTTCTTCGTTCCAGGAGTGCCCCACCCGGGGAGCCAGACGTCCCACGAGTCCGCGTTCTTCCCCTTGCGAGGGACGACATGGTCGGCGACGAGGCCGAAGAAGCGGCCCAGGTCGGTGCCGAGTACGAAGGCCATGTCGACGTAGGCGTTCGGGGCAAAGGCAAGATGACCGCACCCGACCGTGGCCATCGGGTCGAAGAACTGCCCGAACGTGAGCACTTGCCAGGGCTTCGGTCCGAGCGAGGTCCGGAGCGGGTTGGCCTTCGCCCATCTCTTGATCGCCCGGAGTGACCTCGGGTCCTCGTTGTCGCGAAAGATAAGTGCTCCGGCAATGAGGGAACGTCCGGACGTGAGAACAGCCGCGGCAAGTGGCCCGCTGTCGGTCTCGGCGGCAAACAGCACGAGGGCATTCCGGCGCCCGAGGCCGTCGAGGTAGCCCTGTGCAGGTGAGGGCGGCTTCCAGCCGTCGAGCCCGGGCCAGCCGCGGAGGTTGACGACATGGCGTGTCACCGGGTGCCCCGTGGGGATCTGAACGATCCAAGGCGCCCGTCGAAGATCAGCTGGATCGGGCCAGTTGGGACCCGCCCGTAACGGTTCTTGAGCACCCAAAGCTCGATCACGTCAGCAGGCGGTATCTCGTTCGGTTTCTTCTCGGGCCAGCGGAGCAACATGGCGATGTCCGAGTCGAACTCGATCGACCCTGTTTCCTTGAACACGTCAAGACTCGGTTCGGAGCGATAGCCGACACGGTTGATCGACGAGATGACAAAGGTCGTCGTCCCGAGCTCACGAGTTAGCTCGGCTACGCCAGCCGAGCTGCGAGACACCCTCATGCGCTCGTCGTCCTTCGGGCCTACGTGGCCCGCGTCGAGCTTCTGCAGGTAGTCGAAGACGAGGAACGGCGCAAGGCCATGGCGGTCGCTGACATCGGCGACCAGCCGCCTCGTCCCGGGAACGAACCCGTCGGCGCCCCGAGGTGCTCTCTCGAAGTAGAGCATCTCGAGCGGAAGGCGGTCGAGGACCTCGAAGGCGTCGGCCAGCGCGTTGGGATCCCCGTCAAGGATCGCGGCAACCGGCCGTGCGATCTCGGATGCAAGCACCTTGGCGAGTAGGTCGTCTGCGGTCATCTCGGCGGTGAGGTAGACGGCAGGGACGCCGCGGCGACCGAACCCAAGGCTCGTCTGCAGCCCGAAGCTTGTCTTTCCCGAACCCGGCTGGCCACCGCACGTCATCAGCTGGCAGGAACGCAGCCCTCCGGCGAGGATGTCGTCGAGAGCATCGAGGCCGGTCGGAACCGGAAGTTGATGCCCGCGGTCTCGGAGTCGTTCCAGGAGTGACAGTGCCTGCTCGCGTGCGTTCTGGATCGTCATGCTGCGCCGTCCCTTTGCCTTGTCGCCTCGGCTTCGATCATTTCGAGGAGCAGCACATGGAGGCCGATGACAGCATTCCCGTACGGCGTGCTCGGCGCGAGCACGAACTGCCGCCCATGGTCGGCGCAGCGACCCATCAGGTCGAGTACCCGCGCGAGCCGGTGGCCGAGCGGATCGGCGCCGGGTGGCAGGAACTCAAGGCGAGCCCGGCGCAACAGCTCGTGCTCGCGATCGTGGTGCCGCTGGCAGAGCGGGACGACGAGCGAGCGGTCCAGGTAGGCCGAGCGAGGAGCGGCACGCCCTGTGCAGTGGTGCCAAGCCACGGCCGGCAGTCCGCAGAAGAGGCAGAAGGCCGTCATGGGCGCGTGACCTCGTAGACGAAGACGGCACGGTCCTCGGCCCGGAGGGTTTCGAGGATGGCGATTACAGCGTCCGGGTCGGCGAGCAGGCGATCGCCAGAAGACAGGGGACGCCATTGACTGACCAGGCGTCGGAAGCGCTCAGGCGTCATCACCTTTCCGCGATAGGACCGACGGTTGACCAGCTGACGGGTGACCTCGTGGTAGCGGGCGATCCGCTTTGCGTCGAGCCGCGTGACACCCTCCAGGACCTCGAACCTCGCTGGACCGGCAAGCAGAGCGGAGATCGAGCGAGAGACAGCGACCTCGTGGCCGAGGCGAGCGCGAACCGTTTCCCCGGGGGCTGTGCCGGCGGCACGTCGTGAATAGGCAAAGCGGTCGACCGCCTGTCGGCCCTGGGTGCCTCTGGTTGTGTTCGAGTCGGTAAGAACGCCACGGCGGGCGGCATCGACCAGCGCGGGCGAGAGGCGACCGTTGCGGAGCCGACGGCGAGAGAGCGCGGGCCGTTTGGCTTGCCTCCGAAGCTCGCGTGAAGACAGGTCGGGCCTAGGGCGCAGAGACACCGCTAACGCCTTGAGTTAGGCGTCGAGCGGTAAGATTTCGCTCGACGAGAGGCGTGGAATCCAGATCGTCAGCACCCCGGGGCCTTGACTCCGGGGTGCTCTTCGTTTGGAGCACCGCTGCGACCGCCTCGGCGAAAGCGTCCGGCAGCTCCGAACAAAGAATGTCGACGAGTAGGTCACCCGGGTCGACCCGTTCCACAGTCGCCCGAGCCAAGAGGTCGCGAACGAGCCCGTCCGGCAAGGCCATGAGCAGGTAGTCGCTCATCATTGACCACCTTCCGATAACGATGGTCGGTTGCTTCGTCGCTTGAGTCCGCGGTCGAGCAGACGCGCGACGACCTCTCCTGTCGAGGCGGCGGGGGCCAGCGCGCGGAAGCCGGCTCGCCTGGACAGCAGGAGGTCCCGAAGCAGCGAGGGCACGGGCTGAACCGCAACGACCCGCCGCCCGCCGGCGACCGGCCCGGATATGTGCAACTTCGTCACGATCACATCAACCAAGCTCGCTCGCGAGCGAGCTTGGTCTGAGCGGGGAAGCGAACTCAACGGGGAGCTAGTGCGCTCTCTAACTGGTCCAATGCCTCTCATATCTACAGTCGAGCGGGGAAGCATCGTTTATCGTTGCGGCTATGGCACGAGTAACCGACCGAACCGCGCAGATGCACGCCTCGCTACCGCTGGACGTCCAGATCAGTCCGAGCCGGTTGCAGCGAGCCATCGAGGCGCAGCTCGGGCCTGTCGATCCTTCTAGAGCGGATGACCACTGGCGTTGCTACGCCTCGATGGCAGCCGGAGCGTCTCGCCGTCTTCCCGACCACGACGACGCCGCTATCGACCTGGCAATCGAGGGGTTCCCGACACGCCGGCTGACGGCAAGCATCCGGAGCATCCTGCAGGCGGACACATGGCCGGACACAAGTACCGACCTCGCGGCGCACGCAGAGAGCTTCGACGAAGCCGTCGGCGTGATCGTCGATCAGCGAAGTGACAGGACGCACCGCCTGTCCCTGTTCGCCGACCGACTCGTTCGTGGTGCCCGAGCGAACGGGCACGACCTACCGGAGGGCCAGGCGGTCTCGGCGCTCGCGGCCATCGTTAGGTGGGTAGTCACCGGGGAAATCGGGGACGCAGCGCTGGGTGAGACTCTCGACGACGTCGCAGCCGACTTTGCGGAGGGGCTGAGCGGCGCCATCGATGCCGAATCTTTGCAAGCCGGCTTTCGTCTCGCTATGGCAGCAACCAGCGACGGAATCGCGGAGGCCATCGATGCCATCTCAAATGAGCCCACAGCCGCGATCCGGGCTTCGCTGACACCAGACGTCGCGCGAGAGATCGTCACAGCAGATCTGCGATCGGTCATGGACGCGCTTGGCAACGGAGCGACCGATCCGGGTGCTCGCCTCCTGCAGGCTGTCGAAGAGGCGAGTCCCGAGGACCTTGCTGCCGCAGTTCGGGCCGCGCTGCCAATGGCAGACCTGACGAAGGCCTTCGGTTTCCACGACGCGGAGAGCGAGCGAGAACGAGGTCGAGTAGCGGCGGGGCTGGCGCCCAGTTGTCTCCTGTTCGCGCGATTGCTTGGCCGTACGGTGACTCCCGGAACGCCCGTCCTGCCGGCGCTCGCTCAGCTCTTCAACCGCCCCGATCGGGCCGAGCACTATCGCAGTGCCGACCCGGGCGGCTGAGACTCAGTGTTGAGGTTTTCGCCTTTATCGACCGCAAGGGTGCTCCTTGAGTAACGATGCCGTAAATGAAGCAGGACGTAGCATGTTTCGCGGGCCTCGCAGGTAGGCCAGGAAGAGGTTTCACGAGTGGGGAAGGTTGCCGACTATCACACCACCGTTCCCGAGTACGGCGGGGAACGCAACGTCTATCACGATCAGAGCGAGTGTTCGGCTGGCAAGAGGATCAAGCCTGAGCACCGGACGTCTGGCAAGGGGGGACGTCCGAAGTGCAAGATCTGCAAGGAGATGAAGTGAGTTCGCCCTCTCGCTGAACGCGATCGCTCCACCAGAGTCCAGCGAGGTAACCGCGCTAAACACGATCGTGGCTGGAACCGCGCGGTTCAGCGAGGGCGTCTGAGCGGCTTCCCCGCGTACGCTTAGTGCGGTTTGCCCAGCGACGGCCCCCCCATCCGCATTCTTATTGTCGATGTGCTGATCTCGTCTCGCGTCCTCGACAAGATCAGCTCGAAGCACGGTGTCAACGAACAGGACGTCCGGGAGGCGCTTGTACTCACGAACCGCGTATCGGCACGCTGGGACTTCTCGGAGGAACACGAGTCTTGGCGAGTCTTGGCGATCGGCGTCACCGACACCGGTCACATCCTCAAGGCAGCCCTGTACCCTGTCGAAGAGATAAGTGGGATCTGGCGTCTAGGCACGGCCTTCTGGGCGGAGTGACAAACGATGCTGAAGAGAGCATGATGCAGCCATGAGCAGCTTCGAACCGGACGACACCAACCTGACGGAAGAGGAGTTCGACCGTCGCTACGCGGCCGGTAGAGACGTCCACGTGTTCGCATCTCGCAATGAGTTCGAGAGCGCGGTGCAGCGTCCGCCCGGCGTCTACGTGGTCGAGCCCACCGAGAACGTGAGCGCGATCGTAACGACCCCAGATGACGAGCAGCTTTCGGTTATCGGTGTGTTTCTTGGTCTCCCGCTCGCCGAAGCATTGACAGGCCCCGACTCGCGATCCGGCGGTAACACGGCACTCGTCGAGGCACGGTGAAGGTTTCAGTTCTCCTTGCAGACAAGGGCACGCCCAATCCCCAACAGGGCACACTCAACCTTCTGAACGTCGGCTGGTGGCAGACGCAGCTAAGACCAGGTGGACCCGCGGTACCCGGCGGTTACCTTACGTCACCTCACGCAGTGGCCGTCTTCTTCGAGGTTGACCAGCGAGACTGCAACCATCCCATTGAACTGATGCTTTCTCTTCTTACGGAGGACGGCCAACCAGTGCAGGTACCCGGACCTACTGGTCTCCAAGATCTCCTGATTGTGCAGCAGATCATCGTGCCATCGCCTGCAGGAGCACCAATAGCTGCGCCCGGTGTTGGCAACTCGCTCATCGAGATCTTCCCAGGGTTGGCGCTCGCGCCCGGCGGCTACGAGTGGCGAGTGAGGCTAGCGGGCCAAGAGAACGCGGATTGGAATGCACGCTTTCGGGTGATGCATCCTCCGCAGGCTCCAACTATCAGCTTCGGTACCACGACAGCGCCTCCAGAGACCCCGGGCGAGTAAGCATCAACAGGACACGCGAGTTCCCGATTCGCCGTTACCGGCCGGAACGGAACGATCCACGCTGATTCAGCTCGAAGACTCATTGCTTGAGTCCCTGCTCTAACTGCGGTCCGCCCGGCTGGGCTGGCTGGGCCGGGCGCTTGGTGCGCCGGCCCGCCGCCCGCCTCGTCTGTGTTCTCCCTGGTCCGGGCCTTGCGGCCCCGGTCTTGTCCCCGGTTTCTGGCCCGTTTTCCGGCGCGTCTCCCTCTCTCCCCACAAGCGTTACTCACACCAGGAAAAGGGGACGGCCACGAGGCGGCCGGAAACGGGGCGGCCGGGCCAAAGGGCCGAGCGCCCGGGGCCGGCCGAAGCCCAGACCAGCGAGCACCACAGCCAGCCGCCACGGCGGCCCGGACAGGGCCGACCGGGGCGGCTGGCGAGGCTGGAGAAGAGGGAGGCGAGGGCGCAGAACGCCCATTCCGGCGCAGCCATCCAAGCTCTACGCCAGGTGCGCCCCCGCGATTATGTCACCGTCCTTCCACAGGGGCGGCCAGGCTTGAGCTAGATCGAATCGGCGCAGTGCGGTTCCTCGCGCCGCTCAGGCATCCCGGGTCATCATCCGCCAAGCACCAAGGGCTGTCCATACGACTAGCCAGGCGACGATGACACAGATCGCGACGGCAGTCGACTCCGGAATGAGGAGTGGGTTTCCGTTGCCGTTGCCTGGCCCTCCTCCTCCGCCGCCACCGAATATCGAAATGCCACCCGGAGCCAAGTGGGCGGTGGCGACCCCGACCACCGCACGCTGCAAGTTCAGCATGTAAGGGATGCGTGCCCGTGAGAAAATCGGCGTCAAGATGACCTCGAGCACGATCATCAGGATCACAGCGACCGTCCTTTGCCCTAGCAGGGAGGCGAGTCCGAGGCCCACGATCAACCCGATCAGCGCTTCGAGTTCGAGCCACAAACCGGACTTGATCATGAGGGAGTCGGACGGGTACAGGAACTGAGACGAGTAGCTGGAATAGTCCTGCCGAGCGATCAGGGTGGATACGGCCCTAATCTGGGCTTGGGTCGGCTTCGCCGTCTTCCCGCCGTTCGGCGGCGCCACCCCGCCGTTCGACGACACCGGGCCGCCCTTAACCTCCACGCCCCCAGATGAACCCGGGCCGCCGCCGCAAGGCGCGCTGTTCATCACGGAGGCGATCTCGGAGGCGTTGGGCGGCGACCCCGAGAGCCGTAAGCCGAAGTTGCAGATGACCTCGTCCGGATGGCCTGCGGCCCAATTCTCGAATCCGACGCGAGAGAGGCCGACGGGCACATTTACCCCGTCGTAGCTCAGCTGCGTCGGAGCCGCGAAGACGCACACCGCGCAGACGATGGTGAATCCGATCGCGACCAACGGCACGACGATGGCCAACCCGGCGGGGATCCGGGCCAGGTAGAGCGCTAGTCGGGAGCGGCCCGTTACCACCAAGTGCCGGAACATCCCCTCGGAGAGATCCACCGATCCCGCCGTGCAGCCCAAGGTGGCGGCAACGATGAAGCCGAAGACGTACATCACACCGGCGACGAGGCCCGTGTAGATCGAGTAGCCACCGGCCGGCCCGTAGGACTTCGGGTCGAAGGCGTGAGCCAGCAACCGGACTGTAAGAAAGAGGGTGGGGATACCGATGTTGACCACGATCAGGGCGATCATGAGCCCGCGACGCTTGCGAAGCTCCATGAATCTGGTGGCGATCATGGCGCCGTTGGGAATCGGCGATCCCCGGTGATCTCGCGACGAGCCAGATTGCGCCGTCGCTGGACCCGGAGAGGTCTTCGCCGGCACAGTCGCCATTACGAGGCTCCCAGTCGACTCGTGACCTGTAGGAACCACGCTTCGAGCGAGGCTTGGATCTCCTGGAGGCGATACACGGCGATCCCTCCCGTCACGAGGATGCGGTTGATCTCGGCTACGACCTCGCGCGGCGTGCCTCCCGGCAGGCTGATCCCGAGGCCGAGCGTCCCGACCTCGATATGGGCCGGAATACTGCTGGCTTCGAGAAGGGCGCGGGCCCGATCGGGTTCAGAGCATTCGACCTGAAGCACGAGCGATGCTCCCGCGAGTAGTTCGGATATAGCACCCTGACGGATGATCTTCCCCCGGTCGACTATGGCCACGGCGTCGCAGGTCCGCTCCACCTCGTCAAGCAGATGTGAGGACAACACGACCGTGCGACCCTCCGCCACTAGAGAGAGGATCATGTCGCGCATATCGGCCATCCCGGCCGGGTCGAGTCCGTTCATCGGTTCGTCCAGGATCAGCAGCTGCGGGTCCCCGATCAGGCAGGCGGCGACTCCGAGTCGCTGACGCATGCCCATTGAGTACTTCGACGCCTTGTCATCGGCGCGACCAGCGAGGCCAACGCGTTCGAGCGACGGCCCGATGCGGTCACGTGCCTCCGGTTCGCGCGCTGCGGCGAGGATCTGGAGGTTCTGCCTCCCGGTCAAATGGCCGTGGAATCTTGGCTCGTCAACTATGGCCCCAACACGCGCCAGGGCCATATCGCGATGCTTGGGAACCGGGTAGCCGAGAAGCGACATGGTGCCGGCGTCGGCGTGGGTCAACCCGAGTAGCACACGGATGAGCGTTGTCTTGCCGGCGCCGTTGGGTCCGAGGTAGCCGAACGCACATCCGCGCGGGACTAGGAGCTCGACGCTGTCCACCGCGACGTTCTCGCCGAACCGCTTGGTCAGCCCATGGGTCTCTACGGCCCAGCGACTCTCGGTTTGATGGTCGAAGGTATCAGGGAGAGTAGCTGTGCTCACCTGTTGTCCTTTCCGCTATCGCCGCGCTGACGGGCCGCACCCTAGCGGGGTCGCCCGCGTTTGTCCCGACACCGTACCGATGAAAGGTCGCCGGGTGGGGGTCTTTGCATCCTCCATTGTCACGACATTCGTGACGTGTGGCAATCAGGGATAACCCTGACCCTTCCCCTACTCGAGAACTTTTCTCGCGACGAAATTCCTGGGCCGCTCCGGATCCTGAAAAGGCACCACATAGCCGCTCTGAGGCCTTCGCGCTCGGGGCGGGCGCACGAACAGATTGCCGCCCCTGATACCGACCGGCCGCACAAAGCCGGGAGTACCGATCAGACGGCTCGGGTACGGTTCACCGCACGCCTGCGAACCCTTGCGCAGAGATCAGCTAGAGCGCACCTGAACGAACTGGCCAGCCACGTACTGGCCGACGATGCCGACAAGACCGCAGAAGGGACAGGGCGCCGTGGCAACCGTGACGTCAGGATCCAACGGTCGTGAGAAGGTCGCCTCATGCCCGCAGGACCACCGGGTCATGGCTCCCACGATCCGCTCGTAACCAGGTTCCGACGGAGCCTTGTTGCGCCGGAGCCAGATGACTCCCGCCACCACGAGGACCACGACGAAACCGATCACGACGAGAAGAGTGGCGCGCCCACATCAAGCGCTGTCTGAGTGTGGCAAGGCTAATCCCGGCATGGCCTACGACCTGGAGCTCTTCCGACGTGAGATATGGCCCAGACTGGCCACTGTGCCCCTCAAAGAGATCGCTGAGGCGGCAGGCTGCAGCAAGGCGTCCGCGTCGGACATCAGGCGGGGGAAGTGGACGACACGTTTCGACCTGGGGTGCGCTCGGCGCGCTGATCGGAATGACGCAGCCGGCACTGTACGCTCGATGACCGAGAGGTCGCCCATGGCTGAGTACCCAAGGGTTGGCGTCGTTCCTACGAGCCCTCACCGGCGCCTCGCCGAGGCGCTGGCCCCGGCCGAGAAGGCCTAGAACGAGGCGAAGAGAAGATGAGCATCGACCAGCCCACTGAGGCCAGGAATGCCTACGACAACGCGATGGCGCCGGTCCAGAAGGCCTACGACGAGGCGAAGGGCGTGGCCAGCAAGGCCTACGACAACGCGATGGCGCCGGTCCAGAAGGCCTACGACGAGGCGAAGGGCGTGGCCAGCAAGGCCTACGACAACGCGATGGCGCCGGTCCAGAAGGCCTACGACGAGGCGATGACCTCGGCCCAGAAGGCCTACGACGAGGCGATGACCTCGGCCCAGAAGGCCTACGACGAGGCGAACGCCGCGGCCGGCAAGGCCTACGACGAGGCGATGGCCCCAGGCCCACAAGGCCTACCGTGATCCCGTTCCGACCGTCTCGCCGGACTGAACCTCGCCATCTCACCTAGTCCTGACGGGCCGCACCCTCGGCGACCGATCCCAGCCCCGACCGGTCACGTCCTCACGATGCGTTCGCTCGCAGAATGGGAGCAGGCAAACCCGGGGACTATGCACGACCCGGAATGGTTCCGCCGTGATGTGCTGCCTAGGCTCGCCGACCGTGAAGCTCTCCGAGATCGTCGCGGCGGCTGGCTCCTCGAAGGCGTACGCGTCGTACGTCCGTCGAGGGAAGTGGACGCCGCATGTGTCGACGTGGGAGGCACTTGCGGTCTGGTTGACCGGCTCTAGCAACGTCGGAGAGGAAGATCCGGAGGAGTCTGAGAGTGCCATCGCCCGCCACTGGGACCCTTTTCGCTGACTTCGTGGAACACTGCACGGCCTGCCGAATCGGCCAGTCGAGATTACGGAAGCCGTTGGTGCTGGCAGCGCGGAGCCGTGGAGACGCGATGCCCGGCCCCGCGCTGGCGACCTGGATGTCCTAGAGCGGTGCCAAGCAGCCAGAGGTCGACGCTGTCGACCGCCGCGAACCCTCACGAGTTACGGCGATCGGCAACGCATTAGTCAGTAGTTCAGCTCTTAGGAGCCAGCGCCTCGGTCGTAATACTGACCAGTTGCTTGGCCGACATTGACCAACCAATGACAGTCACGAGCTGATACTTTCCACCCGTCGCGGGGACTCGAACATAGATGACGGTCCCCGGAATGACCTTGTCCAATGCCCGGCTCGCCACGGGCGCCCCGCTCGCAGCAGGTGCTCCGCACGGCACTGAAATAGTCTGCGGCCCGGAGTTTCCGCTCGCCCCTGAGGCTCCGCTCGCACCAGAGGCTCCGACAGCTCCCGAGTTTCCGCTCGCACCAGACGCCCCCACAGCTCCGGAGTTGCCGCTCGGACCTGAGGCTCCGCTCGCCCCAGACAACCCGACGGCTACTTGGTTTCCGCTCGCCCCTGAGGCTCCGCTCGCACCAGACGATCCGACAGCTCCCGAGTTTCCGCTCGGACCTGAGGCGCCGCTCGCAGTTGGTGGCTGGTTTCCGCATGCCACCTGAGTCCAGTTCCGTGAGGCCATTGGAGAACTCGCTACCGAAACCGTAATGGGCACGACCTCGGCGTAGAACCCGTCGATCGAGGTGGGTGAGCCACCTTGTTTGGCGGGAACGAATGGCGTAGTCGGCGAGACTCCGGCCGGCAGCGTGTAAGGGGCACTCTTCGAGGCCTGGATGCAACCTTGCTTGTCGCTCGGCCCCTTGACCAGGTCGCCTACACGCTGCACCCAGTTCTGGCCGGGAGTAGCTGGTCTCGGCGTCTTGGCGATGTCCACGGGCACCATTACCTGGAGTGTTACGGCCCAAGGATTACACGACGAGCCTGACATGCTGACGAGTTGGAAGCCCTGGGGAAGCAGAACGCTGCGGCCAAGCACGCTCGCGCTCGCACCAGCGACACCGCTGACTCCGGTGCTCGGCCCAAACGCGAACGTTAGGCCAAAGGCGCCGAGACCGACGATGACCAGAGCGGCCACTGACCCCACGCGAGCGCGACGGCTGGGAGCGAGGCGTCGCCGGGCGCGCTTGGGGGCTGGCGTGCGGTCGATTGAGGCGAGTACCTCGTCGATCAACTGAGGTGGCGGCTCCGCGGTACCCACAGCGACAGTTACAGCTTCGGAGATCCGATTCCAGTCGCGAAGCTGAGCCTGGCATCTCGGGCAGCCGGCCAGATGCTCGTCGTCTCGCGAGGCGCCCTCGGAGACCTGGATCAGATCCTCCAGGCTCAAATGCGGCGATTCGTCGTTCATCGAACATATCCTTTCTCGCGCAAATGCTCTGATAGGGCGGTTCGGGCGGCATTCAGCCGGCTCTTCACCGTCCCGACTGGGATCTCGAGTACGTCGGCGGCTTCTGGAAGGCTGAGACCGGCGCCGAACACGAGACCTAGAACCTCGCGGTGCCGGGGACGGAGCGTGGTCAGGGCGGCAGCCACCTCCACCATCTCCACGCGATCGAGCGCCAGCAGTTCTGGACCGGGCGCCGCGTCGGGATGCTCGGACAGGACATTGTCATCTAAGGCTGCTGGTCGGCATCGACGCATGCAGTCACGAGCCTTCCTGCGCGCAATGGCGATCATCCACGAGCGCACTCTGGAGTCACCGCGGAAGCTCGCCGCGTCGCGCCAGACTGCGACCATCGTGTCTTGCAGGATCTCCTCGGTGATGCCGCGATCGCTCACGACAAAGAGGATTTGGCCGTAAAGGACACGACCGTGACGCTGATAGAGATCAGTTAGCGCATCCCGGTCTCGCGACGCGACCCGGCGCACGAGCTCACGGTCGTAGAGATCGGACTGATCCATTACCTCCGCTTCCGTCGGTCGGAGAATCTTCGCAATTAGAGCTCTTGATCCACTGGGAGGCAGCGTCAGGGAGCGAGCCTCGGCTACAGATGCCACACCTACTTAGTAGCAACGAGAGGCGCTACGGTTCGCGAGTTTCTTCGATCGCGATGCCGAGGGCGGCCCGGTCGGGGGGGCTGCCTCCTGGCTGGCTGGCTCGTTCACGCTCAGGCTGGCTGGCCGGGCTCCTGCCACGTTCTCCCAGCTAGTCCGGCGTTTGTGCCCTGCTGAGCTCCCTACTCTCCTATCCCGAGTAACTCTTGTGGGCGCTGAAGGAGTCGAACCCCGATCCCGTGCCCGAGGGGCCGACAACTCTCCCCGCCGGGTGCTCATTCACAGCTGCTGACACTGCGGGCACCAAACTCACCACGACCGGCGTGATCGCCGCCACCTACCAGTCGGAGCCCTGCTGAACCGGCCTGCGGGACAGTGCTCTTATCCGCGCCCCCGAACGATTTATCTGCGCTCACCGGATGAGCACCCGGAACTGTTGACAGACGCCCAGATCGACGGTTCGCGCGACGTGCAACTACCCACGTTCCGACCCTGGGGGCGTGCTCAGGTGATAGGCAAGTGAAGCCCTATTCGGCAACGCAATCTGCGACGGTGAGCATTTCGCGCCCAATCGGTTGAAGGTCGATCTTGGTGCACAGGAGCCTCATCGAGACTCGCTCGACGCCGAAGCCGTCCCTGACGGTCAAACCGCCCCCCGTTCGGGCTTAGAGCGCTCGGCTCTGTCAGTCTCAACTTCCAGCGGTGCCGATGCGACCGAGGTTGGCGTGGACCGCCCGCGATCAGTAGCCAAACGGTCGGCTGCAGCTGGGGCTCTTGCCCAAGGAGTTGGAAACATCGTGCCCGAGCAGCCTCACCGTTTGCCCGATCGCGCTGATGATCTGCTCGGGGCCCTGGCGCCCGGTTACTCGGTGACGATGAAGATGCACTCCCCAGGACATTCCTCAGCGGCCTCGGTGACGGCGTCTTCGAGGTCAGACGCGACCATCGCCATCTGAGATGATCCACCGGGCTCGTTGAGGACCGTGTCACCTTGCTTCACGTAAGCCAAGCCATCATCGAGGAGGGTGAACACGGCCGGGCAGATCTCCTCGCAAAGACCATCTCCCGTGCAGAGGTCTTGGTCGATCCATACCTTCATCAGCGGTTCACCTCACACTCGGGACGAACGTCCGGGTGTACCGGGAGGGTAGCCTAACGGGCATCGGAGGTGAGGTCGTGGCCGAAGAGGTAGCTCTGCGTCCCGTCGAACGCCTGGTACGGCGACTAGTGGAGAGCGGAGTCGACTCCGCTGAGGTGGCCTGGCGACTGCGTCGCAGTCCACGAAGCGTAAAGCAGATCCTGGAAATGAGTACGCGTGCCCGCACTGGTGTAAGCCCGGCGGTTCCTCCACCACAGGTACTCCGGCCGATCGAACGACGGATCCTGGCATGGCGGGCGCAGGGAGCCAGTTACGCGGAGATCGCGGCCCGCTTTCGACGAAGTCCCGACTTCATCCGCCGGGTAGAAGGGATTGCTCGGACGAAGGTCCTCTGAGTCGGCACCCACCCTCGCCGGTCGGCGCTCCTGGCGCCAGCGTTTTGCGGGTATGCCAACCCGACGGGCAAGTTGGGTGGCATCGGTTTAGTGTGCCACCCCATCAGGTGCCAGGTCCTTGAGTCAGAGCGCCCGATCGGATACGCGACGTGTCGCGGACCGTCCCATCAGTCCCACCATCGCGTCGTCCCGTAGTGTTCAACGACGTGGCTGACTCGCGCGCGACCTACCGCTGCGCCGACAGCACCTCCCAGCCCGATCGCTCAAGGTGCGTCAGGCCCCATTACTGCACACTCGCATTCCCGACGCCCCTCGTGCCGCGCCTAGCTGCACTCGGCCGGCAGCATATCCGCGGCTCTCCTTTGGCGGGACGCGCCAAGTGCGCGGCTAAGCGCGTAATGCCGATTACGAGCGGGTCACGCGACTTGCTCTTGCGCTAAAGCTTGCGCACCTGAATCCCAGTTCTGGCGCGGGTTGCCGAGTCGTCGTGCCGTGTGCTCAGGTCCGGCAGCGTTACGTGCGGACCTTGACGCCCCTGTCTCATATCAATAACATACTGAGTATGTCACACCTAAAGATAGGGCGACCATGAGTGTCCCGCATGCCCTTCTCGCCCTTTTGAGCGAGGGCCCGAAGTACGGAATGCAGCTTCGGGACGAGTACGAGGCCGTCACCGGTGACGTCTGGCCCCTCAATGTCGGTCAGGTCTACACGACGCTGCGACGCCTCGAGCGGGACTGTCTCGTCGAGTCCGACGACGCCGGGGACCAAGAACGCCAGAGGGTCTACCGGATCACCGCTCAAGGTGAAACCGAGCTCATCGAGTGGCTACGCACCCCGCCGGGTCCCGCCGCGCCGCCGCGTGACGAGCTCGTCACCAAGGTGCTCATGGCCCTCCGTGTGCCAGGCGTCGACGTTCACGACGTGATCCAGGCGCACCGTCGCCAGGTCGTCGAGCTCATGCAGCAGTGGACCCGCTTTAAACAGGACGAGACCGAGTTCGACCTGCCCTTTGCCCTCGTCGTCGACGCCGAGCTCACCCGACTCCAAGGCGTCGTCAAGTGGCTCGACCTGGCCGACAACCACGTCAAGCGCGCCGGCAAGGAGCCTGTGCAGGCTTCGGTGCCGAAGCTGCGTCGAAGGGTGGTGGTCAGACAATGACCTTCTTGGAGCTGCACCAGGTTTCCAAGTCCTACGGCGAGGGCGCGACCGAAGTTCATGCCCTTTCCGACATCGACCTCTCGGTTGAGTCCGGCGGACTCGTGGCGGTGATGGGCCCGTCGGGGTCGGGCAAGTCCACACTGCTCACGATCGCCGGCAGCTTGGAGGAGCCGACGAGCGGCGAGGTGCTAATCGACGGCAGCTTGTTGCGCACGATGTCGCGAAACGACAAGGCGCGCCTTCGCCGTCGCACGATCGGATTCGTCTTCCAGGACTTCAACCTTCTCGCCGGGCTCACTGCGCTCGAAAACGTGTCGCTCCCCCTAGAGCTCGACGGCGTCTCGCTGAGAAAGGCGCGGGCGACGGGGATGGCCGCGTTGGAACAGATCGGCGTCGCCGATCGGGCGGGACACTTTCCCGACCAGCTCTCTGGCGGCGAGCGCCAGCGGGTCGCCATTGCCCGGGCCGTCGTCGGAGAGCGCCACCTTCTGCTCGCCGACGAACCCTCGGGCGCGCTCGACTCGACTAACGCCGAAGCGGTGATGCGCATGATCCGCGAGGCTTGCAAGCAAGGGGTCGCCGCCGTCGTGGTCACCCACGACGCCCACCTCGCCTCCTGGGCCGACAGGGTCATGTTCCTCCACGACGGTCGCGTGGTCGATCAGACTGTGCCACCCCCGAGCGCCGAGGCGCTGCTTCAGCCCACACCCTCGCCGTGACGTCTGCTTCGCACGCCACCCTTGAGCTTCGGGGCAGTGGTACTGGATCACTATCTGCTCGCCGCGCCGTGATGCGTTGGGCGTGGCGGCTATTCCGGCGCGAGTGGCGTCAGCAGTTCCTCGTGCTCGCGCTGATCGTCGCCGTAGTCGGCGCGATCTTCGTCGCCTCGGCAGTGGCGACGAACAACCCGACGCCGAAGAACCTGGGTTTCGGGACAGCGAGCGACCTCGCCTCCTATCCGGGGGCCGTTCCACATCTTTCGGCGAAAGTTGCCGCGCTCGAGCACCGCTTCGGGCGCGTTCAGGTCATCGAGAACGAGACCCTCTCGATTCCCGGCTCCGTCGACACCTATCAGCTCCGAGCCGAGAGCTCGCACGGGCCGTTCACCGGTCCGATGCTCTCACTCGTTTCGGGGCACTACCCGACTGACCCTGGCCAGGTCGCGGTCACAAAGGGTGTTGCGTCGGCGTTCAACTTGCGCATCGGGCAGCTGTGGTCCGGGGGCGGGACACAGCGGCGCGTGGTCGGCATCGTCGAAGACCCGCTGGACACTCTCGACGCGTTCGCCCTCGTCGTTCCCGGGCAGGTTCGGGCCCCGACCGAGGTCGACCTCCTCTTCAACGCGCTGGGGACTCCTTCGATCGGTCCGAACTGGAACGTCGCAAGGGTCGGGGGTTACGCCATCGGCACGGCGAACCCCGAGACGATCATCCTTTTGGTCACGGTGCTCGGGATGCTGCTTGTCACACTGATCGCCGCTGGAGGTTTCACGGTCTTGGCACAGCGTCGGCTGCGCTCACTCGGCATGCTCTCTTCGATCGGCGCGACCGAAAAGCAGGTGCGATCGGTCGTCCGGACGAACGGCGCCGTCACTGGGATCGTTGGCACACTGCTCGGCGCGCTGTTCGGCCTCGTCGTGTGGCTCATCTACCGACCGTCGCTTGAGAAGAGCTCGTTCCACATCATCGGCACGTTTGCCTTGCCATGGCTCGTGATCGGACCGGCGATGGGTCTCGCCGTCGTCGCGTCGTACATCGCAGCACGACGTCCGGCTCGCACCGTGGCCAAGGTGCCGATCGTCGCGGCGCTCTCTGGCAGACCCGCCGAGCCGCAGAAGGTTCACCGTTCGGCGGTTCCCGGCATCCTGCTTTTCGTCCTGTCCTTCGTGTTGCTCGGCTACGCCACGACGAGCAATGGCGCGTCGCCGCAGGTTCCGTTCCTCGTTGGCGGGCTCGTCGTGCTCATTGCCGGGGTGATCTTGCTCGCGCCGTTCTTTCTTTCCCTAGCCTCCGGCATCGGTCGGCACGCCCCGATCGCCACGCGCCTCGCCTTGCGTGACCTGGCGCGCTATCGCGCCCGGTCGGGACCAGCGCTCGCCGCCATCAGCATCGCCGTTTTGGTCACGGTGATCACCGCCGTCGCCGCCGCTGTGCGCTACGGCAACGTCCTTGACTACACCGGACCGAACCTCGCCTCGAACCAGGCTGTCATTTACGCGCCACTGCCGGGTGGCACGCAGTTGTTTGGCCCGAACGGCTCGAGCACCGCTCCGACGCCACCGTCGATCGCTTCGCAGGACAAGCTCGTCGACCGGATCGCAGAGGCGCTCGGGGCCAATTCGGTAATAGAACTCGAGCAGACGGACGCCGGCCTGCAGCACGCGGCGGCGGGGCGGAACTGGAACGGACAGATTTACGTGGCGACGTCACAACTTTTGAAGGCGTTAGGCATCAAATCCTCGACAATCGATCCGAACGCGGACATCCTCACCATGCGCCCTGGGCTGTCGGGCATCTCGCTGATGCAGCTCACGTGGTCGCCGCCACAAAAGGGGCAGATCCTGAATGGTTCGAATTCGAGCTCGAATCCCTACGTCTGCCCGAAGACCTCGTGCCTCTGGAATCCGGTAATCCAAGAGATCGGAGCACTGCCCTCGGGAACGTCCGCGCCGAACACCCTGATCACCGAGCATGCTATCCACGCCCTCGGACTTCAAACGTCACTCGCTGGTTGGTTCATCAGAGCCGTACATCCGCCGACGGCAGCGCAGATCCGAAATGCCCGTCTTCTCGCGTCGACGGTGTCCGGGATGTCGCTCGAGACCAAGAACAGCCTCCCGTCTGGTATGGAGGTCACGGACCTGGCGACGCTCTTCGGGATCCTCCTCGCGCTTGCGATCCTCGCGATGAGCGTCGGTCTCATCCGAAGCGAGACGGCAAGTGATCTAAGAACCCTCGCCGCGACCGGGGCGAGCGGGACGACGAGGCGCACGATCACGGCCGTGACCACCGGTGCGCTCGGGTTCCTCGGGGCGCTTCTCGGGACGCTCGGCGGCTATGTCGGCATGATCGGGTTCATCCGGTCGAATTCGATCAACGGCGGGATCTCGGCGCTCGGCAATGTTCCCACAGCGAATCTGCTGGAGCTTCTTGTCGCGATGCCACTCGCTGCTGCAGTGGTGGCTTGGCTATTGGCGGGACGCGAACCGGCCGCCATCGCCCATCAGCCGATCGAGTGAACTAGCGGACTGGATTGAACGGCCCGTAAATCCAGTCTCCGCAGTCGGGTTTCCGCTGGCGCGTAACGACGGCTAGGCATGGGACTCTCCGATTCCAGAACGCGGGTCAGCATATCGCGGGCGATTAGGGATAATCGGGTGCCACCTTATGGGTGGTTCACGCGCTTTCGGTAAACGCGAGGCGAAACACTGGGTGGTTGGGCGCGATGCTAAGGAGGTCGGCATCCGAGGCATCGGCACCGACCCCGCCGAAGAAAACACCTACCTCCGCTTTCCAGCGCTTAAGGTAGGCACGGAAGACCTCGAGCTTCTCCGTGTCGGCCAACTCCGTTGCCTGGAACACCTGATTGTGTCGTCCCACCCGTAACTCGCCAGTACCGGCGACGCGCAGGTTGCGAACCCACTGCGTGTCGCCGCGAGGGGCTACCAGGTAGTACTCGCCGGCGAAGCTGAGCAGGTTGACCGGCGTTGACCTCCACTCCCCGCTCTTGCGCCCGCGAACCCGTAGTTCGCGTGAGCCCCACACGCTCATACCCGCTCG
>JBEKMZ010000054.1:0-24222 GCA_049523315.1 Acidimicrobiales bacterium | reverse complement strand
GAAGCGCCGCTCGTACCTGGAGGAGAACGCGGCAGCCGACGACGTCGAGCTCACGGCCGACGAGCTCGCCCGCCTGGACGACGCCTTCCCGCCCGGGATCACCGCGGGCGACCGTTACCCGGACATGTCGCCTGTGAACCGCTGAAGTCCGCAAGGGTCGTGGCGGCCGGGCGGAGACACCGCGTCCGAGGCCTTGACCCTACGATTGGCACTGATGGCAGCCGACCGAGCGAGCCGAGCACCACGGCGTTGATGGCGCCGGCGCCCGAGGACTTCGAGGCCTTCCTCGCCGGCATGACACACGGGTTCGCCCTTCGAGATCCCCGTAGAGACCGAGCGTCCGAGCCCCTCGCTGGGCTGGCCCGGGATAGTCGAGTACACCCCGGACGCGCCCGGCTTCAGGCTTCGCAGGTTCGCTCACCAGCTGCAGTTTTTCGAACGGGACCGTACCCGCGTCGGATACGGCTAGCTCGATGAGCCCGAACGGTGCGCCCAGGGCGTCCTCTTGTGTCGGGAGGGACACCGCCGGTGGAGCCCTCGCCGGGGAGAACTTCGAGCTGTTGTGACACACGCCCATCGCGCTGGTTGGGCCGACCGTTTCAACGAGGGTGTAGTGGCGCGCCACGCCGCCGGCCTCACCCGGATCGGCAACGAATATCGCAGCGGCCTGATCGCCGAGGACTGGAGGCGGACGGCTCGGCTGGCTCAGAACCGGAAGACGACGCCGGTGAGCTCTTCTGAGAGCTCCCATAGCCGGCGAGCCGTCTCCTCGTCCTTGGCCGCGACGACCGGCTGGACCTGGGCTGGGTAGCCGCGGAGCTCACCGAGGCCCGACGGGCCGTAGAAGCATCCGCTCTCGGCGCCAGGGTCCACGGCCGCATAGAGCTGGCTGAGCGCGCCCATCGCGGCGCTCTGGGCGAGGACGCGGTTGCCGATACGCATGAGCTGCTTCATCAGCCCGGTCGGCCCGCTCGTCTGGAGGTTGGTGCTCGACCAGCCCGGATGCGCCAGCACCGAGCGGACCGGCACCCCCGCCGCCCGCAGACGGCGGTCGAGCTCGAGACCGAAGAGAACGTTCGCGAACTTGGACTGCTGGTAGAAGGCTCTCGGCGAATAGAACCGCTCCCCCGTCAGGTCGGCGAAATGGATCGACCCGCCCCGGTGCTCGAGGGAGCTGACGTTGACGACACGGGCGTCCGAGGCCTCGCGGATCGTGTCGAGGAGCAGACCGGTCAGAGCGAAGTGGCCCAGGTGGTTGGTCGCGAACTGCGACTCGTTGCCCTGGCGGGTCAGAACTCGGGGTGGGAACATGACCCCGGCGTTGTTGACGAGCACATCGATCCCGAGCGCGTCGGCAGTGATCGCGGCCGCGAACTCCCTCACCGAGTCGAGGTCGGCGAGATCGAGAACCCGGTACTCGATCAAGGCACCGGGGAGCTCAGCGCGCAGACGCCCGACGGCGCGGAGCCCCTTCTCGTCGCTGCGCGTGGTGAGCAGCACTTTTCCGCCGTGGGCGGCGAGCTGACGGGCCGTCTCATAACCGAGCCCGCTGTTCGCACCGGTGACGACGAAGCTGCGCCCGGTCAGGTCCCCGATCGCGGCCGCCGTGAAACGAGCCATCACCGGCCCGAGATCCTGCGCGTGCGGGCGACGAAGATCCCGACCGCGGTGACGAGGAGGGCGAGCCCGGCCGCGAGCCACGGCAGCGGGCTGTACTCCTGCGTGCAGCTGCGAGCGCCCGCGGTCGCGCTTCAAACGAGGCCCGGGCCTGAGCGGTTCAGCAGGGCGACATACAAGAGCGGAAGGGCGAGACCCGCGACGAGGCCGGCGAGCCCGCTGCGGCTGGACCACCGACGCGCTAACAGCACTGTCGCGGCGAGTGCGACCGGCAGGACGAACAGTCCTATCGAAAGAATCCCGACCAGACATGCGGCCCCGGTCGCCCCGGTCAGCGACCAGACCGCGAAATAGACCCACGGGCGCGCCCGCGCGACTGGTCGCGCCTGGGTCATCGGGCCGAGCGGGGCGCTTCGTCGCTCGAGGGGCACGCCTGTATGAGATCACAGCTTGCGGGCTCGTTGAGCCCGCCGAGGCTTCAGCCCGCCGCCCCTCCGGAGCCCCTGAAGGTGTCCCAGGTCGGGTTCTTCAGCCCCATGGCCTTGCCGAGCTGGCGCCAGAAGTTCGGCGAGAGCGCGGCCCAGCGTGTCTCGAGTATCCCGGTGACTGTCTGGCAACCGGTCGCGTCGGCCACGACGTTGGGGAGGGACCCGCCGCGCGCCGAGAAGCTCAGGTGGTAGGTGATGCCGAGGTCGACCGGGCAGCTCGCCCGCCTGTGGGGCATCACGGGGAGAGCGCACAGCGCCCTGGCCGCCTTTTGCACCAGCGCCGGGGCCCTGACCGTGACCGTGGCGGGGAAGGAGAAATGGATGCTGTTCGCGGCGAACAGGTCGACCCTTCTCACCACGAGCCCGTCGAGCTCGCCGACGGTGGCACAGAGAGACGACGAGGTGAGGCCCGGTCGCACGGACCCCGCCAGGGACGCCTGGGGAGTCACCAGGCGAGTCGCGCGAGGTGTCGCCTGGGCCACCACAGCCGAGGCGGCGGCCAACACAAGGCTGAGTCCGCCGAAGATGCACAAGGCCCCGATGCGCTTGGTTCGCGATGTCATTGTCCGCATGATCCCATGAAGCCTCCACGGCGGAGTTTCGCGTACTCGGGCACGCGAATCTGGCTCTCCGGCCCGGTGGAGAATCCCGGCTCAAGGCGTGGCAATCACAGGCCGATAGAAAGATGCGTAGAACCGTGTCTCAGGTTCCAGCAGGGACCAAGGACCATCGCGAGGGCCTTTCGACATTTCGAGAAGGGCGGTCCTAGTTGTCTGATCGAACTGGCACCGAGGAAGCGACATTCCACAGGCGCGCCTTCGGGCAACCCATACGGCTGTGGCTGTACGTCGCCGTCGTCCTCGGGGGCGGGCTGGCCGTCGTGTTCGGGCCGCTCCATCACGCCCCCGCGGTAGCCGCCACTCACGTCGTCTCGATCCCCTGGTGGGGGATATTCCTGCTCGCAACGGTCGCCGAGCTCGCCAGCGTCGAGCTACCGATCCGCAAGACGAACGTCATCTTGACCCTGAACGACGCCGTCATCATCGTGGCCATCTTGGGCAGCGGCCCCTTCGTGACGGCCGTCGCGATGGCTCTCAGCCTCGGGATAGTCCAGGCGGTCCAGCGCCACCAGCCGGTGCAGGTGATATTCAACTTCGGCTCCCAGCTGCTCGCGACGCCGCTTTACTACGTGCTCTTGCGCTGGCTGGTGCAGCCGAACGCCCTCTTCTCGTTCCGAAGCGTCGGCGCCTACCTGCTGACGGTGATCCTTTTGAGCGAGGTCTCCAACGTCGAGATATCGGCCGCGATGTACCTGTCCGAGGCCGATTTCACCATCGTCACCCAGGGTCTCGCCTCCACGGCTCCATTGGTCGCCCTCATCGCCCTGCCCAACGCCGTGTTCGCGATGATCGTCCTCGTCACGACGGTGGCTGCGCCGGTCGTGCTCTTCACGATCCCGATCCTCGTCTTCGTCACAGTCGCCGCCTACCGGGCCCAGATAGCAGGGCGCAAACAGCAGGCTGACATCGACAACCTCTTCGCGGCGACGCGGATCTTGAGCTACTCCAAGAGCGTGACGACAGGCGCGGTCGACTTCCTCAACCACATCGGCTCGATGTTCCACGCATCGCTCGTGGAGCTCACCTTGATGCCGTCGTCCCCGGGCGGCCCAGCGCTCGTCACGCGCACCGAGAACGGGGCCGCCGGAGACGTGATGGCGCCGACGGCTCTCGACTCTCTGCCGGAGGGTCTCGCCGAGGGGCTCGTCTCCGACACCCTCCTCGTGACGAAGAAGATCGGTCTCGACACCCCGCTCGCCCGCTACATCGCGGCGGACGACCGGCCCACGGCCATGGGCGCGCCGGTGCCCGCGGGGGAGGGCTCTCCCCCGCTCGGCTATCTCGTCGTGGCGCACCGCAACAAGTTCGCCGGCGACTTCAAGCAGACCGACGTGCAGCTCCTGGGCACGCTCGCCAAGCAGCTGGCCTTCGCGCTGCAGAACGGCAAGCTGCACGAGGACCTGGCGATGCTCGCCGGTGCCCAGGACGAGCTCGTCCAGAAGGCCTTCCACGACCCTCTGACAGGCCTCGCCAACCGGGCGCTTTTCATCGACCACCTCGAAGGCGCCTTCCACCGGGCAGAACGCTCCGGTGGCCTCGTCTTCCTCTTGTACATCGACCTCGACGAGTTCAAGAAGATCAACGACAACTTCGGTCACGCGGCGGGGGACGAGGTCCTCATAGAGGTCGCGGTCAGGCTGAACAAGTGCGTCCGCGCGACCGACACCGTCTCGCGCCTTGGTGGCGACGAGTTCGCGGTGCTGCTCGAGCAGGCCACGTCCCTCGTCGCGGCGGAGGTTGTCGCGCAACGCATCGTCGACTGCCTGGCCGAGCCGTTCCTGCTCGCAAGCGGCATCGCCCAGATCGGGGCGTCGGTCGGGATCGCCTACACCGACATGTTCGGCCAGTCGGCCGTCCAGCTCATGAAGTCCGCCGACGACGCCATGTACACCGCCAAGAGGTCCGGGAAGGGACGTCACTACGTCGCCGTCTGATGGCCGTCACCCGTCCTCGCGACCCCGGCGGCCCCGGACGCATGGAGAGAACGCGACAGCGAAAGTGGCTACGGGTAGGCTCCGCCTCGTGGAAGAACGGACCGATTCGCCCGTAGATGTCGAGCAGGTGCTTAGCGAACACACAGCGAGCGAGCGGGCGCTGCGCATCGCGTTTCAGCCCGTCTGCGACCTGAAGTCGCGGGCGGTAATCGGTTACGAGGCACTGGCAAGGTTCCCGGGATGGGCCATAACCACGCCCCGGCAGTGGTTCGAGCAGGCGAGTCAGCTCGGTCTCCTGCAGGCGCTCGAGCTCCTCGCGGCCACCACGGCCCTAGAGCAGCTGGCGCGCCTCGAAGCCAAAGCGTTTCTGTCCGTCAACTTGTCCCCGGCCACAGCCGCCTCAAAGGCCTTTGCCGATCTCGCATCCACGGTGCCGTCCGACCGCCTCGTTCTCGAGATCGCCGAGAACGCGGTGGTGGACAATTACCAGCGCTTCACCGGGGCCATCGACCATCTGCGTACCCTCGGCGTGCGGATCGCCCTCGACGACGCCGGCGCCGCGGACGTCGGCTTGCAGCACCTCTTGGAGATCCGGCCCGACATCGTCAAGATCGACACCACGGTCATTCACGGCATCGCCGACGACGAGCTGCGCCAGGCGGTGGCGATCGCATATGCGACCCTGTCCAAAAGGGCAGGCGCCATCAGCCTTGCCGAGGGGATCGAGACCGAGGCCGAGCTCGTCATGCTCTCCTCGCTCGACATCGAGGCCGGCCAGGGTTACCTGCTCGGGCGGCCGGCCCTGTTGCCGGACTGAGATGCCCGCCCGCCAGGGCGGTGAGGGACATGGTCACCTTGCAACCGATGTGGCCCGGGTCGACCGCCAGGCCGCCCCCCTCTCCGGCGTCGAGCGCGAACGAGCTGCATGGATCGCAATCGGTTCGATTTGCTGATCGTCACTGCCACGTCGGCCCAGCCCCGGGCTACAGCAAGCTCGCCGGGGTTGCCGGCATCAGGAACACATTCTCATGTTCACTCTCCTGGCGAGACTCGGCAGAGCGGACCCCGAGACAGCTGACTGAGGTCGACTCGCGGGGCCCGCCCTGCCTCGACTGCGCGACCGCCACCCATTAGGGTCCGGCTCATGACGATCCTGCTCGAGCTCGACCTCACGGGGGCCCTCGTCGAGGACATGGGCTCGCATCCCCTCGAGAAATTGGTCAACCGGCGACGCCTCGCGTTGCGCACCCTTGTCGGCCGGCTCAACGTCGCAGGCGAGGACCCGGATGTGGTCGGGCTTGTTGCCAAGCTCGGTTCCACCTTGATCTCGCTCGCACAGGCCCAGGAGCTGGCGGACGCGGTCGGGCGGTTCCGCGAGAAGGGCAAGGTGGCGATCGCCTGGGCAGAGACCTTCGGTGAGCTCGGACGCGGAACCTCGGCTTATGTCATAGGGGCGAGCTTCGGCGAGCTGTGGCTGCAGCCCTCGGGCAGTGTCGGGTTGATGGGGGCGGCCGCGGCTGGCACGTTCGTACGCGGCGCCCTCGACCGGGCGCAGGTCGAGCCATTGTTCGCGCAGCGCCACGAGTACAAGAACGCCGTCGACAGCCTGATGCGGACCGAGTTCAGCGACGCGCACCGCGAGGCCACCGAGCGCATGACGGCCTCGGCTTACGAGCAGATCGTCTCTGCGGTCGCGCGCGGGCGCAAGATGCCGGAGGACCGAGTGCGCGAGCTCGTCGACCGGGCACCTATCCCGGCCGCCGCGGCACAAGAGGCTGGGCTCGTCGACTACCTCGGCTACAGGGACGAGGTCCATGACGCCCTCGACCGCCGTTGGCCCGAGAAGCCGACCCTGCTCTATGTATCGCGCTACCACCGCAAGTGGGAGAACATCCACCGGGCATGCCAGGGCCGACGCCCTGCGGTCGGGCTCATTGATGCCATCGGGCAGATCCGGATGGGCCGTTCCAAGCCGGGCCCAGTCGGGCGGGCGGCGGGATCCGACACTGTCGCGGCGGCACTTCGAGCGGCCACCAGGGACGAACGTACGAAGGCGATCGTCCTGCGGGTCAACAGCCCCGGCGGCTCCTACGTCGCCTCCGACACGATCTGGCGTGAGGTCTGCGAGGCCCGCGAAGCTGGGAAGCCGGTCATCGCCTCGATGGGCGATGTGGCTGCCTCCGGCGGGTACTTCGTGTCGATGGCGGCGGAGGTGATCGTCGCCCAGGCCGCGACCCTTACCGGCTCGATCGGCGTCTTCGGGGGCAAGCTCCAGACGAGCGGCCTCTTGCAGCAATTCGGACTCAACGTGCAGAGCGTCGGCGAGGGCCGCCACGCCCTCATGTTCTCGCCCCAGACGGGTTTCAGCGAGAGCGAATGGGCCAAGCTCAACGAGTGGCTCGATTTCGTCTACGAGGACTTCACAGCCAAGGTCGCGTCCGCGCGCTCAATGAGCCGCGAGGCCGTGCACGAGGTGGCTCGCGGCCGGGTCTGGACGGGCGCCGACGCCCTCGAGCGCGGCCTCGTCGACGAGCTCGGCGGGCTGCGGCGGGCCGTTGAGATCGCCCGCGAGCGCGCCGGGCTGCCTGCCGACGCCCCGGTGCGACCGGTCCTCGCGATCCCGCCAGTGCAACGCCTGCGCCAACCGCGCAACAGCGACGACCTGTCCGGATTCGTCCGAGTCGGCGCACTGGGAACGGGCCTGTTCGAATGGGGCGGCCACACCAAGCTGGCCCAGGCGCTGGGGCTCCCCTCCGCGGGTCCGCTCCTGGTGCCGATCGAGCCGTTGCGGTAGGCGGGGCGGCAAGGGAGGTCGCCATGGGCGCCGAACGGCTCGACTTCGTCGCCCTCGGGGCGCTCAACCATCGTCTCGATCCGGGCGTGGTCCCCTTCCGGAGGGCGACCAGTTGCGCCATCCACGTGAGTGGGGCCGAGTTCAACGTGGCCGCAAATCTTGCCGACTGCTTCCGGCTCGAGACGGGCGTCGTGAGCGCCATGGTCGACTACCCGATCGGGGATCTCATCGCCGAGGGCGTGCGAGCAAAGGGGGTGACCCCGTTCTACAAGCACTTCACCCACGATGGCGTCCGCGGCCCGAACATGGCGACGGTCTACAGCGATCGCGGTTATGGCGTGCGCGGGCCGGTCGTGTTCTACAACAGGGCGAACGAGGCGGCCGCGGAGCTGAAACCGGGGGACTTCGACTGGGGCGAGATCTTCGCCGGGGGCCTGGGTTGGTTCCACAGCGGCGGCGTCTTCGCGGCGCTGTCGAGCACCACGAGCGAGCTGATCATCGAGGCCATGAAAGCGGCCAGGAACGCTGGCGCGACCGTGTCATTCGACCTCAATTACCGAGAGAAGCTCTGGGGCAGCACAGGCGGCCCGGACCAGGCCACGGCGGTCTGCCGTCGCATCGTCGAGAACGTTGATGTCCTTGTCGGCAACGAGGAGGATTTGCAGAACGCGCTCGGCATCCGCGGCCCTGAGATCGGCCACCCGAGCCTCGACTCGAGCGCGTTCGTCGCGATGATCGAAGACGTGCGCTCGATCTACCCACAGGTCAAGGTTGTCGCGACCACGCTCAGGGGGGTGGTCTCGGGCAGCCGGCATCGCTGGGGAGCAGTCGCCTCGATAGACGGTAAGATCTACGAGGCACCAGTGTGCGATCTCGAGGTACTCGACCGGGTCGGAGGCGGGGATGGGTTCGCTGCCGGCTTCTTCTACGGCCTTCTCACCGGGGAGCAGCCGCAGGACGCCGTGAATCTCGGCTGGGCCCATGGCGCACTTCTCACAACGTTCCCGGGCGACACGTCGATGGCCACGCTCGAGCAGGTACGGGATCTGGCGAACGGCGGCACGGCACGAGTCCAGCGGTGAGCCGGCACCCATCGTGGCTGGATCGCCGGGACGCGCCAGCGAGGGCTCGCCGGTTCTCGACGCACTGCGCACGGTCACGGGTCAGACTGGTCCGTCACCCAAGCCTGCCTGGCGGCTCTGGTGTCTTCAGAAGAGATGCGGCTCGAAGGTGGGAGCTCGGCCCCGACTGTGACCCAGTACTCGACGCCCCGGTGCAGCAGTCCCTCCTGCGAACGCCAGAAGGCAGCTAACGCGAACCGTTGACCCGACGGGTCGACGATCGTTACCTCGGCCGCGGCGCCCTCGGTGTCGGAGAGCACCCGGCCCACGCTCATGATCCCCCACGGCTCGGGATAGGCCCTCTGGAACGAGATGATCTTCTCCCGGCCGACAAGGCGCTCGCCGGTGGACGGCATGTCCACAGCTGCCCCGGGATGGAGGAACGTCGCCGCGCGCGACCAGTCCCGGTCCTGGTAGGCCTCGTACAGGCCGCGCACGAGCGAGATCGAGTCGATACCGAAACCTACCTGTTGCTCATTGAGCATGCGTCAGCTGTTGAGCCGCTCCCATGATGGGCACGACTACGACCGCCTCCACACCTCACGGCCTCGCGGCGGGCCGTCCGTACCAGAAGACAAACGCCATCTCCCGCGCAAGGGACCCCGGCACCGGATGCGTGGCTCAGACCCCGTCGTCTTCCTCGGGTCCTCGCGCGCGCAGGCGGGCAGCTTCGATTTGCTCCTCGCTCGCACCGTGGCGCCTCGCGCGGTCGAAGTGGCGCTCGGCGCAGGGTTCACAGCTGTGGCGGAGGTAGTAGACGGCGTCGGCAATGTGGCTCTCGAGCTGCCGGAGGTCGGCCGCGCGCGCGATGGGGTCTTGAGGCTGGTCACCGCGGGCCAGGTCGCTTTCCATAGCCGTCGAGCCTGGATCAGTCACAGGCACACTCCCTTCGGAGCCGGATATGTGATCAGGAGAGGAACTCCGGCACTGCCGTCTCCAAGATCGCACAAAGGCTGACGAGCTCGCTCACCGAGACACCCACTCGTTCGGGGGCGGAAGTTGCCGCCGAGAGCTCCCATCAGCAGGGTCGGGATGCCCGCGGCCGTGCATGAGAGCGGCGTCGATCCATGTGTTCAGCCCGGCGAAGCTCGGGCTCTTGCCCAGCACGGTCCCGAACGCCCCTGCGACGATCTCGAGCAGAGGCTCGTGTCCCTGTGCCCGGAAGGGCTCGCGTCGAGACGCGCCACGACATCGCCTTAAGTCCAGGCTCGTCCCGGGCCACCTCAGCGAATATCTCCTCGGTCTCCGCCACGCGATCGCTCAGGTACTCGCCGGGGGCGCATTGTCGCGAAAACTCAGCTCCGCTGCGGTGCCGAACAAGACTCGGCTATGGCCGCGAGTGTGCGGGCGGAGCGGAGGGCTGACTCCTCGGCGAGATGCGTCGGCACCTCCTCGCCGCGGAGCACGGCGTGGACATGGCGCAGGGCGGCACTGAACGGACGGGTATCGACCGTGGGACGCTCGACGAACTCCTCGCCGTCGCGGCGCACGACGAGAGTGTCACCCGGTCTCGGATGGAACGGGTTGGAGAGGTGTATCTGACCATCGGTGCCGAGCACCCGGGTGAACACGTCAAAGGCGCGCGTGAAGCTGCAACCGAGCACGAGCCGCTGCGCGCCGTAGTCGACGATCGCAACGGTCTCGGTGTCCACCTCCCCGTTGCCGGTGGCGAAGCCCACTACGTCGCCTGGCGACGGATCGCAGGTGGAAAGGACCTCTTGCGCCAGGCGAACCGGGTAGCAGCCCACATCCGCGAGAGCACCGCCGGAGAGGTCTCTCGAGAGCCTGATGTCCACCGCGCGTGACAGGTTGAAATGGAACGGGCTCACGAGCTCGCGTACCTCGCCGATGGCCCCCGATCCCAACAGCTCGAGGAGACGGCGGTGCTGGGTATGGAATGGGAAGACGAAGGACTCCCACAAGAGCGAGTCCGTCGCGCTGGCGGTCTCCAGCACTTCGGCCGTCTCTTCCGGGCTCACACAAAGCGGCTTCTCGCACAGGACGGCCTTTCCCGCCTCGAGGGCCTTCTTGGTCCAGCGGGCATGGTGCGAGTTGGGAAGAGCCACGTACACCGCGTCGGTCTCGGGCGAGTCGATCACGGCCTCGTAGCCCTCGACGGCTCGCTCGACGCCTTCGTCCCTGGCGAATGCCTCCGCCCGCTCGAGGTCACGGCTCGCGACAAGAGCTGCCCGACCGCCTCCGGATTCTCGCAGGCCCGGGAGGAACGACCCGGCGGCGATCCGCGCCGCGCCGAGCACGCCCCAGCGGACCTCACCGGTCGGCGCGAGCGAGGTCACGGCTCCTCCACGGCCACCGGTGGCGCGATCTCATTCGGGTGCATGTGCCGCAACCTCACGGACCGGCCGAAATCCAGGACGGCCTCGACGCCGATCTCGATCGCAAGCTCGGCAAGACGGCTGATGGTCTGATCGTTGCCCGACAGCTGACAGGAGATCCGAAAGGTCGGTTCGGTGCGCAGTGAATGGACCGTCTCGCTCTCGTCCGCGTTGTGGAGCCTTGGTTCCAGCTCGATGATCTGGGCCAGATCCGTCAGTCTCGGGATGAGCCCGACTATCTCGTCCAGTTCGAAGTCGAAGCGGCTGATGTCCATGGCGACAACCGTAGAACCTCTCGGAGTTCTTGGCCCGCACGACGCCACCGATACGCTCCTTGCGAGAACCGGTGCATCAGCCTTGTACGTACTCAGAGCGAACGGATGCAACCCGGACAGGAGAAGAGGTCGATCTGAGCCATAGGGGCTGCCTCGCGCACTTGGTCGCAGCGTGCTGATCGCCGTCAGCGGCGGTATCGCCGCGGCCGTGTTCTTCACCGTGTCCGCCCTATGTGCCACCAGCTCGAGCCGCGAGATCGGGGCCGCGTCGACCCTCGCCTGGGTGATGTCGCTCGGCCTGTGCATGATCGTCGTGCCGCTCGCGGTGATGGGCCAGCCGAACAACCTGCCTGGGACGACGATCGCCCTGTTGTGCCTTGCCGGGGCCACCAACATCCTCGGGCTCCTGCTCGAGTACGTCGTGCTCCGCCGCGTGGCGGTAGGGATCGTGACCGCGATCGCCTCCACCGAGGGGATGATGGCAGCGGTCTTGTCGTCGGTATTCGGGGCGCCACTGGGCACGAGCACGGTCGTCCTGCTGGTGGCGATCACAGCCGGGGTCGTACTGGCGGCGGCGCACCTGGACCCACCTTCTGACGCCTCTCTCGACGGCGCGACGCCAGGCTCGGGCCCTGGCGCGACCCGCGTGCGGGACCGCTTCGACCGGAGCCTGACCCGTTCGGCTCTCCTCGTCGTGCCCGTGGCGGTTCTTTTCGGGGTAACCCTTTACGCCACTGGTCGTGCCGGCACGGAGGCGCCGCTCATCTGGGTGCTCCTCCCGGCCCGGGTGATGGGCACCGTCTTCATCGCGGCACCCCTGGCGACGCGCCGGAAGTTGAAGATCACGCGGCGAACCTTTCCCCTCGTGCTCATAGGCGGGGCAGGCGAGGTCGTAGGCCTCATCTGCTATATCTTCGCCGCTCGACATCAGCTCGCGGTCGCAGCCGTCCTCGCGTCGCAGTACGCGGCAATCACCCCGGTCGCCGCCTTCTTCTTGTTCGGCGAGCGGCTCCGGCGCCATCAGGTCGTCGGCATCGTCATAGTCATCGCGGGTGTCGTCACCTTGAGCGCTCTCGGCGCGTGACGGAAGCACGGTCGGTCCCGGCCGATCACCGGCCCGTATGATCGGCCCGTGCGCCTGAGCCTCGAGCAGGGACGGGTGATCGGCTGCCTCATCGAGAAACAGCTGACGACACCCCAGCAATACCCCCTCACTCTCAACGCGCTGGTGCTCGCGTGCAACCAGACCTCGAACCGGGACCCGGTGGTCTCCTACGAGGAAGGCGCCGTGCAACGGGTGCTCGCCTCGCTGAAAGAGCTCGGACTCGTGCGCTTCGTCTACCCCTCGAGCGGACGCTCCGCGACCCGCTATCGCCAGGTGATAGGCGATGCCGTCGGCCTCGAGGCGGGGGGCCTCTCGCTCTTGGCCGTGCTCTTGTTGCGCGGCCCCCAGACGGCCGGCGAGCTGCGAACCCGGACCGAGCGAATGGCGGGCCTCGACGGACTCGGCGCCGTCAACGCCGCCCTCGCGGACATGGCCGCCGGCTCTGAACCGCTCGTGCTACAACTGCCGCGCCGGCCGGGACAGAAAGAAGAACGCTGGGTGCAGCTGCTCACACCGGACAAGCCGGTCGATGAAACACTCGACCCCACGGCGCCCTTTGCCCCGGAGCGCAGCCTTCTAAGTGAGGCTCCAGATGCCGAAAAGGCCATGGTCGGCCGTGAGAGCGCGACAGCCCGCTACGGCTCCGAGACCGCGACGCTTCGCGACGATGTCGCGGCGCTGCGTGCAGAGGTCGGCGAGCTCAGAGCCCTGGTCGAGCAGCTTCAGGCCGGCTATCGCCCGGACTGAGCTGCCAGAGCATCGTCGGCCACCAGCGCCGCACCTATCACGCCGGCGTGAACGCCCAGGGCGCCAGGAAGCACCTCGAGGCCGCGGGTGACCTCCGCATAGATGGCCGGCCGCATCGTCTCGACGATCTGCTCTCTGAAGCCGGGCGCAAGCCCGAGGCCGCCACCGATCACTACGGCTTGCGGGTCGAGGGCATTGACGAGCCGGGCGAGCTCCAGGCCGAGCGCCGAGACCGAGACCGCGACGACCGCTTCGTCGCCGGGGGAAGCGAGGACGTCCTCGGCCCGGGGCTTGCCCGCCCTCGCCGCCAGCGCAGGGCCGCTCGCCACGGTCTCAACGAGTGGGGCTCCGGTGACGACGGCGTTGCCCCGCGCCCCGGACCAGGGGGATCCACCGCAGACAAAGCAGTGGCTGACCCCGGTACCGATCGTCATGTACAGGAAAGAAGACAGCGTCCGGCCCGCCCCAAACCGGGCCTCTGCGAGCGCGGCGGCACGCACATCCGACTCGACGAAGACAGGTGCGATCGCGTCGAGAGTCGGTTTCCACCTCCCATCACGCCAATCCCAGTTCTCGGCACTTTGGATCTGCCCCTGCAGCGAGACGAGCTCGGGAACCCCGAGACCGATCGCCGCCACCGAGAACCCGGCGGCCAGGCCCCGGGCAAGGCCGGCGCAATCCTCGAGCACCGCGGCCCCGCCCCGGTGGCGGTACGTCGGGACCTCGCGGCGCTCGATCAAGCGACCGTCGCTCGGGTCGACGACGGCTGCTGCGAGCTTGGTGCCGCCGGCGTCGATCCCGACCGTCAGTCTCACTCGAGGTAGGCGGGTGCTACGCCGAAGACTGCCCGCGCCATCCCGGCCCCGAAATTGCGGTATTCGTGGCGGCAGCCCATAGGCAGATAGCAGGCCTCGTGCGGGCCGAGCTCGAAGACGCTGACCTGCTCGCCCTGCCATGCGCGCAGTGTCAGCTCACCCTCGGTCACATAGAGGATCTCGTCACCACCATGGGCGTGGGCGGCGGCCACCTGCCCAGAATCGACCTCGACGATGCCGGCTGTGAGGTGCTCGGTGCTGGCATGCAGCCCTACGAGCACGCCCAGGTCGCGGCGCCAGACAACGTCTTCAGGGTTCAGCCGGTGAAGCGTGCCCGGGCCGCGTCGAGCGGGTGCCAGCTCTCCGAGCAGCTCATCTTTGGCATAGATGCTGTGTTCCAGGTAGGGCCGCGTCTGCGCGTAGGCACCTGAGGACCCCGTCGACGGCGGCGGCGCGAAGAGCTCGAGAACCTTGAGGGGCCCGTCGCCATGGGCAAAGGCGTGGTGCCAGGTGTCGCGCCTAAAGAACACGCTGTCACCTGCCTCGAGGCGGCAGAGCTCACCGGTCTCCGGGTTGGCGATCGCCATGATGCCCTCGAGCACGTACAAGAGCTCGTCGGCGGCAAAGACGGTCCGGTGGTCCGGCGAGTGCCGGAAGGAACCGTGCGGCTCCAGCTCGAACACGAGGGCGTGGATGTGCTGGCTCGAGACGTATATCCAGTCCGCCACCTCCCCTGACTCGGTGTCGCCCCATATGTGCCGCACCGCCGTCTGAGCCGTGATGCGCGTCGGGCCGTCGAAGGTCGGGCGCGGCGAGGCCCGGTACTTGCCCGTCACGCCACCTTGCGTCGGGACGCCGGTGGGCCGATCGCCTTCGGAGGACAGAGTCATGGGGCCTTGCCTACCATCCCGCCCGCCTCAGGGTCACGGGTTGTCAATCTTGGTGTCGTCCTGGTGGTAGCGGAAGCCCTCGATCCCGAGACCGCGCAATCGCGCGACCTCCCCGGCCACGAGCTGGGCTGCGAGGATCTCCACGATCGCGCGCGAGGTCGCGGCAAGCTTCGGGATCCGCATCACCGACAGGCCGGCGGTCTCGGTCGTCTCGCTCGAGGTGACAAGCACGGTCGGGATCCCCTGGTGCACGAGATACTGGGCCAAGGACACCTCCCGGTCGTCCCCGAAGAGGATGCATCCCTGGCGCGACGACAACGGCTCGAGCGGACCGTGCAAGTACTGGTAGGTGGCATAGGTCGCCGTAGGCGTCCGGGTCGCCTCCCTGAACAGCAGGGCCGCCTCGGCCGCGGCCGCGAAGGACGCACCATGGCCGGCGAAGTCGAGCGAGGTCAGCTCGTTGAGACGAGCGGCCACGCCCTTGGCCTGATCGCCGAGGGCAGCGTGCGTCTCCGTGACGAGATCGGGCAGGGCCGCCCAGTCGTCGCCGTCGTCGTCTCCGTCGAGCGCGGTCGCGAGCAGCCCGAAGGCCTGGAGGGTAGCCGTGTAGCCCACGGTGTAAACGGGGCTGTCCTCACCGTGGCCCAGCTCGACTAGGGCGTCGACGACCTCCGAGAGGGGAGCTGACGGGTCGTTGGTCAGGCCGAGTCGACGACCGCGCGGCGCCCACTTGGCGGCCGCGATGGTCTCGCGGCTGCGACCGCCCTCCGAGACGAACACATAGCTGTCGGCAACCTCGAGGCCCGCGGCGAGTGACATCAGGTCGGAGGCGTCGAGCTTGACGGACCGATGGCCGTGGCGGACGAGACGGTCCACGAAGACGGTGCTGGCGTGCGAGCTCGCTCCCATCGAGCTGACGGCAAGCAGCCCGTCTCGAAAAGGCCCGAGGTCTGTCTCCGCAAGGGCGCTCGAGACGGTGCGCGCGGAACTTCTCAGCCTTGTGCCTTGAGAGCGAACTGCCTCGTAGTAGTCCATGACTGTCACTTCATCCCTTCGTTATCTTCCAAGTGAGCTGGCGAGCCTGATGGCCCCGATCACGGGCGCCCGGTCGAGCACCGTCGCGGTTATCTCCGGGTGCGTGCGTCCGAGCGTGGCGATGAACGAGTCCCGCAGCCTTCGTTGCCTCCGGATCACGCCACCACCTGCGACGACGTGCTCGGTCTTGACCCCCCTGTCGACGAGGCGCTCCACGAGGACGGCGAGCTCACGTGCCGCCCCCTCGATGACCTCGGCCGCGATCTCCGAACCTTCCTCGGCTGCGAAGAAGACCTCCTCGGCGTGGCTCCCCCAGTAGGCGGCTGAGCTCGACCGGGTGAAGCCCATGGCGAGTTCGGGGCCGTTCGTTGCCTTGAAGCAAGCCATCAGCCGGTCCGCGAGCCGGTCTTGCGGCTGGCCATCATCGATCGCCAGGAGCACGGCGCGCACAGCCTCGCGGACGATGCCCGACGCCCCTCCTTCGTCGCCGAGGATCCATCCCCAGCCGCCCGCGACGACAAGATGATGGTCCGAGTCGCGAGCTACGCCGATCGACCCGGTGCCGGAGACGACACCGATGGCGTCCGAGAAACCCATGGCAAGTGGCATTAGCTCGGCGTCGTTGAGCACCTGCACGGGTCCGACGAGGTGAACCGAGAGGGCCTCCTCCAGGTCCAGGCACTGCTGTGTGCTGTCACAGCCGTGAGCGCCGACGCCGACAGGCAGACCATCGGTTGCGGTGTCGCCCAGGAGTCGCCGAATTAGGCCG
The DNA here is from genome assembly GCA_049523315.1 of Acidimicrobiales bacterium. GTDB lineage: Bacteria > Actinomycetota > Acidimicrobiia > Acidimicrobiales > Bog-793 > Fen-455. The sequence continues at coordinate 7,676 of JBEKMZ010000054.1, read as the reverse complement.
ACCAGATCCGCGGCGTTGTGAACCGACGACACCGTCCGCCAGGCCGAGGTTGCAACTACCTCCTCGGCGACGACCGCGTCATCCTTCCCGAGGGCGATATGGGTCTTGGTGGCACCGATGTCTACTCCGACGACGAGATCGGAACCGCTGGCAGATGAGGAGGTGTCGGGGGTGACCACTAGGGCTCGGTCGGGTTCATCAGGGCCATTTCAATCGGGCGCTGCCACTACTCGACCACGGAGCCGGCGAACATGCCCGAGATGAAGCTGCGCTGAGCGAAAAGGTAGACGACGACAACTGGTAGGGCCGTCAAGAGGCTCCCGGCCGCGAGGGCGCTGTAGTTGCCGAAGTGGGTGCCTTGGAAGGTCGACAAGCCGATGGTGACGACATAGCGCGAAGTGCTGGACTCCATCACCAAGGGAAGCAGGAAGGAGTTCCAGGTCCACAGGAACACGAGAGCCGTCATGGTCTTGATGGCCGGCGCAACATTTGGCGTGAGCACCTTCCAGAGCAGGTTCCACTGCGACGCACCGTCCAGGGAAGCCGCTTCGCCCAAAGAGCGCGGAAGGGAGGCGAATGCGGTCACCATCCAGAACGTCCCGAAGGCGACTGACTGCGCAGCTTGTGGGAGGATCATCGCCCAGTAGGTGTTCAGGAAATTCATGCTGTTCATCTGGTAGTACCAGGGCACGATGAGCGCCTCGGTGGGCAGCATGAAACCGAGGATCGCGACGTAGAGGAGCAGGCGCGACCCGTAGGGCCTGAGGACCGATATGCCGTACGCGGTCAGGATCGAGATCACCCCCGAGAGGGCGACTACCGCCACGGTCACGACGACCGTGTTCCACAGGTACGTCCGGAAATCTCCCACGGTCCACGCGTAGGAGAAGCTCTGGAACGAGAAGGCATGGCTGAAGCTGATACCGATGGCACCCATGCTCAACGGTTCGAGAGCAGCACTCAGCAGCGTCGCCAAGGGGTACAAGATGATCACCGAGACGGCGGCGAGCACCACCCAGGTGACGATGCGCTCGGCACGCGAGAGCACTTCTAGCCTCTCGCGTCCATCAAGAGCGACCGACCCTTCGCAAGGGACACCGAGCGCTCTCGCGACAGAGCCGCTTGGCCCGATGCCCTGAGCCCTGAAGTCCTCCTCATACCGCTTTCCTCTCGAGTGCCGCCCGCACGCCGAAGGTCAAGATGAAGGTGACTAGGGCAAGGGCGATGCCGAGCGCGCTCGCGCCGCCGACGTCGCCGAGCTGGAAGGCGTCTCGGTAGACCAACAGGCCAGGCGTGGTAGTCGCCGTCCCAGGCCCGCCGTTGGTGGCCTGGTAGATGAGAGGGAAGCTCTGCAAGGACGCGACCACGCTGATCGTGATCGCGGCACCGATCTCGCGCCGGAGCATCGGCACGATCACTGACCTGAACTCACGCACCAGGCCCGCCCCGTCGATGCGCGCCGAGTCGAACATCTCCGTCGGGATGCGCTGTATACCTGCAAGGAAAAGGACGAAGCAAAGGCCGAACTCCGTCCAGGTACCGATGAGACCGATCGCGAGGAGCGCGGTACTGAAGTCCCCGAGCCAGGCGGGGCCGACCGCCGGACCCAGCCCGAGCGAGTGCAAGATGCCGTTCAGCGAACCCGTCCCGCCCGGTGCCAGGATCCAAGTCCACACAACCGCGATCACGATCGTCACGAGGACCTGGGGCAGGAAGAAGATCACCCGGAACACGCCCATCCCGCGCCGGCGCGCCCGTGCCATGAGCGAGACGACGATGAGGCCGAGGGCGACGGGGACCAGTGAGAAGAAGATGAAGAGAGTCGCCGCATTTATGAGCGAACCACGCTCGACCGGGTCGAGGTAGATCTGCTCCCAGTTGAAGCCGCCCACGTAGTGGGAGGGTCCGACTCCGTCCCACGAAAGGAACGAGTACTGGCCCGCACGGATGAACGGATAGACGATGAACAGACCGAGCAAGACGACAGCCGGCAGAACGTAGAGGTATCCCGACGGCTTCCTCTTGCCCCCGAGGTCGCGACGGGTCCCCTTAACCGGAGGCGCCAGGGCACCGCTCTGAACAGCCAATCGGCCCTACCTCCCCTGAGACGTGACTATCCGGACGAATACTTCGACCTGCGTGCCCGGCCTCCCCCGCGCGAGAGCGGGGGAGGCCGGCACCAGCTACGACTGTGACGACCAGTACGTCGTGTAGTCGCTCTGCAGCGATTGCATCAGACTTGACGGCGTGATCCGGCCAGCGAGGAGCTCCTCGATCCCGGCCATCTCTTGGGTCAAGAAGTTGGGGGTCGCGTAGTCCAGGTACGGCACGAGGCTGTTGTTCCTCGTTGCTGCCGACCAGCCTATGGCCGCGCTCTTGAGCGAGGGCGACACCGATGCCAGTGCGGCTGCACTCGGCTGGACGACGGGGACGTCACCGTACTTCAGCAACGACGCCTGCATCGCCGGGCTCAGCATGAGGTCGATCCAGTCAGCGGCGAGCTGGGGATGAGGCGAGTAGGTCGGTATCGACCAGCCTTCGCCAGGCCCGCCGGTGACGACCTTGGGAACCCAGAAGCCCGCGTTGTTGCCGAGGCCCTGCTGAACTGCGCCCGCGTACCACGAGCCCTCGATGAAGAAGCCTGCCTTCCCAGTGGTGAACTGGCTGAGCGCCTGGGCGTCAGAGAGGCCCTGGTAGCCAGGAGAGAAGTACCCGTCCTTCGCCCAAGCCTGGAAGATGGTCGCCGCCTCGACGAAGCCAGAGGAGTCGATCGACGGCTTGCCGATGTGGAAGACGAAGTTGTCCTGTGCCTTGGCGGCGACAAACTCGTTGGCGATCGTGTAGAGGGTGTGCACCGGCTGGTAGGCGGTCGGGTTGCCCTGGGCGTAGGCGAGGGCGACCTTCCCGGCCTTGTGGAGCAGAGTCAGGTCCTTGGTGAACGTCGCCCAGTTGTTCGGCACGGCACCGCCGACAGCCGCCAGCATCTTCTTGTTGTAGTAAATGCCGACAAGAGAGCCTGCGTCAGGGATGCCGTAGCAGGTACCGACGCCGAAGGTCTTGCCGTCGGGCGTGAACTCGTTGAACTGGACAGAAAGCTTGCCGACCTTCGCGTACCAGTTGTGGGTCTTGTTCAGGTTCGTAAGCGCCATGAGCTCCTTGTCGGTCACGAGGCGGCCCATGTCGCCGAAGCCCTCGTTGGTCTGGCTCACAGTCGGCGCGCTCGACTTGGACGAGAAAGCCAGCGGAAGCTTGTCGGTCTGCTCCTCGAGGGTCATCTCGACGTTGACGACCTTGACGTTGTACTGCTTGTCGAAAATCTTGATCGCGACGGGGAGCGTCGCATTCTCAGCCGGCTCGTCGGCGACGGTGTCCCAGTTCCACTCCTGGATGGTCGTCACGGAGGCGCGATGAGTGGTCGGCCTGGTCGCGGCAGCGGTCGCGGCCCCTTGCGAAACCCCGATAGCCACTATTCCCATCGTAGACAGGAGCGCCAATGTCCCGACAATACGTGCCACCTTGCCCGTTCTATTATGCACTTGGTTACCTCCTCTGTTGCTTTCGCATTGTGACTGCAGATAGGATCCAAATCATGGCATACCCACGATCAGGTTCTTGTCGTAAGCACTAAGACACCCAGTACGATCATCGACATATGCCTCTCGACCGGATGTACGAGGCGCATCATTTGCGTTCTGATACATCGGGTCATATTGACCACATGACGAGACCGTCGGGACGTGAACATGCTTGTACGGTCACGACTCTCAGTTCCGCCGCCACCCGTCTCGCCTGGCAGGACTCGTTCACAACCGTGAACAAACGCACCAAACAGGCAGCCTACCAAACAGCGAACGCCTGTCAAAATGCTTGGATGGGTCCGAAGATGGTGCACTCAGGGCCAAAGCAGCGAGATTGTCGGCGGCGTTCGGACGCTAAGTCCCGACAGCAACTATGTGGGACTCAGGCTCGCTAGCTGCGAAAAGACCGCGAGCGAAGCGATGGTACTCATCGACACCGCCGAAGGAATGGTGCCCCAGCTTGCCGCTGCATGGACGTGCCGAGTTTGCCCTTTTTCGTGATGAAACTATTTCATCTATCAGTCGCACAAACTCGCGATTGAGGACCCCGGACCATTTGCCGCAGCTCAGAGGTTTTGACGCGTTCCGCTCCAGCCGTCTCGGTCGGCGACCGCGAGCGTTGAAGCTGAGAGTGCTTTCAGCGCGGACCAGGCTTTCATCGCCCCGGCCGCTGGGGGGAGGTGGACCTGGCCCGTACGATGTCGATATGGGGGCCGAGCATTCCTATGAGCTAGCGCTCGAGTGGACGGGCAACGGGGGCTCGGGCACGTCCAGCTACCGCGCCTACGCTCGCGACCACGAGGTCCGTTCTCCCGGCAAGCCCCTGATCGCTGGTTCCGCGGACCCGGCATTTCGCGGTGACGCACAGCGGTGGAACCCCGAGGAGCTGCTCGTTGCCTCCCTGGCCCAGTGCCACATGCTCTGGTACCTGCATCTCGCCGCCACCGCCGGGGTCGTGGTGACCGCCTACACCGACACCCCGGTGGGTGTCATGAGCGAAGATCCGGACGGCGTCGGCCAGTTCACCGAAGTCCTGCTCCGTCCCGCGGTAAGCGTCGCCGAAGGGGCCATGCGGGAACGGGCGACCGCCCTTCACGGCGAGGCCGGGAGACTGTGCTTCATCGCCCGCTCCGTTAACTTCCCGGTGCGGCATGAGCCGGTTACCGTCGTCGCCGACGGCGACTCCAGCTGAGCCCGCACGAAACCATGGCCGCCTGACCAGGCGGAAGAGACGAAACCCTCAGCTCAAGGGCCCAAAAAGTCGCCGCCCGGTCCCCTTAAGGACGCGGCCGAACTGCAAGCCGGGGAAGTGGGCCGCCGAGACAGCGACATCGCTGCCCTCGAGCTCGCGCCACAAGGCCTCGCGTGTCCTTTGTGCCAGGGCCGGGTCTACATCGGACATCGCGTAGAAGTCCGGCTCCTCAAGCTGCAAGGGGCACTCGACCGCGTCGCCGAGGAGCATTGCACGATCGTTGCCCGAGGAGACGACGAGGCCGTAGTGACCGAGTGTGTGCCCTGGAGTATGGCGAGCTGTCAGGCCGGGGGCGATGCGCAGCATGTCGCCCTCGAGAGGATCGAGCCGGCCGGCGGAGGCGAGGACCTCCATTATCTGCCTGGTCGTGCCTTCGGCCTCGGGACCCGCAACGAATCGCTCCCAATCGGCGGCACCGTAACGCACAACGGCGTTCGGGAAGTAAGGGGCGTCGTCGACTGTGAGCCAACCGATGTGGTCGGCATGGAGATGAGTGCACACGACGATGTCGATGTCATCCGGGGTTGTGCTCTCTGCGCGCAATGCCGCCGGCAGCTCGCCACCGCGCGCCCATCCGACGTCGACGTCTCCGATGCCTGCGTCGATGAGGACGGTCGTCGTACCGCTGCGGAGGAGGAAGCAGCCGACAGGAATGTGGACGAGCCCGTCGTCGGCCAGCAAGTCCTTATGGGCACTGAAGTCGAGACCGACGTAGAACTCTTGCGGCAACATGCATGTCCCGTCGTTGAGCGCGATCAGCTCGATGTCGCCTATGTGCATTTGTGGCTCAAATCTTGAATGCGCAGCCGTTCCAGTACGCGACGGGGCGCTTGTGGCGCATGCCCTTCATCTCGATGACCAGCTCGTCCGGCTCGTCGGCACCTCCCGTGAAAAACCGGATCGGAAAGCCGGCCGAGTCGAAGGCACGATAACCCGTCGTGTCGGCCGGCTCGCGGGTCGAGCTGTCGAGGACCGTCATCGAGCCTGAGCAGCATTTGCGCAGGTGGGCATTTACGTACAGCACGCCACCATGCGCCTCCACATAGGAACGCACGTCCTCGGACGCGACCACCCGCATGAGACAACCCTAGCGGCGTGAGGCCGCTTGTTCCCTGCCACCCATCACCCTCCTCGTTTGGCGGGGCGCACGCACCACCGAGGATGCCGGGCGCGCCACGAGCTGCGGTCCAACCGGCTCTGCGCAGATCGGACTCTACCGACCGTCCTGACCTAGACCAGGTAGGGGATCGTCTGCGGACCCTCTGGGAGCACGCAGACCCGTGCGCCCGCTCCCGCCGAACGCAGGGCGGCGGCGACCGCTGCTGACGGATCGGCTGTCTGTTCGAGATGGGCCGCGGCGAGATCGGCGTCTGACAGGTACGTCGTGTGGACGATCACCCGGCAGTCAGCCTGTATGCGTGCTTGTATCTGCACCTGCCACTGATCCGGCACGGTCTCTCGGCGCGAGGCGATGTCGGCCAGGAGCGCCTGGGGTGAGGAGGCCGAGGTGAGCAGCTCTCGGTAAGAGCCATGGTCGGGGAACCCGTCCCTGCATTCGGCCGCGCAGACTATGACTCCTCCTGGGCGGACGACCTGATAGGCGGCCGACATGCCCTTTACCGCCTGGTAGAGGCTCTGATCAAGCGGGTAACCGGAGTTAGTCGTCACGACGACGTCGAAGAGCCCCGAAACGGGACGCATGGCGAGCCTGCGGGCCTGTTCGACCGCGGCCCTGTGCATCTCGAACAAGTCGCCCCCGAAGGCGGAGACGATCTCCTTGTCGCGGTTCAATATGACATCGAGGCTGAAGGTCACCTCGGTGGCGGCGGCGATAGCGCGGATGTCGTCATGAATCGGATTGCCCTCTATCACGCCCCACCGGGCACGGGGATCGCCGATGCGCGCGGCATCGTGCAACGTGAGGACCGTCTCGAGGCCTGCGAGGCCAGGAGCGACCATCTTCGGTCCACCGGAAAAGCCTGCAAAGAAATGAGGCTCCACGAACCCGGTGGTTATCCGGACATCCGCCTCGACCCATTCCCGGGCGAGCCACACCGGGACGGCGGCGCCGTGCACGCCCTGCCACGAAAGCGACTCCGAATCACGGGCGTCGTGGTTGACAACCCGCACCGAGTCGACGACCTCGTCTGTGAACATCTCCCGCAGCTCGGAGTCCGTGTTGGCCCGATGCGTACCGGTGGCGACGACCACGACCACGTCTTCTATGTCCACGATGCCGTCGAGCTCGTCGAGCAACACGGGGATCATCAGGAGCCGTGGCTGGGGACGGGTTATGTCGCACGCTGAGATGGCCACCGTCTGACCTGGGCGAACACGATCGCGCAATGGCGGGCCTGCCACGGGTTCACGCACGGCGTCGCGAAGCGCCGTCCGCGGGTCGGGCGCTGGCGACGCGAAGATCGGTTCCACAACAGTGCAGATCGTCGCGTCGACATCGAGATCCAGTCCCGCCTCGCCGTAGGCGAGCCGCACGGAGCGCACTCAGCCGCCGGAAGTGGTCGATTGCCCGATGGCTGTCGCTTGCCCGCGAGGCGTGACCATGGCTGGAAACCTAACCGGGAGAAGCAATTCTCCTCGGCTCTCTACCGGAGTCCCTAGAGCCGACGGCCAGCTCGAACTTGGCGCCGGGCCTCGTTCGCAATGCCCGACCCGCGCTGGAGCACCAGCGAGCCGCCCCCGGAGCTGTCTCAGTTGACGATGGCCTGACCGGTGACGGCGTCGAAGAAGTGGATCCGGCCCGGGTCCAAGCTGAACTGCACCCTGCCGCCTGTGGAGAGCTGCGCCCGGGCGTCCACGCGGGCGACGCCCTCGCCGGCTTTGGCCAA
>JBEKMZ010000053.1:0-24312 GCA_049523315.1 Acidimicrobiales bacterium | reverse complement strand
CGGGTCAGCTGCCACCCAGGCGACGAATGGTGCACCGGTTGGGCTGGCGATCCACGGGTTCACCCAATCGGCCCACGTCGGGTCTGCGTCGCTGAAGGTCTCGACGCAGTTGTAGTTGACGCCGGTGTCTTTCAGGTCCCGGGCAAGTTCAGGTGGTTCATCTGAGATGCAGACTGTCTTCGAGTCGCCCGCCTTAATTAGGCCGGCCGGGCGGCCACCCGAGCTCGCTGGCCCAGCACTACCCTGCGTCGACCCAAGGGCCCTGACCGCGGTCGCAGAAGCACCGCCCGCAGAGACTGCGACGAAGCTCGCGACCGCCGAAGCCGTCGCAACGAGAACCCAGCCGGCGGTTCCCAGCCACCTCAACCATGGGCGTCGAGCATGAGGCGAAGTGGTTCCCCCCGTTTGCTCGAACACCAAGGGCGCGGGCATAGCACTACTCCAGCCTCATGTTCTTCATCGGGACTCCCTCTGCGCAATTGGCGACCATCGGAACCTAGACGGCAGCCGTCCTCGATGACAATGCCTGAAAGGTGAACTGTGGGCTACGGGCACGCAACAAAGTCGCGACACGGGGACGTTGCGACCCTCGGCACGCCAGAAAGCGGCGACGGGTTCCACTCGGGCGAACACGATCGATACCCAGAGATCGCGCTCGTCAACCCGACGGACTCGTAAAGCGCGTGGCAAGGGAGCGACGAGGGCCTTCAGCCGCCGCGATCGCCGCCATTGGTAATGAAATGCCACTCGTCAGCCGTGAAACCGGCTCGTCCAAGTCCCATAATTGACCACCTATTCCACAAGTCAATCTTACCATGAAAGGGAAGCACAGTCCAGATCAGGCTACCTATGGGAGAGTCACAAAGTGCAGGGCACTCGGTACGGAGCAGCGATCAAGCGGCAGGACCTCGTTGCTTCATATCATCAGTAATTTGTGTGTTTTCCCGAGGATATAGATTGACAGCATGGGAGTCCGCGAGCATCTGCTCCAGCCCGTCGCGGCGGCTCAAACGTGGCAGCAAGTTGCATGCTCGGTCAGCCGCCTCTGTGCCTGCGCCGGACAACCATCTCACGGGTTTACGGGTGGGTACTGTCCTCTCAGGTAATCCCCCGAAATTCGGCGTTATCCCCCTATTGTCCTCTAGAAGGCCACAATCTGAGCCGCTTATGATGAGTTCACAAGAGTGAGTGGGAGCGGTCCCGCACCGTCGGAAAACGTTTCTGCGAGAGCAGCCAAACGGGGGGCATCCAGACGTGCCTCCGGCTGGCTGTGCTGCTGTTAGCTGCAGCGTCGCCGGAATTGTGGCTTTGGAGAGCTGGGCGTCGGACGGGCGTCCGTGATCTCGGAGATCTGCCGGTACAGGATCAGCTCTGCGAGAGCAGCCAAACGGGAGCGCGGCTAGACGTTGTGCCCCCCGGCTGGCTGTAGTTCGGTGATCCTTGGTGTGTCCCATCTGGGTCACTTTGTTCCCGTCTACCCCACATGGCCTGGATGACCCACATGGCTCAGATGGAGGCCATTTAGTCCATCCAGGTCAAGACTTGAAACTGGGTCAGGTGGCCTGGATGGCCGGCGTCCGTTCGCTCGGCACGACCGAGTCAGGATTACCGGGAAGCATCCACCACGTCCCGCCTTGGAAGCCGCACGATTCGATGGTGACCCCAACACGCACCCGAGCACGCTTCAGAGCACTTTCCGAGAAGCCAGACAACTTGCCAGCGCCCTTGACCTCCTGCGACGGTGCGCGACGGCCGCCTCGCGACTCGAGGTAGGTACGCAACCAGACGTCGGCAGCGTTGCCCACCGGCGCTAGACCAGAACGTCTGCCACCGTCCTCGAGCAGATCGTCAATTTGGCGATCGGTGGCGCCCTGCCACACGATCTTCGTGGCCGTGATATCGCCATCAGCGTGCTTCCCGACCTCGACTTCTTCGATCTTGTACGTGAACGACGGCATACGAGGCCCGAGGTTGTGCTTGGGCAAGCCAAGCACATAGGTGTCACCGGCATCAGGGTCCTCTATCGCGAACAGCGCCGCACGGCAGACGGCGCCAAAGGCCCGCGAACCCATGATCTGGTTTATGGCGTCACCGGCGCCCGACTTGTTGACGTGGATGATCCCGAGGACGGCTGCGCCGATGCGATCGGCCATACGGCATGTTGGTTCGAGTGCCAGACGACCTCAGCGTCCTTGTGCGTGTCCAGGCGGGAGGCCAGATGGCTCGTGAGCAGGTCGAGGATGACGAGGGCTACATCGTTGCGAGCGACGAGCCATTCGAGACCGGCGATGTCATCCGGCAGGCACAGCCAGCCGTCGTCGGCCAGTCGGAAACGTCACGGCCTCTCAGCACAACCGAGGTTGCGGCAATGTTGGCCGAGGTCGGTTTCGATCCCAAGGCCGAAGGCGAGTACTCGTTCACATTGTCGAACGGCTGCACCGTCGGGTTTGTCTTTGACGAGCCGTCACCAGCCAAGCCAAAGCGGGCACGAAAGCCGCCACGACACCCTGATCTCCACCCATCCCCACGAGCAGCGCCCGGACTCCGGTCCGGGCGTTTTTCGTCTCAGGCATCGGGGTGAAACATCGCCGCCTATAGCGGAAGGGGGAGCCGCCACAATCGGAGGAGGGCGGCGCACCTGCTTGCGGGCGATCTCCCTGGCCGTCCTGCGCCGTTCGGCGCGGCTTTGCCGCGCAGCCATCGGGATCCTGGGCCGGTGGCTTGGAGGAGTTCTCGGAGTTTCGCCCGATCTCGGACTCGAGCCGGGTGATGCGGTCCCGTAGAGAAACGTTCTCGGACTGGAGCGACTCGTTGTCGGATCTCAGGGCAACGACGAGATCCCGGAGGCGCCCGTTCTCAGCACGGAGCTGCTCGATGGAAGTGGCGCCTTGTCCGTCCGAGTCATCTCGCACATGGAAAGTCCAGCAAACTCAAGGACAAATCACAAGCATTACACCGTCGCGTTCGCGCTGGTCACGCGCGTTTTTCAAAAGTCTCTCGTCAAGCCGGCCTGGGAGACCTGACTGGTTACCGCACGACTATCCTGCTCACCATAATGGCGCTCGGCGTCTACCTGCCTTACGGTTGCCGAGTGATCGAGCTTCCATATACCCGCCTGCTACGTCGCCTGGCACTTCCCGTGGCTGTGAACGCCATCGCCTTTGGCGTCCTCAGAATGGTCGCGGGTGGGCAGCACCCTTCACGAATCTCATCGTGCACCTCGCCGCCAGCGCCGCAGTGTTCGTCGTCTGCTTCAGCGCGTCGTTCTTGTTCGACCCGAACGAGCGCTCCACCTATGTGGACATGCTGCGCCAGCTGGCCCTGAGGCAGCGATCGTCATAGCTCAACTCGGCCGGCCCGCGTCTCAGCGACAAACTCGCCGGCTCCTAGCGGCCCTTCCCAATCGTGCGGATGTAGGCGGCGAGGGAGTGAGGCGCAGCTGCGGAAAGGCGGTTGATATTGTAGAGGCCCGCGTCGAACCACGCCTGGTAGGTGACGTCGTTGCTGGAGATGAAATTCGCCGTGTTCGTCACATAGGTTGCATTATCCCCCTGAGTCGAGACGGTGCCCCACTCAGGGATGCTGAGCGGCTTGTGGTGCTGCACGGCGAAGGCGTTCACGGCGTCCAAGCCCATCGGCTCAGCCGTGAGTACCTGCCAGCGATCGGGAGAGCCAACAGGCGGAAGGGGGTTCCCGCTCTGGTCATAGAAGCTGATGCCGACGATGTCGACATAAGAGTTGCCAGGGTAGTAGTCAGCGAGGGGAATGTTGCGATACCCCTGGTTTATGGACCAGTCGAAGAGAAAGTGAGAACCTGGCACTGCCCGCATCGCAGTTACCTCTTGAGCGAAGCAGTGCGCCCACAAACCCCACTGCGTCGGGTTGTTCCCGAGGCTGTCGGAATCCCAGGTGCCGTTCATCTCATGGCCGAGGCGGATGACCGAGTAACCAAAACCCGCCGACACCATCGCCGTCGCAAACTGTGTGGCGTAGCCGTTGTAGTCCCCAGCCGCGCAATCCGCGGTCCAGTTGGGGTTGGCCACCTCGTAGTTGTCGGGGATCAGATTCTGGCTGTCGATCAGCTGGTGCCCGGTCGGGTCAGCCGCTACCCAGGACCGGAACGCCACGGAACTGGAGACGATCCAGGGGTGCACCCATTCGGCCCACGTCGTCGCGTCGTCGGTGAACGTCTCAATGCAGTTGTAGGTGAGGCCCGTGGCCAACTCGACCGCCTGTAGAGCAGGGCCGGGCGGATCGGTGATGCAAATTGTCTTCGAGCCACTGACCTGGATCAGCCCGGCCGGACGGTCCGAGCGATGGTTACCGCCTGTTGACGAGACTTGAGTTGTCGTGGTCGCCACGGTCGACGATGTCGTGGTGGAGTGGGGCTGAGATGAGCCGGTTCCCGTGCTCGGGATCGTGGTGAGCGGTGGACCGGAGTTTGGCCGCTTGGTCAAGGCCGCGAGGCCGATCCTCGGAAGGACGGCGGTAATCACCACGGCCGCGATGCCCGCGCAAAGGCCTACGACAAGCACACGGCTTCTCGCGCGCCTGGGCCTTCGGCGTGCCATAAGGCCTCCTGAACTTATCGCTGTCACGCTTCCTAACACCTTGAGACTACTTTCTCGGAAGCGCCACGATTCCCGGCTGGCGAATTCGCAGGTACTGCGCTAGTCAGAGCATCCGCGTACTCGCCTGCAACGGCACTCCAGTCGAACTCCTCGATCCAGGTCTCTGGAGGACCACCGTCGGCGCCACCGGGATCACCGACCGGCAGGCACACATTGCCGAGGCCGACACGGCCTAGTCAGAGTTGCCGCAGCACCCGCACGAGCTGACCGAGGATCGTGAGCGCCCGCTCACGGCTGAGCCCACTCTCGGCGCCCGGATGACGCGAAGCTATAGCGCAGCGACGAAATTGAGAAGCTTGTCTCCTAGATCGGTCGCCCTACTCTGCCAAACACTTGCGCCTCGGCCTCGGACGTCCCCGGATCGGATCGGGACCATGGGCGTCTCGATGGGTGGCTACGGTGCCATCCTCTTCGCCGAGAAGTACCCGCACTTGATCTCGGCAGTTGCCGCGATCAGCCCGGCCATCTGGACCAGCTATGCACAAGCGGAGAACGCGAACCCGCGCGCCTACGCCTCCGCGGCAGACTTCGCCGCCAACGACGCCGTCACCCATACCGCCGCATTGGAGGGTATTCCCGTGCGCGTGGCCTCGGGCGACTCGGACCCGTTCCACCCGGGTGTGGAGACTCTGGCCGCGGCGCTGCCTCGAGGCGCGGTTGTGGACTTCTCGCAGGGATGCCACACCGGGCCGTTCTTCATAGACCAGGAGCCGCCTTCGCTGGCGTTCCTAGCGCAACACCTCACCCGCTGATCGGCTCTGAGGGTCCGGGCCGGCTCTTCGGGCGTCGCCAACGTCGAACCTGTTCCGGCGCGACCCCCCGGTGCTGACGAGCCGCCCTGCGCCGCAACTCCAAGATCCGCGCCACCGCCGCAGCGACGACGAACAGCCCTCCGATGACCGCGGCAAGGAGGAGCGCGACCCCCTCTGGGAGATGCCCGTGAGCACCGAAGAAAGAGACACTCGCGCGCTGGCCGTTCTCGAGGATGAAGATGATCAGCAACACCAGCACGAGCAGACCAACGACGACCGCCGCCCAGAACCCGCTCGCGCGCGTGTGCGTAAAGGGGGGCGCGAGCGAGGGATCGTTCGACAGCGCGGGGGGTGCCTCGCTTTGTGCGAGCGGAGTCAATGCCGGCGGCCCATCCTCTTCTGCTGGTGCCGGACCCACCTCGGTCATGGCATCACCCCTGCTCTGAACATACCCTGGACGAGGGGACCTGAGTACGGTCGGTCACATGGCGGCGACTACGGCCGGCCATCCGCGCCGGACGCTCGCGTACTTCGGCTGCCACAGCGCGGCGGCTCGAAACCGGTGGTTGGACACCCGTTGCGACCGCGCCATGGCGCTGGTCCGGCTCCCCCCGACGACGGCGAGCAGCGGCCCGGCCGAATGCAGCCGCACCAGGCCGACGGCTTCGGCCAGCGCCTTCAACTGGTCCGTGCGCCTCAGGGGCTCGTCTTCGACCACATTGTAGAGGCCGCCGTCGACATTGACGGCCGCAACGACGGCCGCGGCAGCGTCGTCGGCATGGATGTTCGACGAGTAGGCGTCCCCGAGGGGCCGATAACGCCTCCGATGCCCTTGCGGGCCGCACGGACGATCGCGCGTAAGTGTGCGCACTATCCGGGCTGTAAACAGAGCCGAAACGCAGCACGACAGCCGTTCTCGTGCCGTCGGCGAATCCGAGTGCCACCTCTTCGGCAACCCGAGTAGAAGCAGTGATGGGCGTGTACTGGGCCGACCAGTCTTCATCGATCCAAGCGTCGCCGCCGTCCGCGTAGGCGAACACCACGGACTCTTGGACAAGGCGGGACACGCCGGCACCGCGCGCCGCCCCCACGAGGTTGCGAGCTCCTTCGCTGCGGATCCGATCGTTCTCACGCCATGCATCGGGAAAAGCCGACTTGGAAGGCGAAGGGATGCAAGTCGCCAGGTTGACTACGACCTCGTGGTCAGCGATAGCCCTCCGCAGCGCAGCGGGCTCGAAAAGGCTCACCGACACCGGCGTCACGCCGAGGGCCTCGAGCACGCCTTCACCTGCCGGGGAGCGGGCAACGCCCGTGACCTCGTGTCCGCTGCCAACAAGCTGCCCCGCGGCGCGGCGACCGAGCACGCCAGTCGCGCCTGCGACAAAGATCCTCACGCCACCACCTTAGGAAGCTACCGGCAGGAGATGACCGCCAACGTGCGTACCTTCAGGCCTAACGTGTCAGCCCGCTGGGCCATGCGCCTGGTGGCGGCCCGGCTCGGGCCTCGCCTTTGCCAGGTGCGCGACTGCTTGCGACGTCATGGCTAGCTGATGAGCAAGCAGTGGTCCCAGTTCTGGGGTGTCGTTGGGTGCAGCCTGCGGCGGACGACAAGTCGGCTCAGCCCGACCGCGATGACGCCGGATCTCCTTCTACCGATCGCCCGGCCCAGCTCGCCCAAGCCGTTACCGCCGCTCGCACGCCAGAGCCGGCCCCGCCGCCTGTTGAGTCGAGACGCTCTGTCGGCGCTGTGCCAGGACCGGGACTGTGTCCGCGCCTGGCCCTTGGGTCGCGGAACTGCCCGGCAACGACTTTAGGTATTCTGTCCACATCATGAGATGCGGGGATCATGACTAGGGGGTGGGCTGCCGGCTTGCTCACGGGGGTGGTGGTGGCGTCCTCGTGTGCCGTGGCCTTCTCGGCCCCCGCCAAGGCCGAGGCGGCTGTCAGCGCGCGCCTGGTCGAGTTGCGTTCGAGCGCGAGCCCGCCACCGCCGCCGCATTCGGCCGTGCTCGGAGCTGTGTCCTCGGCCGCGGACGTTCACCTCGAGGTAACTCTCAAGCTGCCCGATCCGTCGGCCGTGACGTCGTTCATCGCGTCCCTGTCGGATCGAAGTTCGCCGGAATTCCATCATTTCCTGCGGCCAGGACAATTCGGTCGGCTCTTCGGACCTTCGTTATCCGAGGTGTCCGCTGTCGAAGCACTACTGCGCTCGAAGGGGCTTCACCCCGGCAAAGTGACATCGGACAGGCTTCTCATACCGGTCACCGCTGCGGCCAGCGTGGTCGACCGGGCATTTCACGTGCGGCTCCTGCGCTACAGACTGCCAGGTGGGCGCGTCGCCTTCACCACATTGTCGCCGCCGAGCGTCCCGGTGGGTGTGGCCTCGGACATAGACGGCGTCGTCGGCTTGAGCGATCTCGTCCAGGCACACGACTTGCTTGCCCGAGCTAGTGAGCCGCGTGCCCTCCCACCCGAGAGCCCGCGGGCTCTCCATCCGAGAACCGGTGGCCCGACGCCGTGCCCGGCGGCCACAACCGTGGCCGTCGGGGAGGGGGGGTTCACCGCCGACCAGCTGGCGGGTTATTACGACATGACTCCCCTCTATTCGCTCGGAGATTTCGGCGCGGGCGTCAACGTCGCCATTGCCGAGTTCGAGCCGAACCAGCTGAGCGACATCGACACATACCAGGCCTGCTACGGGACGAATGCCACGGTGAACTACATCGCTGTCGCCGGTGGCACCGCGAGCGGTCCGGGCAATGACCCCGAGGCCGCGATGGACATCGAGAACGTGATCGGTCTGGCTCCGGCGGCCACGATCGACGTCTACCAGGCGCCGACCAGCTCGAACGAGGACGTCCTCGCCGTCTACGGGGCGATCTTCACCAACGACGCCGACAAGGTCGTCTCCACCTCGTGGGGCGAGTGCGAGCCCGACGACGACGCAAGCGACTCGTCCTTCCGCACCTCCGAGCACACGTTGTTCGAGCTGGCGGCCACTCAGGGGCAAACGGTCTTCGCCGCCGCAGGTGACGCGGGCTCCACGGACTGCTTCGGCGACATGAACTCACCCAACCAACATGAGCCCTTCGTCGATGACCCGGCGAGCCAGCCCTATGTGGTCGGGGTGGGCGGCACCTCGATCTCCGGCGGTGCCGAGTCTGTTTGGAACGGCTCGACCGGTGCGGGCGGAGGCGGTGTCTCCAGCTGGTGCATGCCGGCGTACCAGGACAAGCCCTCGATACCGGGGCTGATCAGCTCCTACTCTGAACCAAGTTCAAGCTGTCCGGCCACCGGCTACCTGCGAGAGGTCCCCGACGTCAGCGCGGACGCTGACCCGACCACGGGCTATGTCATCTACTGGAACGGATCATGGTCAGGCGACTACGCAGGGACCAGCGGCGCCGCCCCGTTGTGGGCGGCGGCTGCCGCCCTGATCGACGCATCGCCGTTCTGTGCCGACTACGGCTCGGGAGATCCGGGCGTGCAGCCCGCCGGCCTGTACGCCATCGCCGCGCTCGGTCCGCCCTACTACGGCTATGCCCTCAACGACATAACGACAGGCAACAACGACTGGGCGGGTTCGGATTACTCGGGTGGTCTGTACCCTGCGACCGTTGGCTACGACATGGCGAGCGGCCTCGGGTCCCCCCGCCTCGCCGGACCCAACAATTACTATCCCGGGCTCGCGGCGCAGATGTGCCTCGAGTACCGCACTCAGCTCGTGGTGACTCGGATCGCAGACGTCTCCCCGAGCGCCGGTCCGAGCGGCCAGCCGGCGACTGTCACCATCATCGGATCGGGCTTCCTGCCCATCGCCGGCGCTGACGAGCTTGAGATCGGCACGGCCGTGGTCGCGGTCTCTTGCTCCACTACGACCTCGTGCACCGCCACCCTGCCGGCCTCCGGCCCGGCGACGATCGATCTCGTGATGTCGGTGGAGGACACGACAATAAGTCCCGTGGCACCGACGGACCGGTTCACCTACGCTGCGCCGCCGACGATCACCAAGATCACGCCCGCCGATGGGCCCGCGAGGGGCGGGACCAAGGTGACGATCCAGGGGAGCAACTTCGCCGGCGCCGTTTTGGTGCGCGTCGGCGGGAAGGCGGCGACTGCCGTGCACGTCCTGTCGGCTTCCGAGATCAGCGCGGACATGCCCCCAGGCTCCGGCTCCGCCTCTGTCAGCGTCACCACCGTCGGAGGCTCCAGTCCGGCCACGACCAAATACACCTTCCTGGCGGCTCCCACGGTCGCCAAGATCACGCCCGCCATTGGGCCCGCAAGAGGCGGGACAAAGGTGACGATATGGGGCAAGAACTTCGACGGCACCGTCTCGGTTCGCTTCGGGGGCAAGAGGGCGAGATCTGTACATGTCATCTCGTCCTCCGAGCTGAGCGTCGCCGTGCCCCTCGGCTCCGGAGATGCCGACGTCGTCGTGTTCGCTCTCGGCGGCTCGAGCCGGGCGAACGATGCGGCAAGGTTCAGGTTCCTGCCGGGCCCGAAGATCTCCAAGATCACACCCGCCATGGGTCCCGAGACCGGCGGGACCGAGGTAACGATCCACGGGAGCAACTTCGTCGGCCCAGTCTCGGTGCACTTCGGTCACAAGCTGGCTAGGGCTCACCGCGTCTCTTCATCGGAGATCACCGCCACTGCCCCGTCGGGCTCCGGCAGGGTGTACATAGTCGTGACTGCCGACGGTGGAGTCAGCAGCGACGAACAGGTGGCCAGGTACAGCTACTGATTCCACACCGGAACGGGCCCATCGTACGAGGTGCTCTCCCTGCGAGTTGATCGGCGTGCCCGGAAGCGGTCGCTGTACGTACAATCGGGTCGGCCAACTCTCCTGGCCCAGCTGCCAAGCAACACGAGGAGCCACCAAGATGCGACCCGTCACCGCCTACGCCACTCCGGGCCCGAAGGCACCGTTCCAGAAGACAACCATCGAGCGGCGTGATCTAGGCCCGAGCGACGTCCTCGTCAAGATCGCCTACGCCGGCATCTGCCACTCCGACATCCACACCGCCCGCGGCGAGTGGGGAAAGGCGATCTTCCCGCTCGTGCCGGGTCACGAGATCGCCGGCACCGTCGAGGAGATAGGCAGCGGGGTCACCAAGTACTCCGTCGACGACCGTGTCGGCGTCGGTTGCATGGTCGACTCCTGCCGCGAATGCGAGAACTGCCTGGCCGGCGAGGAGCAGTACTGCCTGAAAGGCATGGTGCTGACCTACAACGACGTCGGCAAGGACGGGCGACCGACCGAGGGCGGCTACTCCACCCACATAGTCGTGGACCAGGACTTTGTGCTCTCGATTCCGGAGGGCATCGGCCTCGACGTGGCCGCCCCCCTGCTTTGCGCTGGTATCACCTTGTATTCCCCGCTAAAGCACTGGGGAGCCGGACCCAACAAGCCGGTCGCGATCGTGGGCCTCGGAGGGCTCGGCCACATGGGCGTCAAGATCGCCCATGCCCTCGGTGCCGAGGTCACCGTGCTCTCCCAGAGCCTGTCCAAGAGGAGCGACGGCTTGAAGTTCGGCGCCGATCACTACTACGCCACTACCGACAAGGCCACCTTCGAAGAGCTCAAGCACAGCTTCGACCTCGTCGTCAACACCGTGTCGGCAACGCTGCCAATCGACACATATCTCTCGCTGCTGCGCCTCGACGGCACCTTCGTGAATGTCGGCGCACCTCCGGATCCGCTCTCGGTGCGCGCCGGCTCGCTCATGGACAACCGCCACAGCCTTTCCGGCTCGAGTATCGGCGGTATCCGCGAGACCCAGGAGATGCTCGACTTCTGCGCCGAGCACGACTTGGGGGCCGAGATAGAGGTCATTAGCGGTGCAAAGATCGAGCACGCCTACGACCGTGTCGTCGACAGTGACGTCCGTTACAGGTTCGTGATCGACACGGCTACGTTCTGACGCCGAAGATCAGACGATGACGACCGGGTCCTCCACGGCGAGCGCGCCGGCCGGAGGGCAGGCACCGATCACCACCCACACGGGCCTCGCCATGGTCGTGGTCATGACCGGCGTGCTCATCACAGCCGTCGACACGACCATCGTCGTCCTCGCCCTTCCGGAGATCGAACGAGGCCTGCACGTCGCGCTCTCATCGGTCATCTGGGTTGTCATCGGCTACTTGCTCGTCATCACGCTCCTCGCCACCCAGGTCGGACGCCTCGGCGACATGTTCGGCAGGGTGCGGATGTACGAAGCGGGCTTTTTGGTATTCGTCTTGGGCTCGCTCGCCTGCGCCCTCGCATGGAACGAGGGAG
Organism: Acidimicrobiales bacterium; assembly: GCA_049523315.1. Classification (GTDB taxonomy): domain Bacteria; phylum Actinomycetota; class Acidimicrobiia; order Acidimicrobiales; family Bog-793; genus Fen-455. The sequence goes on along the minus strand of JBEKMZ010000053.1, from coordinate 12,646 downwards.
CCATCATCGGCTTCCGTATCCTCCAGGGCGTCGGAGGAGCCTTCGTGACCGCCAACAGCGGGGCGGTCATCGCCGATCTCTACCCACGCGAGCGGCGCGGCCGTGCCTATGGATACAACGCCGTCGGCTGGAGCCTCGGCGCGGTCCTCGGCATCGTCGTCGGCGGCCTCATCGTGACCTACATCTCCTGGCGCTGGATCTTCTGGATCAACGTCCCGATCGGCGCCGCCGCGTTGTTCCTCGCGACCAGGGTGCTGCACGAGCGCGGCCAGCGCTCGCGCCGCCACTTCGACCTGATCGGCATGATCACCCTCGGCCTCGCGCTCTTCGGCGTGCTGTGGGCGATGACGACGCTCGCGACGTCGTCGTTCACGGCTTCGGTGACCGGCTACCTCGTCGGTGGTGTGGTTCTCATCTGCGTCTTCGTCGTCATCGAGTTTCGCCAGTCCGAGCCCATGCTCAATCTCTCGCTCTTCAAGGTCCCGACCCTCGCGCCGTCACTGCTCGCAGCGTTGTTCCAGGGTCTCGCGAATTTCGCGGTGCTCTTCCTCGTCATCATGTACCTCCAGGGCCCGCGTGGCCTCTCTCCAATCCACGCCTCGTTGCTACTCGTGCCCGGCTACGTCGTCGGCTCGGCGGTGGGGCCGTTCGCAGGGCGTCTCGCCGACAGAGTCGGGCCGGTTCTGCCGGCCACCGTCGGCCTCGGCGTCCAGGTGATCGCCCTGTTCGTGTATGCGCACCTGTCGCTCGACAGCGGGCTGTGGGTAGTCGTCGTCGCGAGCGTCATCAACGGGGCGGGTGCGAGTGCCTTCTTCCCCGCCAACAACTCTGCGGTGATGAAGGCCTCGCCTCCCGAGGTGTTCGGGATCTCCTCAGGCATGCTGCGGACATTCGCCAACGTCGGGATGGTCTTCTCGTTCTCGGTGGCGATCCTCGTCTCCTCGCGCTCAATCTCCAAGCACCTCGCCTTTGCCATCTTCGTCGGGACGACGAGTCTGCACGGACACCTGGCGGTGGCCTTCACGACAGGTTTGCACTCGGCTTTCTATGCCTCAATGGGCTTCATGGCATTGGCAGCACTGCTGTCGGCAACGAGGAGCGGGCGCATCCGGGGGCGATCCTCACAGGCCAAGTGAGGGTGCTTCACAAGCCGGAAAAGTCGATGTCAACGAATTGGTGGCCTGGACGCCTTTAATAGGTTGATGGAACAAGATGACGGTGCGGCAGGCGAAGCCTCCGACGATAGGCCCGCGTCGCGCGAAGAGCTAGCCGAGGCCGAGGGCTTCGACGAGTTCTTCCTACGTATCCTGCCGCTGACCATCCGTGCCGCTCGCCGTCTCACCGGAGACCCGTGGGTCGCCGAAGACGTCGCCGTCGAAGCCCTCGCGAGAGCCCACGCTCGCTGGTCGCGCGTCGGACGCCTGGACTGGCGCGACGCCTGGGTGCTGAAGGTCGCCTCGCGAGAAGCTCTCCACCATTTACGGCGCCGACCGCCGGCGCCTCCGCTCGATCACGACAGGGACGAGTCGGACGACGTCGTCCTGCGCGTCGCCCTCGTCGCCGCCCTTGCCGGCCTGCCGCGGCGCCAGCGCGAGACGATCGTGTTGCGCTACCTCTGCGACCTCTCCGAGACCGACGTAGCCCTCGCGCTCGGAGTGTCGGCGGGCACGGTCAAGACCCATCTCCACAGGGCACTCGCAACACTTCGCGCCAACGTCGGAACCGACTTCGAGGAGGGATACGTCCATGAGCTCCACGCCTGAGAGCACCAAGCGCGCCTACACGCCAACGCCGCCCGAGGAGCTCCTCGCCCGGGCCAAGAGCCGGAGCGCGTCGACAAGGCACCGGCGCCTCCTCGGTACAAGCGGCTCTGCAACAGTCCTCGTGGCGCTCCTGCTTGTCGGGATCCTGCTCCCGAGCAGCGCACGGCCTTCCCACCACACGGGCACGATCACCGTGTCCGAGCGGATAGGTGCGGCCTACGAGCTCAGCGCGAACGAACCCGAAGGCCCGTACGCGACCCCTCCGGTGGCAAAGGCCCTAGAGGACGCGGAGGTCGGTTTCTCGCTCAGCCTCTTGAACAACCTCGCCACCTCGAGCGACCCGAGCGGGTCTGACAACGTGCTCGTATCGCCCTCGAGCTTGGCAACCGCGCTCGCCATGTTGGAGCTCGGGGCGAATGGCGCGACCGAACAGGGGATCGCCGCGACCTTGCAAACAGCCGGGCTGTCCGCAAGCGAGCAGGCGGCCGGATGGCACAGCCTCGCGGCCCTTCTCGCGGCCGAGACGTCGGCGACTGGGGCGGACCTGCGCCATGAGCCGGAACTCAATATCGCGAACGCCCTGTTCCTCCAGGAACATTTCTCGGTGCTGCCGGTCTTCGTGCGGGCGCTGTCGAGCGAGTTCCAGACCGGCCTTTGGGAGGTCGACTTCCAGAACGACCTGGCGGGCGCCACGAATGCCATCAATCAGTGGACGAGCGAGAACACCAAGGGCCTGATCAAGAAGCTCTTCAGCCCCGGCGTCCTCAACGCCTTGACGCGCCTCGTTCTGGCCGACGCCGTCTACTTCCACGCCGATTGGGCCCGCCAATTCTCCAAGACCACGCTCGACAGGCCCTTTTACCCCACGAGCGGCGCCGCACTGAACGTCCCGTTCATGAGCTCGCCACACGCCGACTCTTCAAAGGCATTCGACGTGCCAGTTGCCCTCACGGCCAGCTATGACGCCGTAGAGCTACCCTACGCGGGCAACAAGCTGAGCGCGCTGGTGGTGATGCCGACGGCGTCCTCGCTCTCTGCCTTCGTGGCCTCGCTCGACGCGGCATCGCTCGGCCAGATCGTCGGCAGCATGTCTCCCGAGAAGCTCCAGCTCATCATGCCAACCTTCACGGAGCGCTCGGACAACCAGCTCAACAAGACATTGTCGTCGATGGGCATGTCCCAGGCGTTCGGGCCGGGGGCCGACTTCACCGGGATCACCGTCCAGCCGCCGCTCGTTGTTCAAGCCGTCGAGCAACAGGCCTACCTTCAGGTCACGCCCAAAGGCACCACGGCCGCGGCGGTGACGGGAGTCGCGGTCGGCATGTCCGCCGTCGAGGCGAACGTGCACCCGATCGTGATCGACCATCCCTTCTTGTTCTTCGTGCGCGACGACGCCACCGGGGCGATCCTGTTCGAGTCGATGGTCGAGAACCCGGCCGCCTGAGGTTCGGCTTCGTCAACTCGGATCTGGCAGTGGAACAAAACTGCCGTCTTTAGACGGCTAGGCGAACACTCCGGCCTCGCGCAACAAGGCAAGGAATCCGGGCATGAGGAAGCTGTTCGCCGCCACGACGGCCGGGCCGCGCCCATGGGCAGCCGGCTCCAGCTCGACCTCGGCGCCTGCTTCGCGGGCGATGACGCTTGCCGCTGCGTAGTCCCACGGCGCGTTGTCGAGCTCCCAATAGGCGTCAAGTTGCCCGGAAGCGACGCGGCAAAGATCGCGCGCAGCCGATCCACTCCGCCGGATGTCGTTCACGCGGCCGAGTATGAGCGCGAGCGCCGAGCCCTGCAGCCGGCGCTGCGCGGCGTCATAGGAGAAACCCGTGCCAACGAGCGCGCAAACAAGGTCCCTCCGCTGTCCCACCCTGATCGCTCTGTCGTCGCAGAAGGCCCTGGAACCGGCGGCTGCCTTGAAACATCGCCCGGCAACCGTGTCATAGACGGCACCAATCCAGGGTACTCCACCGATCTCGACGGCTATAGAGACCGCGAAGGCTGGATAGCCGTACAGGTAATTCATGGTGCCATCGAGTGGGTCGATCACCCATCGCACACCGCTCTTGCCCTCCTGGAGCCCCCCCTCCTCGCCCAGGATGGAGTCGTCAGGCCGTGACGCGCGCAGTCGCTCGACGATCCACTGCTCCGACTCACGATCGACGTCGCTCACAAGATCGGTGCCGGAGGACTTCGTCTCGACCTGGCGCGTGCCGCGTAGGCGCCGCCTCTGGAACTCACCCGTCTCGCGAGCCAGGGCAACCGCCAGCTCCAGAAGCTCGCTGAGCTGGGGAGCATCCGCCACACGGCCGCTCGGGCCGTGCTCGGAGTTGGCGCTCGCCATCACCTGGGCGCGTTCATCGTCTCGGGCGGCGCCCCCATTCGTGCGGCACGGACTCGCTCGTCATCCGCCTTAAGACCAGCGACCTCGAACGGCAGGCGGATGTTGTCGAGGACGGTACGCCACGACAAAAGTGCAGGGTCCTGAAACGCTATGCCGCCTGCTCCTAGCTCGCAGCGCGCTCGGGTGCTGACCGTTGACGAGCACCTCTCCGGTGGTCGGAGTGTCCAGATCAGCGAGCATCCGGAGCAGGGTCGACTTCCCGCACCCGGACGGACCTATGAGCGAGACGAACGCCCCGTTGCGAACGGAGAGGTCGACGCCGGACAACGCTTCGATCGTGCCCCGCCCGAGGCGGAATGTCTTTGAGACGTCGCGTATTGAGATCCCCAGCACGTCACTGCTTTGTCCTTGCCAGCTCTCTGATCCTGAGCGCGAGGACGCCCCGTGGGTCATGTTCTCGGAGCCCGACTCTCTGTGGTGCCGGGCAAACCACCCTCGAGCGGCGCTGGTCGGCGCGACTTGTGGAGTCGAAACGCTTAGCTGGGACGGCAACGTTGCACGAAGTTGCTCTGATCCGCTCGGATCCACGCACAACGTCTACACTCGCGCTGCTAAGGTGTCAAGCTTGTGGAGACCAGTCTGGCGAAGGGGGTGAGCGGACCAGATGCTGGGTGAGAGGCGGCGGCGCGACATCTGTCAGCTGATCGAGCAGTCGGGCTACGTGGAATCCAGGCAGCTCGCCCTAAGCCTCGGCGTGAACGTCTCCACAGTCCGCCGGGATCTGGAGGCGCTTGCGGATGCAGGCCTTATCCAACGGACTCACGGCGGTGCCACGCCTGTCACCGATGGCGACCTGATCGACGTGCCATACGAGGTCAAAAGGCGTGAAAGGCTCGCGGCCAAGCGGGCGATCGCGAACTACGCCGGCACCCTCGTGAGCGGCGGCGGCTCTATCGTCCTCGACAGCGGCTCTACTACCTACGCCCTGGCGCAGGCGATCCGTGCACGAAGCGATATCACCGTGGCCACGAACGATCTCCGGATCGCTCATTATCTCGCAGAAGGCGGCGGGGTCCGCCTTTTGGTGACCGGTGGCCAGCTCATAGACTCGGTTTTCACTCTTGTCGGCCCGAGCGCTCTCACGACTCTCCAGGGGCTACACGTGGATTGGGCATTCCTGGGCGCGGACGCCGTGGACCCCGAGGCGGGTGTGACCAACGTCAACACGGTGGAGGTTCCGATCAAACAGGCGATGCTCGCCGCGGCAGCTCGAAAGGTGCTGCTGGCTGACAGCTCCAAGTTCGGGCGACGGGCCCTTGCAACGGTCGTCGGTATCGACGCTTTCGATCACGTAATCACCGACACGGGACTGCCGGCCGAACTGGCCAATCGCTATGGCAACGGTCTGGTCCGCGTCCCGATCGAGACGAAGCGAAGCGCCGCACGAGACAAGCTTGTCGGAGAGATCGACGAAGATGGTGACGACGCTCTGCTCAGCGATGCGAGCCAGCCCGCGCGCCACCCTCAGCGTCGTCGATGACGGTTCGTCTCTAGTCTCTGAGGTTGAAACCGGCGCGGGTCGGTGCTAAAACCTGCTGCATGACCGTAAGCGAAAACGTGCAGGATCAGGCAAAAGTGTTTCGTCCAGATCCCGGTCGTCGCTTCAGGGAGATCTTCGCCGGTGTGGACAAACCTCTGATCGCGATGGCCCATGTCCCAGCCCTTCCTGGTACACCGCTTTATAACGGAGGTGGTGGCGTGCCCGGCATTATCCGGCACGTGCGCGAGGAGGTCGCGGCGCTCGTCGGCGCTGGGTTCGACGCCGTCATGTTCTGCAACGAGCATGACCGCCCATACACGCTCAAGGCCGACCTCGTTGCTTCTGCGGTGATGGCCCGGGTCGTGACCGAGTGTCGTCCCGACGAGATCCCCTTCGGCGTCGACTATCTCTGGGACGCCGAATGTGCTCTCGCTACCGCCGTTGCTACGGGGGCCTCCTTCATGCGCGAGGTGGCGACAGGGGCGTGGGAGTCTGACATGGGTCATTGGGCACCCGATGCGGCCGGCCTCATGCGTCGCAGGCGGTACCTCGACGCCGAGAGGTTGGCGATCTTCATGAATGTGACTCCGGAGTTCGCCTCGACAACCGGGCAACGAACACCGGTTGAGGCTGCGATGTCGGTCGCCATTTCGAGCATGCCCGACGCCATATTGATTTCGGGGCCGATGGCAGGCGCGGAGCCGACAGTCTCGGTGATCGCTGAGGTGCGAAAGGCCGTCCCCGCTAAGACCCCGGTGCTGTTGAACACGGGCGGCCGGCCCGACAACATCGCCCAGTACCTCGAGTTCGCGGACGGGTGCATCGTCGGTAGTTCACTCAAGGTGGACGGGGACACCTGGAATCGTGTCGACCCGGCCCGAGCGAAGGCATTCGTGCAAGCCGCCCGAGAGGGTTGAGGCGAGCCGTGGCCGAGCTCCTGCTCGGAATCGACATCGGCACCACCGGGACCAAGGTCACTCTTTTCGACCCTGACCTTGGCGTTCTGGCCTCGAGATCAGAGTCATCGCCTCTCTACTCGGCCGAGCCAGGGTGGTCCGAGGCCGATACCAAGGTGTGGTGGAGCAACCTCTGCGCTCTTGTCCCGAGCGTCGCCGAGACAGCAGGAGTGATGCCCTCGGAGATAACAGGGCTTGCCTCGAGCGGGATGGTGCCCGCGGTCGTCCTCCTGGACGAGGATGGCAACGTCTTGAGGCGGGCCATCTTGCAAAATGACTCCCGTGCCGTAGAGGAGATCCACGAGCTGGCAGCGGCACTCGAGGCCGAAGGCTTTGACGCCCTCAGCAGGACCGGTTCGGCGCTCACACAGCAGTCGGTCGCGCCGACATGGCTCTGGCTGGCCCGTCACGAACCCGAGGTCGCACGGCGCGTGTCTGCCCTCGTCGGTTCCTACGACTGGATGGCGATCGCGCTCGGTGCGAGCGTGCACGTGGAGTCCAACTGGGCTTTGGAAAGCGGCCTTTACGAGCTGTCGGGCAGCCGCGCCGAGACCGTTATCGCCGCGTGCGGCTTGCCCGACTCGGTCTGCGCTCCGATATTGAGGCCGGGACAGGTCGCGGGTTCGCTCAGCAGGCGAGCGGCCTCGGAAACCTCCCTCAAAGAGGGCATCCCGATCTACGTCGGGGGAGCCGACCACGTCCTTGCTGCATACGCAGCAGGCCTCAACGCCCCAGGCGACTGGCTGGTCAAGCTCGGAGGAGCCGGGGACATCCTCGTCGTCGCCGACGCGCCGGCGATCGACCGGCGCTGGTACCTTGACGCCCACCCCAAGCCAGGCCTGTGGCTACCGAACGGTTGCATGGCGACTTCGGGGAGCCTGCTTCGATGGGTGCAGCAGCTCGTCGGAGGCCCGCCGCTGTCGGAGCTCGATCTCGAGGCCGACCTCGCCGCGCCGGCTTCGCTAATCTGCCTGCCCTACTTCCTCGGGGAGAAGTCGCCTCTCCACGATCCCGACCTACGCGGCGCCTTCGTCGGTCTCCACCTCGGTCTCAGCAGAGGGGACTTGTTCCGGGCTTGCATGGAAGCCGTCGGGTTCGGTTTCAAGAACCATGTCGACGCGTTCGTCGACGCAGGGATCCAGCTAGGCACTGCAAAAGTGAGCAACGGCGGCAGCGGCTCACGCGTCTGGAAGCAGATCCTCGCCGACGTGCTCGCCGTCGATCTCACCTCGCTTGTCGATCATGGTGGCGCCTCGCTTGGCGCGGCACTGGTCGCGGGCGTCGGCTCCGGCGCCCTCAGCGACTGGGAGGCGGTCGCCAAGTTCGTCACCCTCGGTGAGGTATTCACGCCTGAAAAACAGCGCGTCGACACATACGAGGAGGCCTACGAGATGTACCTGGAGTTGCAGCAGACCGTTACCCCGGTGGCCCACCGGCTCGCCAGACGGGCCCGGGCATGACCCGATCCGTCGCTGTAGTGACGGGAGCCGCCTCCGGCATCGGGGCGGCGATCTCGCGCGAGCTGGCCTCTAGGGGTTTCACCGTCGTCCCGACCGATCTCGACGAGGGCCTGCTCGCACTCACTGCCGAGGCCTGTGCCGCCCCGGCGTCCTATGTGCTGGACGTAAGAGACGTCGAAAGCGTCTGTAGCACCACCCGTCGCATCGTCGAGAACCACGGGGCTCCGACCGTGTGGGTCTCGAACGCAGGTGTGTCGAAGATGCGACCCTTCCTCGAGATCACGCCGGACGAGCTCGATCTCACCCTCGGGGTCAACTTGCGGGGCGTGTTTCTCACGAGCCAGGCGGCGGCGCGTGCGATGGTCGAAGCTGGCAGCGGAGGGTGCATCGTCAACATCGCCTCGATGGCTTCAAAACAGGGCCGCGTCCCCTTTCTTTCCGACTACGTCGCGTCGAAGTTCGGCGTCGTCGGCCTAACCCAGGCCATGGCGGTCGAGCTCGCCGAGCACTCCATACGCGTGAACAGCGTCTGCCCCGGATACGTCGCGACGCCGATGCAAGACCGCGAGCTCGCCTGGGAAGCAGAGTTGAGGGGCACGACAGTCGACGCCGTGCGAAAGCTCTACCTGGCCGACACACCTATGGCGCGCCTCGAGCAACCGGAGGACGTCGCTCGCGTGGTCGCTTTTCTCGTGAGCGCCGACGCCGAGTTCGTCACGGGAGAGTCGATTGCCGTGAACGGTGGGGCTTTCATGGACTGACGCGCGCCGCCAGCCGGCGCGGCTGGCGAAGGTGGAACTGAGGCTTTCGGCCACCCGACCGGGCGTCAGAGCCTCGGATCCCTGGAGCACCCAGGTGCGGAGAACGTAAACGAGTGGGGCCCTCGCCCTATGAAAGGAGAGGTAAACGAGATGGTCACAAAGTTGCTCAAGGGGCGAGACTTCATCTCGCTCGCCGATTTCAACAAAGAAGAGATCGACACGATCATGGACACCGCGTTCCAGCTGAAGCTCGAGCGTGCCCGCGGGGTCCAGCACCATCTCCTCACCGACAAGTCGATCTTCCTGATCTTCTACAACCGGTCTCTTCGCACCCGTAACAGCTTCGAATGCGGCATCATGCAACTTGGCGGCCACGCCAACTACCTCGACTCGAACATGGTCTACACACCCGCTGCAGCGGGGGCGGAGAAGGCGTACGTCACCGAGCGGCTAGACGACGTGTCCAAGACGCTCTCGCGTTTCGGCGAGGCGATCGCGATCCGGATCTATGGAGACCCGACGGGCTGGAACTACGGGCAGGGCAATGAATACGTCCGCGCCTTTGCCGCCGCGGCGGACGTGCCGGTCATAAACATGGAGTGCGACAAGTACCACCCCTGCCAGGGGCTCGCCGATGTGATGACGATCAAGGAGAAGCTGGGCAACCTCGAGGACCGCAAGATCGTCATGAGCTGGGCCTACTCGCCCAGTCGCAAGAAGCCTGTTTCGGTTCCGCACTCGATGATGGCGGCTTGCTCGTTCTACGGGGCGCACCTCGTGTTCGCTCGGCCGGAGGGCTTCGAGCTCGACCCGGCTCAGATCGCATTCTACCGCGAGAACGTCGAGCGCTACGGCGGCTCGTTGAAGAGACCGATGACATGCGGGCAGCCTTCGAGGGAGCGGATGTGGTCTACCCGAAGAGCTGGGCGAGCTTGAGGTACGTGGCGCCGCAGATGCCGGTCCCCGATTGGGACGCGCAGGACAAGCTCTTCGACGCGCATCAGGACTGGATCTGCGACGAGGAAATCATGAAGCTGACCAACCGCGACTGCCTCTACATGCACTGCCTGCCGTGCGATCGTGGCTTCGAGGTCACAGACGCCGTCATCGACGGGCCGAACTCGGTCGTCTACGACCAGGCGGAGAACCGCCTGCACGGGCAGAAGGCGGTCATGTCGCTCACGATGTGAACGACGCGGTGGCCGGGTCAAGAGCCTTCATACGCCCTAAGAGTCAACCGCAGCGGTCCAAGTCGCCACGCGCTGCGCCCCACTTTCTTCCCGCGGCACGCGATCTCCGCGTGAGCTAAGGCGCCCGCGTCACGGGAGCGCCGGTGCCGCGACCCTGGCGGGCTAGCAGAGCGCTCCACGTATCGTTGTCCCCGGGAGCGATCGACCTCGGCGGGCGCGCGACAAGGACGTGAGCCTCCCCGGTTTCAATGGCGAAGGCGATCGCCTCTCCCACGAGCTCGGGCGGGTCGCGAGGGATGTTGTGAGCACCACTGGCCAGGCGGCCCGCCCGGAGACGATCGTGGAATTCGGTGGCAGTGACCGAGGGGTAAACGACAGAGACGGTCACGCCGGACTCGGCCAGCTCGAGCCGTGCCACCTGCGAGAGCAGGTTCAGCGCGGCCTTGGTGGCGGAGTAGCCCCCGAGACCGGGGAAGACCCGCAACGAGGTGGCCGAGCTGACGTTCACGATCGCGCCCGCCGACTGCGTGCGCATGAACGGCAATACCGCCTGCATGGCCACCAGCGGTGCGACGACATTGAGCTCGAACACGGCGCGCAGGTCCGCCGCGTCCACCTCCTCGATGGGCACGTGCAGACTCTGGCCGGCGTTGTTGACCAGGACGTCGACCCTGCCGAAGCTGTCGACCGTCCTCGTCACGAGTGCCTCGACCTGGCCAGGAACCGTCACGTCTGTCTCAACAGCGAGCGAGTTTCCCAGCTCCGCGGCGAGCGCTTCGAGACGATCCGCCCGGCGAGCCGCAATCACGACCCGCGCTCCGCGTTCGCTCAGCAGGCGCGAGGTCGCTGCTCCGATACCCGACGAGGCTCCCGTGACTATGCAGACCGCTCCGTTTAGCTCCACGATCTTCCTCTGCTCGTCGAACTCTCGCACGCCCCGAGGTGGAAAGGGCCGTCGTCCACGTCGGCTGTCAGGACGCGAGCCGCCCCCGGGACCCGAGGTGCCGGGGGCGGTCGCGGAGTGCCTCTCGCGAGGGACGGCAGCTCCACCGACAGTCTATGGACTAAGTAGGCGAGGTGCTAGGTCGTCTTCCTGGCCCGATCCGATCAAGACGATCCGGCGTTGACTCGCCCGCGACGAAGTCGTTGAACGCGAGCTGTCGCCGGGTCAGAGCCGGCGTCTGCCCGCGTGGCGGAATACGAGGTACAGCACGCCGCCGATGACAACGAGGACAAGCGCTGTCTTGATGAAGAACGCGATGAGGCCGACGATGGCATGGAACGCCACGTAAGCCACGAGCACGGCGATGACGCCTGCCGCGACCACCGTGAGCTTGTGACCCGGTCGAAGTCCTCGCTCCTGCCTGCTTGTTGGCTCGATCATGAAACCTCCTGCGAACACGGTACCCCCGCCTCGGAGCCAACTGCTGTCGTGGCCCTGAGAACCGGACACGAGACGGGCTGAAGAGGGGTTCACAGCGTTATCCGAGCCCTCCAGTCCCTCCGAATGCCCGCGGAGGGCCTCAGCCCGTGTCGGGAGGCTGTGAAGAGCCCGTCTATAGTTTTGTTCCGGATCGAGCGTGCGACGAGGGTGGAGAGCCCAATATGGGCCTAGGTAAGCACACTAAAGCCAGTGACAAGCACAACCCTTGGCGTACCCCCGGTCTGGTGACAGGCACCATCCTGCTCATCGCCCTCATAGCGGCAGGGGCTCTGATCGGCCTGCAACGAGCCCACGACTCCTCTTCTGCTGGAGGGGCCTCTGGCGGCCCGAACGCCCACAGCACCACCACGCTTGTGCCGCCCCCTCTCACGATCACTGCCGTCTCGCCTGCACCCGGCACCTCCGACGCTGCCTTTGATACCAGCGTGACAGTCGACTTCTCCCAGCCGCTCGCCACCGACAGCCCACTGCCAACACTCTCGCCTGCCCCTCCCGGCAGCTGGGTGAGAACGGCGCCCGCGGCACTACGGTTCGTACCCGACGGAAACTTCACCCCGTTCACGACCGTGCAGCTCAGCGTGCCCGGCGGCCCCGGTGGCGTCCGCAGCAGCTCGGGTCAGGCGCTGTCGAACACGCTCCGCAAGAAGTTCGTGATCGAGGGCGGCTCGGAGCTGCGCCTCCAGCAACTGCTCGCCGAGCTCGACTACCTACCCCTCAAGTTCGTGCCAGACGTCTCGGCCCCCCTCCCGCCGACGACCGTCCCCGCCCTCCCCGCCGTCATTCACCAGCCGGCACAGTTCGCGAGCGCGACCGCGGCGACTGCGATACCGCTCCCCGCGGTCTACTCCGAGCCTTCTGACCCTGCCAAGATCCCGCTTCGGGCCGTGGCAGGTAGCTTCGCCTGGCGCTTCGGGAACGTGCCCGCCTCGCTCAGCGCGCTGTGGACGACCGGGCAGCCCAATGTCATCGTGAGGGGTGCCATCATGGCCTTCGAGAGCACGCACGGGCTCGTGACAGACGGCTTTGCCGGCCCCAAAGTGTGGTCCGCGCTCCTGCAGGCAGTCGCCTTGCGCCAAGTGAGCACGCTGCCGTACGACTACGTCATGGTCCTCCAGAAGCTGCCTGAGTCCGCCACGGTCTGGCGCGACGGCCAGTACATCTTCAAAACGCTCGTGAACACCGGCATTCCGGAGG
>JBEKMZ010000052.1:0-25930 GCA_049523315.1 Acidimicrobiales bacterium | reverse complement strand
GCCAGCTCGATCGGCCACCGTCGAGTGCGACGAGGTCAACGCCCCTTTTCGTTCCTCGGCGAGGTCGATACTCACCGTCGCGCGACCTGGCGCGCCGAAAGCCGGGGCTCTGCTATGGCCGGATCCGGCGGGTCTGTCCTCGTGCTGGTGCGATCAGGCGCGCTGTGAGGCGCGAGCGACACGCTCGACGGCCGCCGAGACCGCCGGGACGACGCCGGGGTTGAAGACCGTCGGCACGATGTAGGTCGGCGAGAGCTCGGCCGCGGTGACCACGTCAGCGATCGCCCTGCCGGCCGCGATCTCGACCTCCTCGGTGACGTGCTTGGCGCCCACGTCGAGGAGGCCCCTGAAGATGCCGGGAAAGGCGAGCACGTTGTTGATCTGGTTCGGCTCGTCACTCCTGCCAGTCGCCACGATCGCGGCGTAGCGGCGGGCGAGCACGGGGTCCACCTCCGGGTCGGGGTTCGCGAGGGCGAAGACGATCGATTCCCGAGCGAGGGCCTTCAGGTGCTCCTCGGTCACGAGATTCGGCCCTGAGACCCCGATCAGCACATCGGCACCGGCCATAGCGTCCGCGAGTGCGCCCGTCTTCTTCTCCGTGTTGGTGTTCGCAGCGAGCCAACGGCGGGGCTCGTCTAGGCGGGGGTCGTCCTCGGAGAGGATTCCGTTCCGGTTGACCCCGATGACATCCCCGACGCCTTCGGCGAGAAGGAGCTTCGTGATGGCGACGCCGGCGGCGCCCACTCCGAGGACGACGACGCGAATGTCCTTCATCTGTTTGCCGGTCACGCGTAACGCGTTCAAGAGGGCCGCGAAGACGACGGTCGCTGTTCCGTGCTGGTCATCGTGGAAGACGGGGATGTCGAGGGCCTCGCGCAGGCGTGACTCGACCTCGAAGCAACGCGGGGCGGAGATGTCCTCGAGGTTGATCCCGCCGTAGACCGGGGCGATGCACTCGACGATCCGCACGATCTCGTCGACATCTTGGGTCGCGAGGCACACCGGCCAAGCGTCGACACCCGCGAACCTCTTGAAAAGGAGGGCCTTTCCTTCCATCACCGGCAGTGCGGCCGCCGGGCCGATGTTGCCGAGGCCGAGGACGGCGGAACCGTCGGTCACGACGGCCACCGTGTTGCGCTTGATGGTGAGGTTGCGTGCCACGCTCGGGTCGTTGGCAATCGCCATGGAGATACGCGCGACACCGGGCGTGTAGGCCATCGAGAGGTCGTCTCGGGTCTTGAGCGGCACCTTTGCCTCGACAGCGATGGTGCCGCCGAGGTGGAGGAGGAAGGTCCGGTCGCTCATCGCGAGGACGTGTGCCCCTACGACGGCCTCGACGGCCACCCGGAGCTTCCCCGAGTGCTCGTCGTTGACTGCGTTGCAGGTCAGGTCGATGACCATGCGGTTCTCGTTTGGCTCGACGACGTCGAGAGCCGTCACCACTCCGCCAGCGTCGCTGACTGCCGTGGTGACAGCGCCGATGCCCGACGCCTGCTCGAGCTCGACTCTGATTGTCACCGAATAAGAAGCACTCGGGACGCTCATGGTAGTGAGGGCCTGGCGTCGTTCACGTGGGGGAGGATCCTGTTCACGACCGTCGATCGTAGGTCGTCGGCCAGTGCCGGCGCGTGGCGGCGTGATTACACAACAGCCCGTCGGAGCTTGGTCGCGGGCTCACGATCATAAATGGCCACATGGCGGAGGCACGACGGACGATTGCGACGGCGACACCGATTCGATGCTTGCGGCGAGGGTGGCCAGGAATGAGCAGGGATCATGGCCGTGAAATGAGCAGCAGGACGAGTCAGATAACAGCCAGCGCAGCGCCGCAGGGCCCCCTGCCAGCCGTCGCCGGCACCGAGCCTGTCAAGCGGGCTCTCGACGCGCCAGCGCGCGGCTGACCTCTGCGAGGAAGGAGAAATCGTCTTCATCGAGCGTGTTCAGGACACGCAGATGTCTGATCGAGGCCGTTCGCGGCGCCGATAGATTATCGGCTCGTGCGAGAACCCTTGTGGCTGTGGGACATGCACACTGTGAGATCGGTCTGAGTTCAAGTCCCTAGACGGTCCTCCGCGTCCCTCCAGTGTGGCGCATCCCCCTCGGAGGGGTGGTAGAAGCGCAGCTCCGTTCGCCTGGCGATGGTCGCCCGTGCGACCGAGCGTCCGGCTCCGACTGAGCCGAGGGCCTGGGCCTGTGTCAAGGCGTTGCCTAGCGCCGCCGCCTCGACCGGGCCAGCGACGACGGGCAACCCGCAAGCGTCGGAGGTGAGCTGGCAGAGCAGGCTGTTGTGAACCCCGCCACCGACGACGTGGATGACCTCGACGCGTTTGCCGGTCAGATCGCAAGCCAAGCGCAGCGTCCTCCGGTATGCCAGGGCGAGGCTGTCGAGGATCGCGCGAGTTACCTGTGCCGGTGTCTCGGCGACTGGCTGGCCCAGATCGTGACTTAGGTGCGCGATGCGCGCAGGCATATCACCGGGCGGGAAGAATATCGGGTCATCGGGATCGAAGACGGTTCGCAGCGGCGTCTCCTTGGCGGCCACGGCGATGAGCTCTTCGAGTGGGAGGCGCTTGCCTAGGCGCTCCCAGGTTCGCAGCGACTCCTGGAGCAGCCAAAGCCCCATCACGTTGCGGAGAAAGAGGATCGAGTCGTCGACTCCACGTTCGTTCGTGAATGCAGCAGATCGGCTTTGCTCAGTCAGGACAGGCTCGTCAAGCTCGACTCCGACGAGAGACCACGTGCCACAGGAGACGAAGGCGAAATGCGGGTCCAGGGCCGGAACGGCGGCTACGGCCGAGGCGGTGTCGTGCGAGCCGACCGCGGTGAGGGGGACCTCATAGCCCAGCCCCGTCTCGGAGAGTACCTCGGGAAGAAGGTGGCCAAGTTGTTCCCCGGGCCGACGGATCGTTCGGAAGATGTCGGGCGGGAGCGCGAGCCTGGCGATCAGGTCGCTGTCCCATCCTGAGCCGTCGATTCTCAGCAATTGGGTCGTCGATGCGTTCGTCTGCTCCGAGCCGATGGACCTCGTGAGCCAGTAGCCGAGCAGGTCCGGCATGAGGAGCATTGTGCGGGCGAGCGCGAACTGGGCGTCGTCGCGTCCGGCGACGAGCTGAAAGATCGTGTTGAAGGGCAGTACCGGTATACCGGAACGTTTGTAGAGGTCGAGTGCCTCGAGCTTCTCGAGGACTTGGTCGACGCCAGCCCTGGTCCGGTCGTCACGGTAATGGAAGGGATTGCCCAGCAGCGACCCATCGGCGTCGAGGAGGCCGTAGTCGACGCCCCAAGAGTCAATCCCGATTGAGTCCAGGTGTCCCAGCCTGCCTGCTGACGCGATGCCGGCGAGAATTCCACGGTGAAGGCCGAGCACGTCCCAATGGATGTGGCCCGCAGCCCGGATGCCACCGTTCCAGAAGCGGTGGACTTGGGAGAGCTCGAAGTCATCGTCACCGAACCTGCCCACGAACACGCGTCCGCTCGAGGCACCTAGATCGACCGCAACCACGCGCGAGCTGCCCGACGATGTCGCGGCCATCTCCCCGACGACTGGCACCGACCCCACTAGAGGTCAATCCCGTATTGATCGAGCCGGATCTTTGCACGGTCGAGCGCACCCACCATTGCCTCGATGAAGCTGCCCTCGTCCTCGGGCAGTTCATCTGCTTGGCTCGAGAGGCGGTTCAGCCATCTGCTCTCTGGTTTGCTCAGTGAGAAGGCACCCTCCGCGTGACCCTGGCGGAGCGCTGCCAGACCGGCGAGCGCAGCCCGGCGCGTGCGCAGGTATGGCGTCGGTTCAGCCACGATCTCGGCCGCCAGCTTCAGTGCCACGTCCGGGCGCAGCACGAAGGCTTGAGGGTCCTTGTCCATGTCGCTCGCAACCAGCCAGTCACGCAGCAGGTTCGCTTGACCTGCCTTGGTCGCGGTGTTCAAGAGCCTTGTCGCATAGACCAGCTGCTCCATTGAGACCGTCGGGGCCATCGCGCCCAGGAGCTTTACGTTCTGCACTGATTCATTGCTCCACAGGTCGGCTACCGCCTTGGCGATGTTGCCTACGGGGGAGAGATGCGCACAGGCCGCCTCGGCTCCCTCCATGGTCATCGGAAAACCCGTGATCGCCTTGAGGTAGACGTTCTCATAGGCACAGTCCTTGCCCGGACCCACTGCCCCACGCTCATAGGCGACCAGGCTTCGTGCCACGGTCAGCACCCGAACCACTGCCGCCCACACCCTGGGGATGTGACGCGTGTCCGCGAGCGCCATGGCAGTGTTGGCGAACCCGCAGGCGCTGTCGCCCGCCGCCAGCACCTTGGCCTTGGCCGCCACCGCCACGATCATGTCCCAGAGCTGGGCCATGTCCCGGGCGGCCAGTATGCCCAGGGCGAAGACTGAGCCCGCCAAGTCGCCGTTCAACAGGGCGTCGTCATGGAGCTCCTTGCCGCCAGTGCTCTCGATCGACAGCAAGTCTGCGCCTGCGTCGGCGCACCGCTCGAAGCTGGAGACCATCTTGTCCCACAGCTCGCCTTCGCGTAGCAGGGGCGGCCGGCGGAACTCCCGGATGTCGTTGGGGGTCACCCGCAAGGCGCTGCACAGTCCGTCGTCGGCCGAGTACTTGTCCAAGCTCTGGCGCAAGTTGGCGGTCACTTCGGCCCCCCATTCCGGCTCGAGGGTGAGATCGGGCAGCAGCTCGAACTCAACGACCAGCCCAGGCACCTGGAGGGTCACGGCTCGGGCACAGGCGTCCTCGATCATCTGGGCGTACTCCCGGTGCACCACACCCATCGTCGAGGCGCTTATATGCATGGGCGGGAGCGTGAAGTTGAGCTCTGGGTACACGGTGCCTTCGCCCAAGGTCAACCCGCTTCCCACCTTTAGAGGGCGCGGGCAACGGCCGAATACGAATTCGTCGAGGCTCGCAATCGCCAGATGTGTGTACCTCTCCACGGTCAGTCTCCTGTATCGGCTCGTCCGTATCGGTTAGATGCCATGCGACCGACGGCACGGCGGCTTTTCAACCATGGAGGGAGCCGTGGTTCTGGCGGTAGCGGCAGGTCTCCCCGACGCTGCAGTAGTCGCATGCCTCGCCGGCGTGCAGAACGTCTCTCCCCAGGCCGATCACCATTGAGGTCGACTTCCTCGGCACCATCAGGGATCGGTCATTCAGGCTGATGCCTCCCGAGGCTGGGTCCATCAGCGCGAACAGCTGCCGCTGGCCTCGCGCGAGTGGCCAGCCCACAAGACCAGGGCTGAGCGGGATCGTCGTGCGCAGGCCCTGGGCGGCCGCCTGCTCGTCCACTCTCTGGCACATCTGAGCGCCCAGCAGTCCGACAGCGGCCGACCCGAAGGCGTCGAGCGCCACAGTCATGGCCGGGTCCTCGCGAAAGCCGCCGGAAGCGGCCATCTCCAAGGCAGGTCCGATGCTGCAGACGGCCACTAGGACCGACTGCGCGGCCCGGAGCTGCTCGGCGATCAGTGGTCCGGAGAGATGGCCCCCACCTTCTAACCTAACTTGATCGTGGCGGAATTCCCGTACCTGGAAGCTCGTCGACACTACGACCGGTTCGAGCAGGGGCCGGCCGGCAGCGACGGCCTGTTCCGCAATCCCGACAGCGGCTGATTTCCGCCGTCGCACGCCCTCGGGATCGGCACCTTGGGCCCGCAGCACCATGTCGGCATCGGGGCTCAGGTCCCAGTCACGAATTACCAGCATTTCCGCGGGGTGCTCCTTCTCGAGCCGGGCAGTTTTCGCCGCGCTCACCGCGCCACCGCCGGGATGCTCCACCACGTCGCGCCCCGGCAGGTACTCAGGCTGCGAGCACCTCCCGTACAAGGCGCGCTGCGCCGGAGGCGTCGACGGCATAGCCGTCCGCCCCGATCTCCTCGGCGTAGCTGCTCGTGAGCGGTGCCCCTCCGACGACGATGCGCGCCTTCTGGCGCAGGCCGGCTTCCTCGAGCGCGGCAACGATCGTCGGCATGTTCGTCATGGTGGTCGTGAGCAACGCCGACATCGCCACAACGTTCGCTCCGTCCCGGACGGCCTGGACGAAGCTCTCCGGGGGGACGTCGACGCCGAGGTCGATGATCTCGTAGCCAGCGCCCTCCAGCATCATCGCCACGAGGTTCTTCCCGATGTCGTGCAAATCTCCCTGCACTGTCCCGATCGCCACCTTTCCGCTAGAGGCCACTCCCTGCTGCACCAGATACGGCTTGAGCACCGCGAGCGCTCCGTTCATGGCGCGGGCGGCCACCAACATCTCGGGGACGAAGATCTCACCGTTCTCGTAGAGCTGGCCCACCTCCGCCATACCCGCGATCAGGCCCTAGCGTAGCAAGGACTCCGCGTCTATGCCGCCAGCCAGGCCCTCGTTCACTTTGGCGGCCGCGACCTTCGCCCGTCCCTCCACGAGGGCCTCACGAAGCTCCTCCAGGGTCGTCATATGGCTTCGACTTCCTTCTCGTAGTACTCGGTGGCCGGGCCGACGCGAGGCACGCTAACAGCCGTACCGTTCCGTCAGCTCGGTCGCCATCCTCGCCCGCTTGATCGATGATGGCGATGTCCACGTCTTCGGCCCGACCGAAGGCGGTGTTGTGGACCACGACCGGGGAGGATCCGCCGGTTCCACGACCATGTCTCCCGCCATGTGCTCCCACTGGTGAATGAGTTTCCCCAGTTCCCATTCGTATTAGCGGCTCCACTGGATCGTCGTCTCCAGGCGGAACGCGTCGCTGCGCAAGCGGGCCTTCGACGCGACGAATGACAACCTTGCCGAGGTCCAAACGGAGGTGCCCGACGTCATCGACGCCGATGCGGGCCGCCATTGGCCGATCGTGCCCTGGAGCGCTTCGCTTTCTACGAAGGCGCCCGTGGAGGCGATGCCGTGGTCCTCACCGGGGAACGCGGTTATACGGCAACGTGCTGATCAGAAAGGGGGCTCTTCCTCCGGCGAACTAGCGCTTTGGAGCCCGCCCGGAGGAACGCCGAAACTAGACCGGGCTGCCACCGTTCTCGGCAGTCTTCTGAGGCTGGCCGTAGCTGACGAACTTCCGCGCCACGCGCTCCATTTCCTCGTCGCTAAGGACCGTGGGAGTGCCGATGCTCTGGGCGCGCCACAGCAGCTCGGCCGTGTACTCGACGACCTGGGCGACATTGAGGGCTTTCGGCGCCGAGCTCCCGACCGCGATTACGCCGTGATTTTGCAGCAGAACGGCATTTCTGCCACCGAGGGTGTCGGCACAGCACTCGCCGAGCTCTGGCGTACCGTAGGTGCGGTACGGGGCCACCTCGACGCTCGGGCCGGCGAAGGCGAGCACGTAGTGGACGGCCGAGATCGGCTGGTTGAGGACGGCGAAGGTCGTCGCAAAGCGTGAATGCGTGTGGACGACGCTCTGAACGTCTGGCCGCGAGCGGTACACCTGCAGGTGCATCTGGAGCTCACTGGACGGCAGGTACTTGCCGGACAGGACGTTGCCGTCGAGGTCTACGACGGGAAGCTCAGCGGGGTCCAGATTCGCGTAATTGACGCCCGTCGGCGTGATGAGCGCGTACCGGCGCGATTCGTCGATGCAGCTGACATTTCCTGCGGTACCCTCCACGAGCCCGGTGAGCTCCATCTGCTGTGCGGTTTGGACGATCGCTTCGCCCAGCTCCTGCAGCGCCTGTAACTCCTTGATGTTCAACTTGACCCCTTCGGTCGCTTGCACGCCAGCGCATCGCATCAGCTCCACTTACTCTGAGGAAGGTAATGCTTTTCTCGAGAACGCGTCCAAATGCCGCCTCGACCACCTCGTCACCGGATACCGCCTGAGAAAGGGCCGGATCGGTCGCGCACCAGCGACGAAGGCCTGGCCCGGTGCCCCGGTCTAAGGTCTGCGACGGCACCCGCGGCCTCGGTAGGGTTTCGGCATGCGACGAGCACCGGTGGCAACCGAGTTCGGGGCCGACGCTTTGCTCGAAGCGGCCATGAGATGAGGGCCGTCGTCTACGACGCCCCTCGCCGATTCGAGGTGAGGACCGTCCCGACGCCCGAGCCGAGATCGGGAGAGGTCCGCCTAGCCGTGGAGATGGCGGGCATGTGCGGGACCGACCTTCACATCCATGACGGTGGGTTCTTTTCGCAGTACCCGTTGACGCCGGGCCACGAGATCGTCGGTCGTGTGGAGTCGCTGGGTGACGCGGTCAACGGGCTCAGCGTCGGTCAGCGTGTCGCAGCGGACAACACCCTGCTGTGCGGCCACTGCCCGGCCTGCAGGCGCGACGAACCACTGTTTTGTCGGAACTTCTTCTCGCTCGGGGTGAACGGGCCCGGGGCGTTCGCCGACTACGTGATCGTCCGCGCGGAGAAGTGCTTTGCGGCCGACGACCTGAGCCCTTCCGCGGCGGTCATGACCGAGCCGACGGCGTGCGCGATCCACGGCATGGACGTGCTCGACGCACGGCCCGGTTCAGACGTGCTCCTCTTCGGCGCCGGCCCGACCGGCCTCGTCCTGGCCCAGCTGCTCGTGCACGGCGGGGCGGCCCGTGTGACCGTTGCGGCCCCGACGGAGTTCAAGCTTGCCCTCGCCCGCGAATACGGCATCGATACGACGCTCAAGATCGACCGGGCGGACCCGGGTGCATCGATCGACAAGCTCCGTGACAACGCCCCCGACGGCTACGACATCGTCGTCGAGGCGACTGGTGCGGTGGTGGTCGGCGAGCTGTGCCTGCCGCTTACCCGCGACGGGGGCACCGTCCTCATCTACGGGATGGCCGACGAGAAGGCTCTTCTGCCGTTCCACCCCTACGAGGTGTTCCGTCGCGAGCTGACGGTGAAGGGGTCCTTCGCACAGACCCATTGCTTCGACCGCGCCCTCGCCGTCCTCCGGTCCGGTCGCGTGCGCACCGAGGGCATCGTCACCCATGAGTTCGCGCTCGCCGACTACGACCGCGCCCTCTCGGCATTGCGGGAGGACTCATCGTGCATGAAGGCTGTGATCGTCCCGTGAACCATGTTCATGTGATGCTGTCGGAAAGGACCTGAGCCCGATGGAACGATTGTCGAACACGGCCGCCGTGCTCTACGCCCCGCACGACCTGCGGGTCGAGGAGCGGCCCATGCCGACCCCAGGCCCGCGCGAGGTGCTCGTTCAGGTCGTGTCGGTGGGGATATGTGGATCGGACGTCCACTACTACGAGCACGGTCGGATCGGCGACTTCGTCGTCAAGGCGCCCCTCGTCCTCGGCCACGAGGCCTCGGGGATCGTCGTCGGCCGGGGGGACTCGGCTCGTAAACACGACCTCGGCCAGCGAGTCGCCCTCGAGCCGGGCGTGCCTTGCGGCACCTGCCGTGAGTGCCGCACCGGCCACTACAACCTGTGCCGCGAAGTGGCCTTCTTCGCGACTCCGCCCGTCGACGGGGCCCTGGCACGCTACGTGACGATTCATGAGGACTACGCCTTCGCGCTGCCAGACGGGGTGTCCGATGACGCTGGCGCACTTTGCGAACCGCTCTCGGTCGGGCTTTGGGCCTGTCGTAAGGCGCAGATAGCAATCGGGGCCCGCGTGGCGGTCGCCGGGGCGGGGCCGATCGGGGCTGTCATCACCCTTGTCGCCCGGGCGGCGGGGGCGAGCGAGCTGATCGTGAGCGACCCGGTGCCCGAGCGTCGGGAACGCCTTCTCGCCATCGGTGCGACCGCGGTCGTTGACGCGACGTCGTCCGGCCTCGAGCAGGAGGCGGCCGACGCGGACGTCTTCATCGACTGCTCAGGTTCACCGGCCGCCATCTTGGACGGGATCCGCTGCGTGCGCCCTGCAGGGGCTGCTGTGCTGGTTGGAATGTGCCCGTCGTCCGAGGTCCCAATACCCATCTCCAGCGTCCAGACCAGGGAGATCGCCCTCACAGGTACGTTCCGCTACGCCAACACGTACCCGCAAGCGATCGCCCTTTTGGTTTCCGGAGCGGTCGACCTCGAAGGGCTCGTCGACGCCCGCTTCGCACTTGAGTCAAGCGAGGAAGCGCTCAATGCGGCGCGCCGGGACCCGTCGATTCTCAAGCCGCTCGTCCGAGTGTCGCAATCGTGAGCGTCGCACCGCACCCGGCGTGAACCGCCCATTCAGGAGGAGGGACTAAGAGGTGGCTCAATACGCAGGCATCGAGCTTGGCGGTACGAAGTGCGTGCTCGCGATCGGCGACGGATCGGAGGATCGCTGGACCGCCACGGTCATACCGACGACCGATCCAGGCAGGACGATCAAAGCCGCAACGGACTGGTTCCACGCCGCGCACGAGGGCTCGAGTAGCCTGCTCTCGCTCGGGGTCGCCTGCTTCGGCCCCCTCGACCCGGTGGCGGGCGTCATTGCCCGGGCGACGCCCAAGACCGCGTGGCGCAGCTGGCCGGTCCGGGAGAGCTTCGAGAAGGCACTCGGAGTTCCCGTGCAGCTCGACACGGACGTCAACGCGGCCGCGCTGGCGGAGTGGTCCTGGGGTGCTGCTCAAGGATGCTCCGACATGCTGTACGTCACGATCGGGACCGGGATCGGCGTCGGGGCGATAGCCAACGGCGCCCTCGTGCACGGGCGGTCGCATCCCGAGATGGGGCACATGAGGTTCCCCCAGCACGCGAGCGACTGTCAACCGGGTGTCCCCGAGCAGATGTGGGGCGGAAACTGCGACTTCCACGGCAATTGCTGGGAGGGCCTGGCTGCAGGGCCAGCCAGGGAGAAGAGAGCGGAGCTCTGGGCCCTGGCCGGCTTGGAACCCCCTGACGCTGTCTTGTTGGAGAGTGAGTACATCTCGCTCGGCGTCGCGAATCTCATCTCCTCGTACCGTCCTGAGCGTGTCGTTCTCGGCGGCGGCGTGCTGCACGACCCAGCACTCCTGCCGAGGATCCGGCAAAGGACGCCGGAGTTGCTCGACACCGGGTACTTCCCCGAGGCGCGCCACATGGAGGATCTTGTTGTCGCACCGGCCTTGGGCGATGCCGCAGGTGTTGCGGGCGCCGTGCTGCTCGCGGCGCAGCTTCGGCCAGGGCATCTGAAGTACCGTCCCGTCACCAGGTTGAACTCTCAGATCGAGGGCGCCCTGGCGAATATCTAGAGATTTCGAAGCTCTGCCAGACTCGCCTGGCAACGCCCGAGTGCCTCGAAGCCGCAGCTGCTAGTTAGCCTCCTGAGCCTTTTGCGCACGTGACTCCAAGCGACGCCGTCACCGGCGCCCGTCTTGACCGAGCTCTGAGTTGAGACAAGGCCTGGATGTAGTGCCAGGCCTGTCCCCGGGTCAGAGTGCTCAGGAGGGCAATGGCGACAGAGCGGAGAAGAGGGGAAGCTGCCGCGCGTTCGCGAGACCGAAGTGGTAGAGGTGGAGCTCGTCGGCGCAACTCAGTAGCTGGTCGGCCCGCTCGTCGAAATCTGCGGGCTCGATTGGTCCGAGAAGGTTGACATACGCGGCCGTGGCGACCTCTGCCGGGATGGATGACCTGGTGGCCGCGATCACGTCCGCGTTAATCGGAGACGTCGGGTTGATAGGGACGAGGACGCAGTGCACCCTCCGCGGCGACCTCGGTGTCAGCCCCGGGGAAGCACCAGTGGCCCACAGGTCCGCCTGCGCATGCAGCGTGATCCTCAAAGAAGCGTTGCTGGGCGAGATCTCACTCAGAACCTCCTCTAGAAGCGAGTACGTGTGGCGCTGTCGCTCCGCAAGCAGCTGTCGCGCGAGCGGTGCCCCGAGGAGGTCCTCGGGGGTGACCTTGCCGCTCTCGCGCACGGCGAGGGCGAACGCCTCTCGGAGCGCCAGCGCCGTGGCGTCCGGCTCGAGACCGTGGACGCTCCATCCCCGCCTGCATGTGTCGCAGCAGCACACCGAGAGGATCGTCTCGGCGAGCGGCGTGTAGGCCCGGGCCGTCTTGTCGTGGTGGCCGCCATGCTCCGCGCCGAGCTGGCCGCAAGCCTCGATCGAGATGCCTTCGAGGGGGAGGTCGCGCACCGACTCCGAAGCGAGCAGAGCGGCGTACTCGCGCACTTCTTCGTTGGCGGGGCAGAGGGCCCACTCATAGGCGTCGCCGAAGCAGTTACGCACGACGAGATCACGGTGCTCGCGGCCGAGAGCGCTGTTGTGGGTGAGCACCACCCACGCACTGACACGCATGTCTTCGGCGTCTAGAGCCTCGACCACGCGGTCGAAGGAGTCCTCGAAGCCTGTCCAGGGGGCCGGACGCGGGCTGAGGCGACGGGCCGCCCACACCTCGGTTCGAACCGGGCGGTAGAGGGCAGCCGTCTCGGCCGTGACAAAGCGGTGCTGGGGATGCTGCGGCGTCGCCGCCCGGACGCTGTGATAGGCGGCGGCGACGCAGACACGGCCGATTCCAGCGGATTTGAGCCGCGAAACGACACCGAGATCGCCGAGGACGTCCCAGGGGTAAAGGTACGCGCTGACCTGAGGTGCGTGAGCAGGGCTGTCCGCGTGCCCGTCGGGGCTGACTCCGCTTCCCATGGTAACCGTCCCCTTGGATCCGATCGAAAGTACATAGTATATTATGTGTTGTGTATGACACGCTTCTAGCTGACGAGATGGACGCGGCGGCCCTGCCGCGCCTCGGGTCTCGCGGAGACGTGATCGCCAACGAGATCAGAAGAGCCATCCTCACCGGCCGCTACAAGGCAGGTTCCCCCCTCACCGAGAAGGCGATCGCCGAGGAGCTCGGCACTTCGAAGACCCCCGTCCGTGACGCCCTGAAGGCTCTGAGCGGGACGGGACTGGTGAGTGCGAGCAGTCACCGGGGGACATCGGTCAGGGTCGTCGACGGCCCGATGGCGCTCGGCGTGTGTGACCTCCGTGTCCTCTTGGAGCCCGAGGCGGTGCGGCGGACCGTCCTCGGTGGCCTCGACTGCTCGGCATTCGACGCGGCTGTCGAGCGCATGGTCGCGGCCGAGGACGCCTACGAGCGCAGTTTGGCGAACAGGGCCTTTCACCGTCACCTGTACGCCGGCTGCGCGAACCCGGTCCTAGTCGGGGTGCTCGACGACCTCACCGACCTCAACGCTCTAATAAGCGTCACGGTTTGGGAGCGCGTCGGGAGCTTCGTGGGCGAGGCCGCAGAGCACCGCCAGATCGCAAAGGCGGCGAAGGCGGGCAGGGCGGACGTGGCAGCCGATCGCCTGCGACGGCACATCGAGCTGTTCCAGCGACGCGTCGTCGAAGCCCTGGGCGGATCTTGAGGTGACAGAGCTGCTTCGGGGAGGCGAGGGCCAGGAGGAGAAACGGGAACCGGAATGAACTTCCAGCAACAAGAGAATTCACTGAGCGGTGTGGTCGCTGTCCCGGCGACGCCCTTTCGACGCGACGGCGGCATCGACGAGGCGGCCTATCAACGGATCATCCGCCGCCTCGTCGAAGCAGGGATCACCACGGTCACACCCAATGGCAACACCGGTGAGTTCTACGCCCTGAGTTCATCGGAGGCGAAGGTAGTGACACGTCTTGCTTTAGAGGCCGTTGACCCCGAGACGACGGTCATAGTCGGAGTCGGCCACGACGTCGCCTCCGCCCGGGAGGCGGCAAGGGACGCACTCGCGACCGGCGCCGCCTTGGTCATGGTCCACCAGCCCGTCCACCCCTATGTGTCGGTGGACGGGTGGATCGAGTACCACCGCGCCATCGCGAGCGATGTGCCCGATCTCGGCGTCGTCCTGTATGTGCGCAACGAGGCGATCCCCGGGTCGGCCTTCGCCCGGCTCGGGGAGCTCTGCCCGAACGTGATCGGAGTGAAATACGCCGTGCCGAGCCCGGTGCATTTCGCCCAGGTCGCCTCTGATGCCGGGGCGGGGCGTTTCACCTGGGTGGCCGGCGCGGCGGAGCTGCACGCCCCCGGGTACTTCGCGGTCGGGGCAACCGGGTTCACCTCGGGGCTCGCGAACGTGGACCCGTCGACCTCGCTCCGCTTGTGGCAAGCGTTGGTCGACGGCGCCCCGGACGTCGTCACCGATGCCTGGCACAGGGTGCGGCCCTTTGAGGAGATGCGGGCCGCGAACTCAAGCGCCAACAACGTCTCGGTCGTTAAAGAGGCGCTCTGCCAGCTCGGCATATGCGGGCGGGACATAAGGCCCCCGAGCTCGCTGCTGAGCGCGAAGCTGCGTTCGCAGGTCACTGAGATCCTCGAGGACTGGGGGATGCTCCCATGAACGGCGAGCCCGTGGAGTTGCGCTCCCGGCGATGGTTCGAGGGCGAGGGGCTGCGGGCCTTCAGCCACCGCTCACGCGCCCGCCAGCTCGGTATCGGGGCCGAGGAACTCGCCGGGAAGCCCCTGATCGGGATCCTCAACACCTGGAGCGAGATCAACCCCTGCCACATGCACCTTCGCGAGCGCGCCCAGGCCGTAAAGCGCGGCGTCTGGGAAGCCGGTGGGTACCCGGTAGAGATGCCCGTCGCCACGCTCTCGGAGACCTTCCAGAAGCCGACGCCGATGCTCTACAGGAACCTGTTGGCGATGGACACCGAGGAGATACTGCGCTCCTACCCCTTCGACGGGGCCGTGTTGATGGGCGGCTGCGACAAGTCCACGCCCGCCCTGCTCATGGGGGCCGCGAGCGCCGACAGGCCTGTCATCTACGTGCCGGCAGGCCCGATGCTCACGGGTCACTGGCGTGGGGAGGATTTGGGCAGCGGTACCGACATGTGGCGCTTTTGGGACGAGAAGCGGGCAGGGACGATCACCGAGGACGAGTGGGGGACCCTGGAGTCCGCTCTCGCACGCTCCCCCGGCCAGTGCATGACGATGGGCACCGCTTCGACGATGACCTCTGCCGCCGAGGCGCTCGGGCTCACCTTGCCGGGCGCCTCGTCCATCCCGGCCGTGGACTCCGCGCACCACCGCATGGCGGCCGCGAGTGGCTCGCGCATCGTCGAGATGGTGCGTGACAACATGAAGATCTCCGATGTCGCAGACAGGCGCGCCTTCCTCGACGCCATCAGCGTGGTCCTCGCCCTCGGGGGTTCCACCAACGCCGTCATCCATCTCGTCGCCATGGCCGGTCGCTGTCAGGTGGAGCTTGGCCTTGCGGACTTCGACCGGCTCTCGCGCTGCACCCCCGTGCTGGCCAACATCCGGCCCAGCGGCGAGTACCTGATGGAGGACTTCTATTACGCCGGCGGGCTGCCCGCACTGATGGCGCAGATCAGAGACCTCCTGCACCTCGAGCGGGTGACGGTGAACGGCCGGACGCTCGGCGAGAACATAGCCCGGGCTGCCGTGCACAACGACCGTGTGATCCGTCCCCGGGGGAATCCGCTCTCCGAGCACGGTGGTCTCGCCATCTTGCACGGCAACCTCGCACCGGACGGGGCGGTGATCAAGCACCTCGCCGCCTCACCGCACCTGTTGACCCACACCGGGCCCGCAGTCGTCTTCGAGGACTACGGGGACATGCAAAGGCGCGTCAACGATCCCGCCCTCGAGGTAACCGCCGACTCGGTCCTCGTATTGCGCCACGCGGGCCCGCAGGGCGGCCCGGGCATGCCCGAGTACGGAATGTTGCCGATACCGGAAAAGCTGTTGCGCGAAGGAGTGCGCGACATGGTCCGAATCTCGGACGCGAGGATGAGCGGGACGAGCTACGGCACCTGTGTCCTGCACGTGGCGCCCGAGTCCTTCGTCGGGGGACCGCTCGCACTGGTCCACGACGGCGACATGGTCACCCTGGACGTCGAGGAGCGTCTGCTCAGCCTCGGGGTGGACGACGAGGAACTAAAGAGGCGCAAGCAGGCGTGGGTCCCCCCGGAGAGGCTCTTCGAGCGCGGCTACGGCTCGTTGTACAGCGAGCACATCGGCCAGGCCGACAAGGGGTGCGACTTCGACTTCCTCGCCCGGAGCGGGGCCGCCGTGGAGCCCGACCCAGGGTGAGGGTGCCGCGCGCCCTCGTCATCACAGGGGCTGCGGGGCGGCTCGGGACCTACCTGCGCTCCTCGCTCGCCGATGTCGCCGAGATGGCGCGCCTCGTCGACATCGTCGCGCCTCCACCGCCCACGCCGGGCGAGCCCGTCGAGGTCCACCTGGGCTCGGTCATCGATCCGTGCCTGCTCGACAAGGCCTTCAAGGGAGCGGACGCCGTCGTTCACCTCGGCGGCTACCCGGGCGACGCGCCGTGGCCGGAGCTCTCCGCGGTGAACATCGGCGGCACCCGAGAGGTGCTCGAGGCGGCGCGTCGCCACGGCGTGAGGCGCCTCGTGGTTGCGAGCAGCAACCATGCCGTGGGCTTCCATGTCCGGGGCCCCCAGCCGCTCGCCGATGATGTGACCCCGATGCCCGACAGCCTCTATGGCGTAAGCAAGGCGGCCGGCGAGGCCCTCTGCGGGTTCTACAGCGCCGCGTTCGAGCTGGACATCGTCTGCCTGCGCATCGGCTCGTGCTTCGACGCCCCCGAGAACCGGCGCATGCTGTCGACATGGCTCTCCCCGGGCGACTTCGTGCGGCTGACGAGGGCCGCGCTGACGACGTCGTCCCCGGGCTTCCGGATCGTCTGGGGCGTGTCCGCCAACACGCGCAGGTGGTGGTCCACTGCGGGCGGCGAAGCCATAGGCTTTCACCCTCAGGACAACGCCGAGCGTTTCGCCGAGCTTTACCCCGGGAGCACCCCCGAGCCCGAGTACGTCGGGGGCGTCACGGTATAGGGTCGGCCCGCCGACCCGTCGGTCAAAGCGCCATGACACGGCATGCACGGCCCCAACACCAAGAGAGACTTTCCAAGGAGTCGTCGTGACTGACATCGACACCGATCCCTCTCAGACCTCGCTTCTCGAGGTGTCCGACGTCGTGGAAAGGGCCGTTGCCGCCGCCCCGACCTGGCGTGAGATCGACCCGGTGGCGAGGGCGGGGATCCTGCACGCGGTCGCGGACCGCTTGGACCCCGCTGCCGACGAGCTTGTCTCCCTGGCGATGCGCGAGACCCATCTCGGAGAGGCGCGGCTTCGCGGAGAGCTGGCCCGGACGACCTTCCAGCTGCGTTTCCTTGCCGGAGTGATCGAAGAGGGCGACCAGCTCCAGGCCTGTATCGACACGGCGGACGCGAGCTGGCCGCCGGGCGCCCGCCCGGACCTGCGCCGCTGGCTCCGGCCAATCGGCCCCGTGGCCGTGTTCGCCGCCAGCAACTTCCCTTTCGCCTTCAGCGTCGCCGGCGGCGACTCCGCATCAGCCCTCGCTGCCGGCTGCCCTGTTGTCGTGAAGGGTCACCCTGGCCACCGTCGGCTCTCAGCCTGCTGTGCAGAGCTCTTGGTCCGCGCCCTCGATGACGCCGGGGCGCCGCAGGGCACCTTCGCCCTCGTCGAGGGCGACGAGGCCGGACGCCGGCTCGTCACCCATCCCGACATCGCCGCGGTCGCCTTCACCGGGTCGTCGCGGGTGGGGCGGATGCTCTTCGACCTCGCCGTCGGGCGCGTGAAACCGATCCCGTTCTACGGCGAGCTCGGGAGCGTCAACCCGGTTTTCGTGACGAGGGGCGCTGCGGCCTCCCGCCTGGAAGAGATCCTCTCGGGCTACGTCTCCTCGTTCAGCCTGGGCGCCGGGCAGTTCTGCACCCAGCCGGGGATCTTGCTCCTGCCGAAGGGCGTGGTTGACCGCCAGAGCCTTCGTTCCCTGGTCGGCGCACAGCCGCCGGCCCAGCTTCTCAACGACAGGATCGACGCCGCGTACCACGAGGGCCTCGAGGCACTGCGGATCCGCCCGAGCGTCGAAGTGATCGCCGCGGGTTCCAGGCACCCTGACGGCACGACGACGCCCACCTTGCTGCGCACGACCGCCGAGGACCTCGTCGCGGACGCGGAGCACCTCCTGGCCGAGTGCTTCGGCCCGGTTTCGCTCCTGGCCGAATACGACGACGAGGACGAGCTGATCGCTGTCGCGGAGGTGATCGAGGGCCAGCTCACAGCGACGGTGCACGGGGAGGCCGACGAAGCGGTTGTCCCCGCGTTGATCGACGCCCTCGCCGAGAAGACAGGCCGGGTCATATGGAACGGGTGGCCGACCGGGGTCTCGGTGACCTGGGCGATGCAGCACGGCGGCCCGTACCCGGCTACAACCTCCCCACTGCACACCTCGGTCGGGGCTGCGGCGATCGGTCGTTTCCTCCGGCCCGTCGCCTACCAGGGCGTCCCCGACCACCTCTTGCCGGCAGGCCTGCGCGAGGCCAACCCTCTCGGGCTTCCCCGGCGCGTCGACGGCCAGTACAGCAGGGGTTCTTCGCCCGCTTGACGCGACGGCTCACCGGTCGGGAGCCCCCGACGTCGCAGTGATGACGGGGCGGTCCTTCGCGGCCAGGTAGCCGGCACCCGCCTGCACGAAGAGGAGCCCGAGGAGCACTGTCAAGGGGAGGGTCCAGTTGTGCGCGACGTCGAAGAGGGCACCGAGCAGGGTGGGCCCGATCGCGGCGATGAGGTACCCGCCGCCCTGGGCCATCCCCGAGAGCGCCATGGCCTCGTGCTGGTTGGAGGAACGGAGCACCATCACCATGAGCGCCAGGCTGATCGTCGCTCCCTGTCCGCAGCCGAGAAGCACGGCCCAGAGCGCGTCGAGGTGGTGTGGATCGAGGAGGAGGCCCGTCGTGGCGAGGCCCGCGAGCACCACGGCCCCGAGCACGGCGACGCGGACGTCGCCGACCCGGTGCGCGATCGAGGGAGTGACCAGCGCGGAGACGATCGCGCAGGCGTTCACGACCGCCAACAACACACCGGCGGTCACGACGGGAACGCCCCGGTCGTGGAACACGGTCGGGAGCCAAGCGAGCGTCGAGTAGAACTCCAGCGACTGCACCCCCATGTACAGCGTCACCGCCCAAGCGACCGGGCTCTTCCAGAGTCCCCTCGTTGGTTCGCCCCCGCCTGTGATCTCCCTAACCGGCCGAGCGTGCGACCGAAGAGGTACGAGCACTGCGATCGCAACGACGACTGGTAGCGCCCAGGCCCCGGTAGCGAGGCGCCAGTTTCCGCCGAGCGCCCGGGCGAGCGGCGCCGTGGTTCCGGCCGCGAGGGCGGCCCCGGCGCTGAGCATGGCCGTGTACAAGCCGGTCATGAGGCTGACCTGTCCGGGGAAGTCGCGCTTGACGATGCCCGGCATGAGGACGTTCGCGACCGCGATGGCGATCCCGATCAACAGGGTCCCTACGAACAGGCCGGCATAGCCACTCGAGCGGACGAGGATACCGACCAGAAGCACGAAGAGGCAGCCGAGGAGGACCGCGCCCGTTCCGCGGTGACGCACGAGACGGGGGGCGACAGGAGCTAGGAGGCCGAAGCAGATGAGCGGCATCGTCGTCAGCAGGCCGGCACCGGCCGCCGAGAGCCCGGTGGAGCGGCGGACAGCGCCGAGAACTGGCGAGAGCGCGCTCATCGAAGGCCGCAGGTTCAGCGAGACGAGCAGGAGGCCCGCGCCGAGCAGGAAACGGCGCCCACGGGTGTCTGTGGTGGTCGAGTGCTCAGGCATGCCGGTTCGGCTCAGCTCGGACGCGGCATCCCAGTCGCGCTCGGCCTGGTTCTGGGGCGCCTTTGATCGCACACCGCCAACGGGTTCTGCCCTCCTCGAGGACCCGAACGCGTTCTCCGAGAAAAAACAGCGATGTCCTCGCGCGAGTTGGTCGGGTCGTTGCCGTGAAGGTTCGTGGTGACGGCCACTCCATGTCGGTCCTCAGCCAGCGTTCGACAAGGGCTCCTTGAGCTCGATCTCGACGAAAACCGCGTCGCTCTCGGTCGCGTTCGCCACGTCGTGAACAGCCCCCGCAGAGCGGAAGTAGGGGACACCGAGCTCCTGGGTCATCCCGCTCACCTCACCGGTGGGGCTCGTGACATCGAACGTTCCGCCCGTCACCGGAACGACGACGTAGTCGAGCTCATGACGGTGCTGACCGGTCGAGTCACCGGAGCCGAAGCTCCACACGGTGATGCGGACGCGCTCGTTGTCTGCAATCTGCTCTGCTCGTGCTCGTGCCACGCGCTGTCCTCCTCAACTCCGGCCACTAGGCGCCGGATCCCAGTGCAGGCACCCCGGAGCCCCCGGGAGCGACCGCCGGACGTGAACGGCTCCGGGTGGAGGCCCGCAACGGCAGCCCACCGTAGCGGACTACGAGCCTGGGCTTGATTGGAGGTAACAACTCTTGACAGAAGAGAAGCCGGCGTTTACGGTTCCAGAAACGGTACCGAGAACGTTACCGGAAAGGCTGGTGGCGCGGAAACCCATGGTATGAGAGGTGCCTCTTCGTGTCCGAAGCCCCTTAGGAGGTGACCCATGTTGAAAGGTGTCCGGCGTGAGGATGCCGCGGTTTACCACCTTCCTGGTCGTGACTGGCTCCTGTGCGTGGGGCCCGAGAACGCAGGCGCCAAGGGGCTGACCCTCGGAGTGGCGGTCTTCCCGGAGGGCTCGGCACCCCCCGGGCACGTGCACGACGCCGCCGAGGAGGTCATCTACATCGTCTCCGGCCACGGAGAGCTGGTCACGCCGGAGGGCACCGAGAAGCTCGAGCCCGGCACGGCGGTGTACATCCCGATCGGGCTCCATCACGCAACCGTCTCGCACGGCCCGGGGCCTCTCGAGCTCATCTCGGCGTTCTCGCCACCGGTGGTCCCCGGCTCCTACGAGAAGGGCGCGGGGTGAGCGATCAGCTTTCCCTCGAGGAGTTGTGCGCGCTCGCCCGGCGCACGCGCCGTGAGGTCGTAACGGCGATAGCACACGCAAAGGGCGGCCACCTAGGTGGACCGCTGTCGGCGGTCGAGCTGCTGACGGCGCTGTACTTCCGCGTGTTACGGATCCGGCCGGCAGAGCCCGAGTGGCGAGAACGCGACCGGTTCATTCTCTCGAAAGGGCACTGCTCCATAGCCCTCTACGCGGTGCTCGCCTTGCGCGGGTACTTTCCGGTAGATGAGCTGAGCACTTTCGATGCGATCGACTCGCGCCTGCAAGGCCACCCTGACATGACAGCGCTCCCAGGCTTGGACATGTCAACGGGGTCCCTGGGGCTCGGGTTCGGCGCCGGCGTGGGGATCGCGCTCGGCGCCAAACTTTCGGGCCAGCAGTTCAGCACCTTCGTGATGGTCGGCGACGGCGAGTGCAACGAGGGTGCGATCTGGGAGGGTGCTCACGTCGCTCAGCGCTACGAGCTGGACAACCTCGTTGCGGTGGTCGACCAGAACCAGCTCCAGCAGTTCTGCTGGCGTGACAGCTCGTCGGTCGAGCGCGTCGCTCTCCCGCCCTACACCGGTAGCCAGCTCGCCCGGCGCTGGTCCGCTTTCGGCTGGCAGGTCCTCGAGGTGGACGGTCACGACATGGCAGCGGTGATCGAGGCACTCGAGGCTTCCCGTGAGCTGAAAGGCGCGCCCGTCGCAGTCGTGGCCCAGACGGTGAAGGGCAAGGGCGTGTCGTTCATGGAGAACGACTACTCCTGGCACAGTAGGGTCCCGACCGGTGACGAGCTCCGACAGGCACTGGAAGAGCTGGCGGATCCGGTCGCGCTCTCAGGCGCGCGCTGACATGTCTCTTCCGCTCGGGGTAGCGCAACGACAGGCGTTCGGCGAGACGCTGGCGACGCTGGCCGACGACGATGCTCGGATCCTCGTGCTCGACGGCGATGTGGGTAGCTCGACCGGCGCCGGCATATTCGAGGACGCTCATCCGGACCGCTACCTGCAGACGGGCATAGGCGAGCAGAACATGGTTGCGATGGCTGCCGGGCTCGCCACGCTTGGCTTCGTCCCGTTCGTCACCACCTTCTCGTGCTTTGCTGTCGCCCGAGCTTTGGACTCGGTCCGAGTACTGGTCGCCCAGCCCGGGCTCAACGTCAAGCTCGTCGGCGGGTACGCAGGTCTGTTGACAGGGATGACAGGCAAGACGCACCAGATGTTCGACGACATCGCGATCATGCGCAGCCTGCCCAACATGACGGTTCTCGCCCCTGCCGACGAGGAAGAGGTCCGCCAGATGATCCGTGCCGTCGCCGCGGCCGACGGGCCCGCCTACGTGCAGATCACCCGGGAGCCGGGAGAGGTCCTTTTTGGTGACGACTACTGCTTCGAGATCGGCCCGGCGGTGACGGTGCGCGAGGGTACCGCTGCCACGCTCGTCTCGACCGGCGGTGAGTCGCCCCGGGCCTACGAGGCGGCGGAGATACTCGCCGGACGCGGCATCGAGGTGGGAGTGCTTCACGTTCCCACCATCAAGCCGCTGGACGAAGACGCGCTCGTGCGTGCCGCGACAAAGACGGGCTACATCATCACGATCGAGGAACAAAGCGTCATCGGCGGCCTCGGCGGGGCCGTCGCCGAGGCTTTGAGCGACCGTCTGCCGGTCACCGTCAAGCGTCTCGGCATAAAGGACTGTTTCGGTGAGAGCGGCCCTAACGACCTGCTGCTCGAGAAGTACCGGTTGTCCGCCGCACGGGTCGCCGAAGACGTCGAGGCACTTCTTCATCAGCGCACCGCTGCAACGACGGCCTGATGGGTGCAATACGGCTCGAAGGGCCGGCTACTGACAAAGAGATAGGGCGAACCTGGCAGATCTGGCAGGGGGAGAGACAGGAAAGGTGGGATAGCGATGGCTAAGACGGCTGCGCCAGAGACGGACCAGCCATTCAAGATCGAACAGAGGGGCATCGACATCGTCCCGCTGGGTGAACGGCACGGGAACCCGCTGGAGCTGTTCTGGATCTGGGCGGCCTCGCTCATGGGCATCGTCGACCTCGTCATCGGCGCGGTCGTGATCAGCCTGGGGCTGAGCCTGTGGGCAGCAGTCGCGGCGGTGATTATCGGCAATCTGTCCTACGTGCTCGTCGGCCTCGTCGCGATGAACGGGCCCGCCGCCGGCACCTCGACAATCGTCATAAGCCGGGCGGCGTTCGGTCGGCGGGGCAATGTCCTGCCGACCTTTTTCAGTTGGCTGACGATCGTCTGTTGGGAGGGAGTGAATGCAGTCGTCGGGACCCTGGCGCTGGTGGGGATCTTCAGCATCTACGGTCTGAACGGAAACGGCTACAAGATCCTGTCGCTGGCGATCTTCATCACTTTGATGCTGGCGTGGGCGATCCTCGGCCACGCCACGATCACCGTCGTCAACAGAGCGATGACCTACGTGATCGGCGTCGCCATGTGCGTCGTCCTCTACTACGGCTTCCAGCACGTCAACTGGAGCTACGGCTGGAGCCACACCTTGGCCGGGACGAACAAGTTCTCGACCTTCGTGCTGGCGGTCATGATCGTCGCGGCCGCGAACGGCTTGGCTTTCACGAACATGCCTGCGGACTATTCGCGCTATTTGCCGACGAACGCGAGCAAGACGAAGATCGCCGTGTGGACGGCGCTCGGAGCGTTCATTCCGGCGACGATCCTCAATGGCGCCGGGGCGATAATTGGCACAAAGCTCAACGCCTTCGACCCGGTCGGGTCGCTGGGGAAGGTGGTCCCGCACTGGTTCCACTTCATTTTCCTGCTCATCGCGATTGTCTCGATGATCTGGGCGAACATCATCAACACCTACAGCTCTGGGCTGAACCTCCAGGCGATGGGGGTCCGCATCGTTCGCTACAAGACGGTGCTTGTCGACGCAGTGCTGGCGACTGGTTTCGTTATCTACGCGCTGTGGGTCAGCAACTTCACGACGAGCCTGGAGAACTTCCTTGCCCTGGCGATCTGGTGGATCGCACCGTGGACCGCCATCTACCTTGTCGACATGTACCTGCGGCGCTATCGGTACGCGAGCGAGGACCTCGTCCGTCCCAGCGGTGGGCTCTACTGGTTTTCGAACGGGGTGAACTGGACCGCGATAGTGGCCCTCGTGGCGGGCGCGGGCGGCTCGGTGCTCTTCACCAATGCCACACTGTTCGCCAGCCCTCTCACGACCGGCCCGTTGGGCGGTGCCGACCTGAGCATCCCGGTCGGGATGCTTGTGGGCGGTGCGGTCTACTACGCCTTCAACCGGCGCCAGGCGAGCGCCGAGCTCCCTGCCGGGGCGGCCGCCGGTACCGGGACGGTGGCGCTCGCACCGGATCCGCCGGCTCCCGCACTTGGGGCGGAGGCTGACTTGAGCTCGGGCAGCGGCCCCGTCGGCCCGGCCTGAGGTGGGCTGGAAAGAGGGAAGGTGGCGAAGCTGAGCACGCTCCCCGAGGCGCTCGTCATCCGGGCCGGCTGGGTCATCCCCGTGGACAGCGCCTTCCGGCTGATCCCGAGGGGCGAGGTGGTCATCGATGCCGGGCGCATCGTCTCGGTCGGTCCGGCAGGGCACATGAACCTGCCGGGAGCTCGCGTCATGGAATTCCCCCGGCACGCCGTCCTGCCCGGCCTGGTCAACGTGCACACGCACGTGGCGGGATGTCTGTTTCGTGGCCTCACCGAAGACCGGGCCGACGGTTTCTACGGACTGGCTCTCCCGATGGAGAGGTATCTCAGTGCCGAGGTCGTCCACAAGCTCAGCAGGCTTGGCATCGCCGAGGTGCTGCTCGCGGGTTGCACCGTCATCAACGAGATCTACCACGGTGCCGCGGAGACGGCGCGGGCGGCAGTCGAGCTCGGCGTGCGGGCACACGTAGCGCACAAGGTCTTCGATACCGACCTTTCGACCATAAGCACCGGAGAACGGGCGCAGATCCCCGAAGAAGGTGAGCGGCGACTTCAGGAGAACATCGACCTGTTCAACGGGTGGCACGGAGCCGGGGACGGGCGGGTCCAGGTCCGTTTCGGGGCGCATGCTGCGGACACCTGTTCTCCCCGCCTTCTCGCCAGCATCCGGGAGGAGGCTCGTGTCCGCCAGGCGGGGCGCCACATCCACGTAGCCCAAAGCCCCGAGGAGCGGGACTACATCGCGGTTACCTACGGCACTGGCTCGATCGAGTTCCTCGAAGGAGAGGGCTTTCTCGGTCCTGAGGTGGTCGTCGCCCATGTCGTCTACGCGACGGACAAAGGTGTCGAGATCCTGCACGAAACCGACACACCCGTTGCACATTGTCCGGCGATCGTGGCGAAACGAGGAAGGTTTGCACCCATAAAGGCAATCTACGAGGCCGGTGTACGCGTCGGCTGGGGAACCGACTGGGTGACGATGGACCCTTGGGACGCGATGCGGTTTGGGATCAGTGGGGCGCGACTGGCCTACGGCGATATCAATCTCTTGAGCGCGCGGGAGGCCTTGTGGAGGAGCACTATGGGAAGCGCGAGCGTCCTCGGCGAGGCGGAACGGCTCGGATCTCTCGAGCCTGGCAAACTCGCCGATCTCATCCTGGTCGATCTCGACCAACCCCACCTGGCGCCGCTTCACGATCCGGTTTCGGTCATGGTGTACAACGCGACGGGTCGCGACGTGACCCACGTGATGGTCGGTGGCGAGTTCATAGTCTCTGATCGACACATGACGACCTGCGAGCTGCCGACCGTTGTCAGCGAGGGCCAACTGGCGGCCGAGGCTGTCTGGCGCGCCGACGGGCTCGCACCGACCGCCGACGGGATCGGGATGCGCTGGCCAGCGGCCAATGACCACCCAGTGAAAGGAGCGACACTTGGTTGACCACGGCGGGCCGTCGCGGGTCGCGATCGTGACCGGATCGGCCAGCGGGATCGGTCGGGCGGCCGCGCTGCGGCTCGCCAAGGACGGCTACTCGGTGGCTTGCCTGGATGTTGACGAAGGCGGAGCTGCAAGCGCCGCCGAGGAGATACGGAGCCTCGGGGGCACCGGGCTTGGCCTTCACCTGGACGTTTCCTCTGAGCTCGACGTGACGACCACGTTCTTTGAGGTCCGCGCCGAGCTTGGCCCCGTGCGTGCTCTGGTCCATTCCGCAGGCATCTTGAATGTCGAGCCTGCGCTCGACCTCGGCGCGAAGGCCTGGCGTGAGGTGCTCGACGTCAACCTCACCGGGACGTTCCTTTGTGATCAGGCCGCGGCCCGGCTCATGGTCGCAGACTCGAGCAGCGGGCGCATCGTCAACATCGCCTCGGTCCATTCGCAG